>NZ_JBSAXF010000007.1:0-273435 GCF_053427845.1 Burkholderia sp. AW49-1 | reverse complement strand
ACTGGCCTGATGTCGAATGGGGGTCTTTCGGTGTCGGTTGGTTCGCGTTCGAATTCGGACAAGCAGCAGTCTTCGTCGGTCACGAACAACCGCAGTGCAATCGGCGCGCTGAACGGCAACCTGAGCGTGAGCGCGGGCAACGATTTGCATGCGACCGGCAGCATCCTGCATGCCGGCAACGACGTCGATCTTTCCGGCAAGACCGTGAAGATCGACGCAGCGACGGATACATCCAACTTTGCAGAGCAGCAGCAGTTCCGTCAGGCGGGTGTGACTGTAGGTGTGACCAATCCGGTCCTGGCGGCAGTGCAGACGGGACGGCAGATGGCGAATGCGGCGCAAAGCGTCGGTGGGGATCCGCGCCTGATCGCGCTGGCTGCCGCCACGACGGGCCTTGCGGCGAAGAACACCTATGACTCGCTCAAGCAGATGGGCGGCGACCCGATGAAGGCAGCCACGAGCGTCGGGATCAACGTATCGCTCGGCGCGAGCAAGAGCGACAGCCAGATGCAGGCGCACTCGAGCAGCGCTGTGGGTAGCACCGTATCGGCGGGGCACAACGTGACGATCGCGGCCGCTGGTGCCGGCAAGGACAGCAATCTTGACGTGATCGGCAGCACGATTTCTGCAGGTAACAACGCGAAGCTGGCCGCCGAGGGAAATGTGAACCTGAAGGCGGCAGAAAATACCAGCAGTCAGCACAGTACGAACAGCGGATCGAGTGCGTCGGTGGGCGTGTCGATCACCGTCGGCGACAAGACCGGGATAGCGTTCACGGCGGGCGTTGCCGGCAATCGCGGCCACGCGGATGGCGATTCATCGACGTGGACAAATACGCATGTGACCGCGGGCAACCAGCTTGCGATTCAGTCTGGCGGCGATACGAATCTGAAGGGCGCGGTCGCGTCCGGCAAACAGGTGATTGCCGATGTAGGCGGTGACCTGAACATCGAGAGCCTGCAGGACAAGGATCACTACGATTCGAAGCAGCAAAACGCGGGCGTTTCGGTGAGCGTATGCGTGCCGCCGCTTTGCGCCGGGAAGTCCAGCGTGGCGGGCAGCGTCGGCCAGACGAAGATGAACAGCGATTACGCGAGCGTGATCGAGCAATCGGGAGTCAAGGCGGGCGACGGCGGCTTCCAGGTCGACGTGAATGGCAATACGGATCTGAAGGGCGGTGTGATCGCGAGCAGCGACAAGGCGGTTCAGGACAATCTGAACACGCTGAGCACCGCGACGCTGACTCATAGCGACATCGAGAACCATGCGTCGTACGACGCTTCGTCGGTTGGACTATCGGGTGGCTATGGCGGCACCATCGGCAAGGATCAGAAGGGTACGGCGGATAACGTGAATCCGGTGCCGGGAACGTCGCTACCGAAGGGAGACGGCGGGCTGCAGGTCGCGCCGCCGGTAGCGCTTAGTGCGTCGGGCGATGCGAACTCGACGACCAAGAGCGGTATCAGCGGTGGCGTCGTCACGATCGCCGACGGCGCGAAGCAGCAACAACTGACCGGCCAGACGGCCGCGGAGTCGGTCGCGAGCATCAATCGCGATACGTCGAACACGGGTGGTGCGCTCGCGCCTATTTTCGACAAAGACAAGATTCAGGCCGGCTTCGACATCACGAGCCAGTTCATCAATCAGGCGGGGACATTCGTCGCCAATCGCGCGGCGGAAGCCGACGCCGCGAAGGCCGCGGCGAAGGACCCGACTCTGACGCCGGAACAACGCGCGGCGGCCCAGCAGCGCGCCGATGAACTGAACGCCAACTGGGGACCGAGCGGCACCTATCGGCAGGTGCTCACGGCGCTGTCGGTGGCAGCGGGCGGCAATGTGACGGGCGGGCTCGGCCAATTCGCGCAGAGTGCGACAGTGGCTTATCTGCAGCAACTTGGCGCGAATCAGGTGAAGCAGATTGCCGACAGCCTCGGCAGCGAGGAGGCGCGTGCGGCGCTGCACGCGATTGTCGGATGCGCCGGCGCGGCCGCCAGCAGTCAGAGCTGTGGTGCGGGTGCGATGGGTGCGGCGTCCAGTTCCGTGCTCGGTAGTCTGCTGGCGCCGTCGACGAATCTGTCGGCATCGGAGCGCGAAGCGCGCGACAATCTGGTGACCAGCCTGGTTGCCGGCGTTGCAGCGGTGTCGGGGCAGGATGTGGCGACCGCGGCTGGGGCGGGGAAGATTGAGGTCGAGAACAATCAGGTCTCGCCGATGGCGCCGGCTCCCGGCTGGCTCGCCGGGTTCAAACTACCGGGGTACAAGGGTGAGACGGCGGGCAAGGGTGACGGCGTGATTGTTGATCCGGCCACGGAGCTCGATCCGACGATCAAGCCGACTGGTTCGCTGATCTATCCGATGCCGGACGCGAAGACGGTCGGCGACTGGATCACGGCGATCATTCCGGATCAGGTCAAAAATCTGGTCGATTACGTCTTTACGATGGCGGGTGGAGACGGCAAGAACAGCGCGTTCTGGTCTTCAACAAAAGATAAGTCGCCCGTTGAAAACGCTTACGGCCATTCGACCAAGCACGGTGGCGAGTTCCCAGAGTATCAGAACTCGGTGCAATATGTTCAGTCCGCACAGGACTTCGTAAGCAATCCGCCGGCGGGAACACTGACGAAGACGAGACCGAATGGCGACACGTTGTATTATGATCCGGCGACGAACACATTTGCATCAAAAAACAAAGACGGTGCGCCAAAGACGATGTTCAAACCGACGGCTGGAATGGAATATTGGAACAAGCAATGAAGCAAGAGAAAGCAAGTTACGTACCCTGCCCATGTTGCGAGAGCCTGACCATAAGTGTAAGAGGCGATTATGAAATATGCTCTGTGTGCGGCTGGGAGGACGATCCCGTGCAATCAGATGATCCTGCGTTCGCGGGGGGCGCTAATCGAAGTAGCTTGAATGAGGCTCGCAAGCACTGGCAGACAACGAAAACAAAGGTGCATTAAAGGAAGAATTCAACTCGCGCTGGCACGAACGGCACTTCCGGAAACTGTGAAAGAGCGATGACGTAATCGATCGAGCTGAGTTGCGAAGTCATCGCCGCCGGTGACAGAGGGAAGGAATTCGTGCCTCGGTGGCCGCAAGACCATGCAACGGTAGATCCGTATCGCAGACCGGGATATTGACATGACGAACATCTCATTAGCGCAGCGTTTCCAAGAAGCTAGAGCACCCAAAATTGAAGTTGACGGTTGGGAAATATACGGTTTGTATGAGATCGACGTGTCTTCTGGGGAAACAGGACTGTCCCTTGATTTTGTATCAAGTAAAAAATCGACAATTCAAGGCGTCAATATAAAGGCAGTTAATTGTAATATTGAGATTAACAATCAGATTCTGACGGATTTTGTTATATGGGGGGATCACAGCCCGCAACATATTCCGATGAATGTGACGATTAAGAGGGGTGGAAAGGCCGCCCTTAAAGTCTGGAATGTTTGGAAATATGATGACGCTTCCCACGCGTGGATTGGAAATGCTGGAATGTTGGTGAAAAAGGACGATGGTCATATTGCATTCCATTGCAGTGACGGCACGGGTGAACCGGACTTCGAAGACCTTGTGTTTACGATTGATGTCGTCAAAGTGACCAAATAGCCACGTGGTGTCGGGCCAGCATAACAACTAACCACAAAATGACAATAACCAAACAGCTGGCGATCGTACCGTTCGCCGCTTTGATGGCGATCACCGTGCAGGCACAGCAAGCACCGACGCCCGCCGACCAAGCTGCCGCCGCACGCGCGAACGCGGAGCAGGATCGCCAGGCGCAACAGCAACGCGACGCGCAGCAGCGCGACGCTGCGGTGCATGCGCCTTCGGTCCGTTCCGAGGTGCCGCGTGTCGAGGCGTACCCGGTCATGCCTGCCGAAACGCCTTGTTTTCGCATTGAACGGTTTGCGCTCGACGTACCGGACGCGTTGCCCAGCGCAGTGAAAGCTCAGGGCGATTCGGCATTGCCGCTTGATCGCTTCGCTTTCGCACGCGAATGGCTCGCGCATTACGCAGGCGCGTGTGTCGGTAAGCAAGGTATCGACGTGCTGGTCAAGGGCTTGTCGCAAGCGATCCTGGCGCGCGGGTATGTCACCACGCGCGTCCTTGTGCCCGAGCAGGATCTGTCGAGCGGCACGCTGAATCTCTCGTTGATCCCCGGGGTAATCCGCCATGTGCGCTTCGCCGACGAAAAGCTCCGCGGCACCTGGAAGACCGCCTTCCCGAATGGCGACGGCGAACTGCTGAACCTGCGCGACCTTGAGCAAGGGCTGGAGCAGATGAAACGCGTGTCGAGCCAGGACGTGTCGATGAAGATCGTGCCGGCCGATGTGCCGGGTGAAAGCGACGTCGTGCTCGACGTGAAACGCGGCAAGCCGTGGACCGTCGTCGCGTCGATCGACAACTCGGGTACGCGCGCGACCGGCCGCCTGCAGGGCAACCTGTCGCTCGGCATCGACAATCCCCTTGGCCTAAACGACATCTTCAACATCGGCGTGAGCCAGGATCTTGAGTTCGGCGACAAGAGGCTCGGCTCGCACGGCTGGAACGGCTTCTATTCGATCCCGTGGGGCTACTGGACGGCGACGCTGTCGGCCTACACGAACACGTACTACCAGCAGATCGCCGGCGTAAACCAGACCTTCGTTGCGAGCGGCAATTCGAAGACGGTCGACTTCAAGCTGAACCGCGTGCTGTCGCGCAGCCAGAACGACGTGTTCGGTGCGCAGTTCCGACTGTCGCGCCGCTTCGGGCAAAGCTTCATCGAGGACACCGAGATCCCGCAGCAGCGCCGCAACAACACGTTCGTCGAGTTTGGCCTGACCGATCGCCATTACTTCGGCAACGCGCAGTTCGACGGCACGTTCGCGTACCGGCAGGGCATAGGCGCGTTCGGCGCGCAGGACGACACCCTGTCGGCCGACGGCGGCCCGACCTACCGCTACAGGATGGCCGTGCTCGACGCGAATCTGTCAGTCCCGTTCGCAATCGCACAGCAGCCGTTCCGCTACGTGACGACGTTCCACGGTCAGTACACAGGCAATACGCTGTACTACATCGATGACCTGACGATCGGCAGCCGCTATACGGTGCGCGGATTCGACGGCGAGACGATGCTCGCGGCGTCGCGCGGCTTCTACTGGCGCAACGAACTGCAGGCGCCGATCGGCCAGACCGGGCAGGCGGCCTATGCGGGCGTCGACTACGGCCGCGTGTGGGGTCCGCAGCCGGTTGGTCTCGTCGGCACGCAGCTTGCGGGCGCGGTGATCGGCGTGAAGGGCAGCGTCGCGACTCGAATGGGAGCCTTTGGTTACGACCTGTTTGCCGGCACACCGATCTACAAACCGTCCGGGTTTCCTACGGCACGCGTGACGGTGGGTTTTCAGGTCACGGCGCAGTTCTGAAGAAGGGGCGTAATCCGGTGCTCGCCCACCGTCGTCGTGGAGGACGGCGGTGAGGAGCGGGAAATGACAATTTTTTGATTGCATAGAGCGCGACGCTGTTGACATAGAGCCACGAGCGGCGACCCGGTTATCCGCGCTGCGGCGGCGGACCCTGTCCCTCGCCTTACACCCCGACCCCGTAAACCTCCCTCGCCGCCGCCCGAATCGCATCGGCCATCACCTCGACGGCCGGCGAATGCAGCCGGTCGGTGCGCGTGATGATCCCGAAATCGTCCATCCGGCAATCCATCTCCAGCGGCAGCACCGAGACGATCCCGTGTCGCGCGTAGTACAGCGCGACATCTTCCGCGAGCACCGCGATCATGTCGCTCTGCTCGATCAGCTGCGTGATGAACAGCAGCGCGGCCGTCTCGACGACGTTCGCTGGCGGCGCCAGGCTCGCGCGCTGGAACACGAGCTCGAAGCGGTGGCGCAGCACGCTGCCGGCCGGCGGCATCACCCACGCGGCGCGCTGCACGTCGGCGAGCGACAGCGGTGCCTGCGCGAGCAGCGGATGGCCGGGCCGCACGACCGCGGCGACCGGCTCGCCGGTCAGCGGCTCGTAGCGCAGGTGCAGCTTGTCGTGTTCGGCGGACAGCCGGCCGAGCACGATGTCGAGCCTGTCCTGCGCGAGGTGTTCGAGCAGCGCGTTGCTCGTGTCGATCGCGACGGACACGCGCACGTTCGCATGCGTGCCCTTCACCGCGGCGACGGCCGGCGGCACGAGCCGCAGCCCCGGCGACGTGATCGCGCCCACCGCCACGTGCCCGAGATGGCCGGCCTTCAGCGCGGCCAGTTCCTCGCGCGCCTGGTCGAGGCTGCCGAGCGCCGCGCGCGCGTGGCGGATCAGCACGTCGCCATACAGCGTCGGCCGCATCCCGCGCGGCAGCCGCTCGAACAGCACCGCGCCAATCGATTCCTCGAGCTCGCGCAGCAGCTTCGACGCGGCCGGCTGCGTCATGTTCAACGCGGCCGCCGCGCGGTGAATGCTGCCTTCGTCGGCGAGCGCGACGAGCAGCAGGAGCTGGCGGGTCTTCAGGCGGTTGCGGTTTCCCCACGGGCTGGCTTCTTGCATCGTACGGGTTTATATCGATATCGGAATCGATATCGTAATCGCCTAAAACGTCATTAGCCAGTTATCAAAATTCTGCCTAGACTGCGCCGGTATCCCGTCACCACAGGACTGACGATGTCGGCAACAAAACCCAGGCTGCGCTCCACCCAATGGTTCGGCACGAACGACAAGAACGGCTTCATGTACCGGAGCTGGATGAAGAACCAGGGCATCCCCGATCACGAGTTCGATGGCCGGCCGATCATCGGCATCTGCAACACGTGGTCCGAACTGACGCCGTGCAACGCGCACTTCCGCAAGCTCGCCGAGCACGTGAAGCGCGGGATCTCGGAAGCCGGCGGCTTCCCGGTCGAGTTTCCGGTGTTCTCGAACGGTGAATCGAACCTGCGGCCGTCGGCGATGCTCACGCGCAACCTCGCGTCGATGGACGTCGAGGAAGCGATCCGCGGCAACCCGATCGACGCGGTCGTGCTGCTCGCCGGCTGCGACAAGACGACCCCGGCGCTGCTGATGGGCGCGGCGAGCTGCGACGTACCGGCGATCGTCGTGTCGGGCGGGCCGATGCTGAACGGCAAGCTCGAAGGCAAGAACATCGGCTCGGGCACGGCCGTGTGGCAGTTGCATGAATCGCTGAAGGCGGGCGAGATCGACCTGCACCACTTCCTGTCGGCCGAGGCCGGGATGTCGCGCTCGGCCGGCACCTGCAACACCATGGGCACCGCGTCGACGATGGCGTGCATGGCCGAGGCGCTCGGCGTCGCGCTGCCGCACAACGCCGCGATTCCGGCCGTCGATTCGCGCCGCTACGTGCTCGCGCACATGTCCGGCATCCGCATCGTCGAGATGGCGCTCGAAGGGCTCGTGCTGTCGAAGGTCCTGACGCGCGCCGCGTTCGAGAACGCGATCCGCGCGAATGCGGCGATCGGCGGCTCGACCAACGCGGTGATCCACCTGAAGGCAATCGCGGGCCGCATCGGCGTGCCGCTCGAGCTGGAGGACTGGATGCGCATCGGCCGCGACACGCCGACGATCGTCGACCTGATGCCGTCCGGGCGCTTCCTGATGGAGGAGTTCTATTACGCGGGCGGGCTGCCGGCCGTGCTGCGCCGGCTCGGCGAAGGCGGGCTGCTGCCGCACCCGGACGCGCTGACGGTCAACGGCAAGTCGCTGTGGGATAACGTGCGCGAAGCGCCGAACTACGACGACGAGGTGATCCGCCCGCTCGACCGGCCGCTGATCGCGGACGGCGGCATCTGCATCCTGCGCGGCAATCTTGCGCCGCGCGGCGCGGTGCTGAAGCCGTCGGCGGCGAGCCCCGAGCTGCTGAAGCATCGCGGCCGCGCGGTGGTGTTCGAGAACCTCGATCACTACAAGGCGACGATCAATGACGAAGAACTCGACGTCGATGCCAGCTCGGTGCTGGTGCTGAAGAACTGCGGGCCGCGCGGGTATCCGGGGATGGCCGAGGTCGGCAACATGGGGCTGCCGCCGAAGCTGCTGCGCCAGGGCGTCAAGGACATGGTGCGGATCTCGGATGCGCGGATGAGCGGCACGGCTTACGGCACGGTCGTGCTGCACGTCGCGCCGGAAGCCGCCGCGGGCGGGCCGCTGGCCGCCGTGCGCAACGGCGACTGGATCGAACTCGACTGCGACGCCGGCACGCTGCACCTGGACATTACGGATGACGAACTGCAGCGCCGCCTGTCGGACGTCGATCCGACCGCGGCGCCCGGCGTGGCCGGCCAGCTCGGCAAGGGCGGCTACGCGCGGCTGTACATCGATCACGTGCTGCAGGCCGACGAGGGGTGCGACCTCGACTTCCTGGTCGGCATGCGCGGTGCCGACGTGCCGAGTCATTCGCATTGAACGGCAGGCGGGCGCGGGCAACGGCCCGCGCGACGCGAAGTGGCGATATGAAACCGTGAACGCTTGATGGCCTCGCCTCGAGGCCGACGCAGGACCGAACCATGACATCGAGCAGCACGCCGCGTTATCGCGGCATCTTTCCCGTCGTCCCGACGACGTTTTCCGACACCGGCGAGCTCGACCTCGCGAGCCAGAAGCGCGCGGTCGACTTCATGATCGACGCGGGCTCCGATGGCCTGTGCATCCTCGCGAACTTCTCCGAGCAATTCGCGATCACCGACGACGAACGCGACGTGCTCACGCGCACGATCCTCGAACACGTCGCCGGCCGCGTGCCGGTGATCGTCACGACGTCGCACTACGGCACGCAGGTGTGCGCCGCGCGCAGCCTGCGCGCGCAGCAGCTCGGCGCGTCGATGGTGATGGCGATGCCGCCGTATCACGGCGCGACGTTCCGCGTGCCCGAAGCGCAGATCTTCGACTTCTTCGCGCGCGTGTCGGACGCGATCGACATCCCGATCATGATCCAGGACGCGCCCGCGAGCGGCACCGCGTTGTCCGCGCCGTTCCTTGCGCGGATGGCGCGCGAGATCGAGCAGGTCGCGTACTTCAAGATCGAGACGCCCGGCGCGGCGAACAAGCTGCGCGAGCTGATCCGGCTCGGCGGCGACGCGATCGAAGGGCCGTGGGACGGCGAGGAAGCGATCACGCTGCTCGCCGACCTGCATGCCGGCGCGACCGGCGCGATGACGGGCGGCGGGTTTCCGGACGGCATCCGGCCGATCCTCGAAGCCTTCCGCGAAGGGCGGCACGACGATGCGTTCGCGCGCTATCAGGCGTGGCTGCCGCTGATCAATCACGAGAACCGCCAGTCCGGGATCCTCACCGCGAAGGCGCTGATGCGTGAAGGCGGCGTGATCGCGTGCGAGCGGCCGCGGCATCCGATGCCGGAACTGCATCCGGACACGCGCGCGGAGCTGATCGCGATCGCGCGCCGGCTCGATCCGCTCGTGCTGCGCTGGGCGCACTGAGCAAGTGGCGAAGGAGGAACGCAGATGAGCAACGTGATTTCGCTGGGCGTGATCGGGATCGGCAAGATCGCGCGCGACCAGCACCTGCCGGCGATCGCCGCCGAACCGGGTTTCGTGCTGACCGCGTGCGCGAGCCGTCACGCGGAAGTCAGCGGCGTGCGCAATTATCAGGACCTGCGCGCGCTGCTGGCCGCCGAGCCCGAACTCGACGCGGTGTCGCTGTGCGCGCCGCCGCAGGTGCGCTACGCGCAGGCGCGCGCCGCGCTCGAAGCCGGCAAGCACGTGATGCTCGAAAAGCCGCCGGGCGCGACGCTCGGCGAAGTGGCCGCGCTCGACGCGCTCGCGCGCGAACGCGGCCTCACGCTGTTCGCGACCTGGCATTCGCGCTGCGCGAGCGCGGTGGAACCGGCGCGCGCGTGGCTCGCGACGCGCACGATCCGCGCGGTGCAGGTGCGCTGGAAGGAAGACGTGCGGCGCTGGCATCCGGGCCAGCAGTGGATCTGGGAGCCCGGCGGCCTCGGCGTGTTCGATCCCGGCATCAACGCGTTGTCGATCGTCACGCGGATCCTGCCGCGCGAACTCGTGTTGCGCGAGGCGACGCTCTACGTGCCGAGCGACGCGCAGATGCCGATCGCGGCCGAACTCGATTGCGCCGATACGGAAGGCGTGCCCGTGCGGGCGGAATTCGACTGGCGGCACGGCCCCGTCGAGCAATGGGAGATCGCGGTCGACACGTCGGACGGCGTGCTCGCGATCAGCCGCGGTGGCGCGCAATTGTCGATCGGCGGCGAGCCGGTCGAGATCGGGCCGCAGCGCGAGTATCCGGCGCTGTATGCGCAATTCCGCGCGCTGATCGCGCGCGGCGAAAGTGACGTCGACGTGCGGCCGTTGCGGCTCGTCGCCGATGCGTTTCTGTTCGGGCGGCGCGTCGGGACCGACGCGTTCGGCCGCTGACACCGTGCCGGCGCGCGCCATCGCGAGCGCGACCGCGCACGAAGGTAGTTGAAGACCCAAGCCAATACAAGGAGACACCGCATGAACCGCACGATTCGCCGACACACCCTGCGCGCGCTGCTGGCCGCGCTTTGCATTGCGCCGCTCGGGATGCACGGCGCGGCGCACGCCGACGCGCCGCTGAAGATCGGCTTTCTGGTGAAGATGCCCGAGCAGGCATGGTTCATCAACGAGCAGAACGCGGCGTCCGCGCTGGGCCAGAAGGAAAACTTCTCGGTCGTGAAGATCGGCACGCCGGACGGCGAGAAAGTGCTGGCCGCGATCGACAACCTCAACTCGCAAGGCGCGCAGGGCTTCGTGATCTGCGCGCCCGACGTCCGCCTCGGGCCGGCGATCGCCGCGCGCGCGAAGCGCTACAACATGAAGTTCGTGACGGTCGACGATCAGCTCGTCGACTCGACCGGCAAGCCGCTCACGAACGTGCCGCACCTCGGGATGTCGGCGACCAAGATCGGCAACCAGGTCGGCCAGGCGATCGCCGACGAGATGAAGCGGCGCGGCTGGAAGCCCGAGGAAGTCGGCGCGCTGCGCATCACCAACTACGAGCTGCCGACGGCGAAGCTGCGCACCGACGGCGCGACGCAGGCGTTGCTTGCGAACGGCTTCCGCAAGGAGAACATCTTCGACGCGCCGCAGAAGACGACCGACGACAGTGGCGGCCTCGAGGCGGCCTTCCCGGTGCTCTCGCGCCATCCGAACGTGAAGAAATGGGTGGTCTTCGCGCTGAACGAGGAAACCGTGCTCGGCGCGGTGCGCGCGACCGAACAGCTGCACATCCCGGCGGCCGACGTGATCGGCGTCGGCATCAACGGCGCGGGCGAGGCGTTCGCCGAATTCCAGAAGAAGGAACCGACCGGCTTCTACGGGACGATCGCGGTCAGCTCGACGAACCACGGCAAGGACAGCACGCAGAACCTCGTCGACTGGATCCGCAACGGCAAGATGCCGCCCGCCGACACGCAGACGAGCGGCAAGCTGATGACGCGCGCGAACTGGCAGGCCGTGCGCGCCGAGCTCGGCATCTGAGCGTGCGGGGCGACGACGCGATGACGATGCAGACGATGACGGCCGTGTCCGACAACGACGACGCGGCCACGGCCGGCGATGCGCTGCTCGCGCTCGACGGCATCACCGTGACGTTCCCGGGCGTGCGCGCGCTCGACGGCGTGTCGCTGTCGGTGCGCGCGGGCGAAGTGCACGGGCTGATGGGCGAGAACGGCGCGGGCAAGTCGACGCTGCTGAAGGTGCTGTCCGGCGTGAACCAGCCGCAGGCCGGCACGCTGACGCTGAACGGCACGGTGCAGCGCTTCGCGTCGACGCGCGCCGCGCTCGAGGCCGGCATCGCGATCATCTACCAGGAGCTGCATCTGGTGCCCGAGCTGACGGTCGCGGAGAACCTGATGCTCGGCCAGTTGCCGAGCCGGCTCGGCGTGGTCGACGAACGTGCGCTTGCCGTACGCGCGCTCGACGCGCTGGAGCGGCTCGGCGAGCATATCGATCCGGACATTCCGGTGAAATATCTGTCGATCGGCCAGCGCCAGATGATCGAGATCGGCAAGGCGCTGATGCGCGATGCGCGCGTGATCGCATTCGACGAGCCGACCAGCTCGCTGTCCGCGCGCGAGACCACGCAGCTGTTCCGCATCATCCGTTCGCTGCGCGCGGAAGGCCGCGCGATCATCTACGTCACGCACCGGATGGAGGAAGTCGACGCGCTGTGCGACCGCGTGACGGTATTCCGCGACGGCCGCCGGATCGAGACGTTCGAATCCGTCGCCGATCTCGACCGGGACCGGCTGATCGGCTGCATGGTCGGCCGCTCGATCGAGGACGTGTACGGCTACCGGCCGCGCACGGCCGGCGACGTGCTGATCGAGGCGAAGGGGCTGATGGGGCCTGGCCTGTCCGAGCCGGTGTCGTTCGCGGCGCGGCGCGGCGAGATCGTCGGCTTCTTCGGGCTCGTCGGCGCGGGGCGTTCGGAGCTGATGAAGCTGCTGTACGGCGCGGCACGCCCGAGCGGCGGGCACGTCGAGCTGGGCGGCAAGCGCGTCGCGTTCGCGAGCCCGCGCGACGCGGTGCGTGCCGGCATCGCGCTGTGCCCGGAGGACCGCAAGCAGGAAGGCATCGTCGCGATCGCGTCGGTCGCCGACAACCTGAACATCAGCGCGCGCCGCCATTTCAGCCCGGCGCGCGTGCTGCTCGACGCGCGGCGCGAACGCGAACTCGCGCAACGCTACATCGAGCGGCTCGCGATCAAGACCCGCGACGGCGAGACGCCGATCGGCGCGCTGTCGGGCGGCAACCAGCAGAAGGTCGTGCTCGCGCGCTGGCTGGCCGAGCGCATCGACGTGTTCCTGATGGACGAGCCGACGCGCGGCATCGACGTCGGCGCGCGCGCGGAAATCTACAACCTGTTCTACGAGCTCGCGGAAGCGGGCCGCACGGTGATCATCGTGTCGAGCGACCTGGCCGAGGTGATCGGCGTGTCGGACCGCATCGTCGTGATGAAGGAAGGGCGGATCGCGGGCGAGGTCGCGAAGGCGCAGGCGACGCCCGACGCGCTGATCAAGCTCGCGCTGCCGCGCTAGCGCAGTCAACCGGAAAGCAACTGATATGAGCCAGGCAATGCAACCCCAACGTACTTCCCCGTCCCCGGATGCCGCGGCCGCGCCCGCGCGAGCGCGCGGCGGCGTGTGGCAACTGATCAACCGCTCCGGCATCGTGATGGTGTTTCTCGTGCTGTTCGCGACGCTGTCGCTGACCGTGCCGGACTTCCTCACGCCGCGCAACATCCAGGGCCTGCTGCTGTCCGTCACGCTGATCGGCTCGATCGCGGTGACGATGATGTTCGTGCTCGCGCTCGGCGAAGTCGACCTGTCGGTCGCGTCGATCGTCGCGTTCTCGGGCGTCGTCGCGTCGACGCTGATCACCGCGACGCACAGCGTCGTGCTCGGCATCGCGGCCGGCGTGCTCGCGGGCGGTGCGGTCGGGCTCGTCAACGGCGTGCTGATCGCGCGCTGGCGGATCAATTCGCTGATCGTCACGCTCGCGATGATGGAAGTCGTGCGCGGGCTCGCGTTCATCACGTCGAATGGCGACGCGGTGATGATCTCCGAGGAGCGATTCTTCGATCTCGGCGGCGGGTCGTTCCTCGGCATTTCGTATCCGATCTGGAGCAACATCGTCGGCTTCGTCGTGTTCGGTTTCCTCTTGCGCAAGACCGTGTTCGGCAAGAACGTGCTGGCCGTCGGCGGCAACGGCGAGGCCGCGCTGCTCGCGGGGCTGCCGGTGATGCGCATCAAGATCGCGGTGTTCGTGCTGCAGGGGCTCGTGACCGGCTTCGCCGGCGTGATGCTCGCGTCGCGGATGAGCCTCGGCGATCCGAAGACGTCGGTCGGCCTCGAGCTCGGCGTGATCTCCGCGTGCGTGCTCGGCGGCGTGTCGCTGACGGGTGGCGTCGCGACGATTTCCGGCGTGCTGGTCGGCGTGCTGATCATGGGTTCCGTGCAGGACGCGATGAGCCTGCTGAACGTGCCGACCTTTTACCAATATCTGATACGCGGCGGAATTCTGTTGCTCGCGGTGCTGTTCGACCAGTATCGTCGCAACCAGCGGCGCGCGATGAAAATCTGACCCTGACGAACGCGCGTCCGCCCGCGAAGGCGACAGATATCGGGAGACGGCATGCAACAGATTCATCCGGGCGCGGCGGCGCTGCTCGTCGACAGCCGCAACACGCTCGGCGAAGGCGCGACGTGGTGCGACGCCACGCACGCGCTGTACTGGACGGACATCGAAGGCGCGCGGCTGTGGCGTTGCCGCGCGGACGGCTCGGACCTCGCGCAGTGGCCGATGCCGGAGCGGCTCGCGTGCTTCGCGCTGACGAACGAGCCGAACGTGCTGCTCGTCGGGCTCGCGACGCATCTCGCGTTCCTCGATCTGCGCAGCGGCGAATTCACGCGGATCGTCGACGTCGAACCCGATCTGCCGACGCGGCTGAACGACGGCCGCTGCGATCCGTTCGGCGCGTTCGTGTTCGGTATGAAGGACGAAGGCGGCGATCCGCCGCGCGCGGTCGGCGGCTTCTACCGGCTCAATCCGGACCTCACGCTCGAACGGCTTGCATTGCCGGCGGCGGCGATCGCGAACAGCATCGCGTTCTCGCCGGACGGGTCGAAGATGTATTTCTGCGATTCGCTGGTGCGAGAGATTTTCGTGTGCGATTACCGTGCAGGCGGCGATGTCGCGAACGTGCGGCCGTTCGCGCGCCTGACCGATCCCGACGGCGATCCGGACGGCTCGATCGTCGATCGCGACGGCGGCCTGTGGAGCGCGCAGTGGGGCGGCCGGCGCGTGGTGCGCTACGGGCCGGACGGCGTCGAGACGGATCGCGTGGCCGTACCGACCGCGCAGCCGAGCTGTGTGACGCTCGACGGCGAAGGCCGGCTGTACGTGACGAGCGCGCGCGTCGGGTTGAGCGACGACGCGCTGGCGAGCGATGCGCACGCCGGCGGCGTATTCGTCGCTCAGACGCGCTACACAGGGCTGCCGACCGCCCGATTCGCGGGGGCGCCGCGCGGCTGACCGCGTGTCGGATCCCGTTCATGGGATGCGTTTGACGCAGCGAGGCAGGCGATCCGTCGCGCGGTCGGCCGCGCACGCACACGCGCACGGAGGCTGTCCGGCTTGCCGGAACATGCCGTTCGCTCCCCGACGTGCTGGTAAGATGGCCCGCAATTCCATCCCGCCCGCACCATGAGTTCCGCACCGACCAAGCCCGCGAACCCGAAAAACGCCGCGAAGAACGCCGCCCGCGCGACGGGCGACAAGCCGAAGCCGCGCGTGCAACAGCGCCTGACCTACGTGATCGGCGGTCTCGACCGGCTGCTGCGCCGCCACATGACCGACGCGCTCGCACCGCTCGGCATCACACTCGCGCAATACACGGCGCTGTCGGTGCTCGAGGCGCGCGGCGCGTCGTCGAACGCGCAACTGGCCGAGCGCTCATGGATCACGCCGCAATCGGCGAATGAAGTGATGAGCGTGATGGCCGCCCGCGGCTTCGTCACGCGTGAAGCGGACCCGTCGCACGGCCGCATCATCCTGCTGACGCTGACCGACGAAGGCGCGGCGATGCTGCGCGAATGCGAAGCCGTGCTGCGCCCACTCGAAAAGCGCATGCTCGGCGACATATCCGCCGACGACGCCGCGCACGTGCAGCGCGCGCTCGAACTGTTCTCGCGCAACCTGCGCGGCTGACCCCTTCCGCCCCCCCTCATCGCGCGGGCCTGCGCGGCCCGCGTTCGCTCTGCCGGGCGCCTGACCGTTCCCCGATTCCATCGTTGCCGCCGCTTTCCGCTCCGGGTTTACACCGGCGCTCATGCCGCTTGCAATATCAGGTAGCCTGATATTAAATGAAGCCGTCCGCAGCAGGAATGCTGCGCACCGAATCGCACAGGAACGAACGACAGGAACAGACATGAGCAAGTACGACAACCGCTGGCAGACCGTTGAAGTGAAGGTGGAGGCCGGCATCGCGTGGGTCACGCTGAACCGCCCCGAGAAGCGCAACGCAATGAGCCCGACGCTGAACCGGGAGATGCTGGAAGTCCTCGACGCGGTCGAATTCGACGACGAGGCGAAGGTGCTGGTGCTGACCGGCGCGGGCGCGGCATGGACGGCCGGCATGGATCTGAAGGAATATTTCCGCGAGATCGACGGCGGCTCCGACGCGCTGCAGGAAAAGGTGCGGCGCGACGCATCGGAATGGCAGTGGCGCCGCCTGCGGATGTACAACAAGCCGACGATCGCGATGGTGAACGGCTGGTGCTTTGGCGGCGGTTTCTCGCCGCTCGTCGCGTGCGACCTCGCGATCGCGGCGGACGAAGCGGTGTTCGGGCTGTCCGAAATCAACTGGGGCATCCCGCCGGGCAACCTCGTCAGCAAGGCGATGGCGGACACGGTCGGGCATCGCCGCGCGCTTCACTACATCATGACCGGCGACACGTTCACCGGCGTGGAGGCAGCCGAAATGGGCCTCGTGAACAGCAGCGTGCCGCTGGCCGGCCTGCGCGACGCGACGATCGCGCTCGCCGCGCGGCTGATGGACAAGAACCCGGTCGTGCTGCGCGCGGCGAAGCACGGCTTCAAGCGTTCGCGCGAACTCACATGGGAGCAGTGCGAGGATTACCTGTATGCGAAGCTCGACCAGGCGCAGCTGCGCGATCCGGAGCGCGGCCGCGAGCAGGGGCTGAAGCAGTTCCTCGACGACAAGACGATCAAGCCGGGCCTGCAGGCATACAAGCGCTGATACAAGCGCCGACGCAACCGACAGAGACAGGCAAGGCAGGAGACGACATGACCGACAGACGGATGCTGATCGCCGGCGAGTGGTGCACCGCCCGCGACGGCCGAACCTTCGACCGATTCAACCCCGCGACGGGCGCGCTCGCGTCGCGCGCGCCGGCGGCCGGCCCGGCCGACGCCGACGCGGCGATCGATGCCGCGCATCGCGCTTTCCCCGCATGGGCGGCGCTCGCGCCGACCGAACGGCGCCGTCGCCTGCTGAAGGCGGCTGACCTGATGGACGCACGCATCGACGCGTTCATCGCGACCGGCGTCGCCGAAACGGGGGCGACGCCCGGCTGGCTCGGCTTCAACGTGACGCTCGCGGCGAACATGCTGCGCGAGGCCGCGTCGATGACGACGCAGATCGACGGCGACGTGATCCCGTCCGACGTGCCCGGCAATCTCGCGCTGGCGATGCGCGTGCCGTGCGGCGTCGTGCTCGGCATCGCGCCGTGGAACGCCCCGGTGATCCTCGGCACGCGCGCGCTGGCGATGCCGCTCGCATGCGGCAACACGGTCGTGCTGAAGGCGTCCGAAGCGTGCCCGGGCGTGCACGCGCTGATCGGCGCGGTGCTGGAGGATGCCGGGCTCGGCGCGGGCGTCGTGAACGTGATCACGCACGCGGCGGCCGACGCGCCCGAACTCGTCGAGCGGCTGATCGCGCATCCGCACGTGAAGCGGATCAACTTCACCGGGTCCACGCACGTCGGGCGCATCATCGCGCGCCATGCGGCCGCGCACCTGAAACCCGTGCTGCTCGAACTCGGCGGCAAGGCGCCGGTGCTCGTGCTCGACGATGCCGATCTCGATGCGGCAGTCGACGCGATCGCGTTCGGCGCGTTCTTCAACCAGGGGCAGATCTGCATGTCGACCGAGCGCGTGATCGCCGCGCGGCCGATCGCCGATGCGCTCGTCGAACGGCTGGCCGACAAGGCGCGCACGCTGGTCGCCGGCGATCCGCTGGCGGGCCATGCGCTCGGCACGATGGTCGATGCGGCCGCGGCCGCGCGCGCGGCATCGCTGGTCGAGGATGCGCGTGCGCACGGCGCGCGCCTGCCGCTCGGCTGCCGGATCGAGGGCGCGACGATGCAGCCCGCGATCGTCGACGGCGTCACGCGCGACATGCGGCTGTATCGCGAGGAATCGTTCGCGCCGGTGGTGGCGATCCTGCGCGCGGACAGCGACGACGAAGCGGTCGCGCTCGCGAACGACAGCGAGTTCGGGCTGTCGGCGAGCGTGTTCAGCCGCGATATCGCACGCGCGATGACGGTCGCGCGCCGGATCGAATCGGGGATCTGCCACATCAACGGGCCGACCGTGCACGACGAGGCGCAGATGCCGTTCGGCGGCACGAAAGCGAGCGGCTACGGCCGCTTCGGCAGCCGCGCGTCGATCGCCGAATTCACCGAGCTGCGCTGGATCACCGTGCAGACCACACCGCGTCACTACCCGATATGAGCGAGCCGACGATGAATGTTGCGACGCCCGTAAGCGGGCCGGCGAACGACACGGGCGGCGTGCGCTATCGCGCGGCGGCGGTCGCGGTCGGCGCGGCCGAGATTCGTCGCGCGGAAGACGGCACGTGGTACCTGCGCTCGCGCGAACCGCTCGGCGACTACCCGACGCGCCTGACCGACTGCCTCGTGCGCGGCGCGCACGCGCATCCCGACCGCGTGCTGGCCGCACGGCGCGGCGCCGACGGCCGCTGGATCGAGATCACCTACGCGCAGATGCTCGAACGCGCCCGCGCGCTCGGCCAGGGCCTCGTCGATCTCGGGCTGTCGGTCGATCGACCGCTCGCGGTGCTGTCCGGCAACGATCTCGAGCATCTGCAGCTGATGTTCGCGGCGATGCTGGCCGGCGTGCCGTATGCGCCGATCTCGCCCGCGTATTCGCTGGTGTCGACCGATTACGGCAAGCTGCGTCACACGCTCGGCGTGCTGCGGCCGGGCGCGGTGTTCGTCGCCGAGCGCGCGCCGTTCGCGCGTGCGCTCGACGCGACGCTGCCGGCCGATGCGGCGCTGATCGTCGCGAACGATGCGGATGCCGATGGCGCCGCGGCGGACCGCGTCGTGCCGCTGTCGCGCCTGCTCGCGACCGTTCCACGCACGATCGATGCGATCCATGACGCGATCGGCCCCGATCATCTCGCGAAGATTCTCTTCACGTCGGGTTCGACGAAGCTGCCAAAGGCCGTGCCGACCACGCACCGGATGCTCTGCAGCAACCAGCAGATGCTGCGCCAGACGATGCCCGAGCTGACGCGCGAACCACCGGTGCTGGTCGACTGGCTGCCGTGGAATCACACGTTCGGCGGCAGTCACAACCTCGGCATCGCGCTGTACAACGGCGGCACGCTGTACATCGACGACGGACGCCCGGTGCCGGGCCGCTTCGACGAAACCGTGCGCAACCTGCGCGAGATCGCGCCGACGATCTACTTCAACGTGCCGAAGGGCTGGGAAGAGCTGACCGTCGCGCTCGAGCGCGATGCCGTGCTGCGCGACACGTTCTTCTCGCGCGTGAAGCTGTATTTCTTCGGCGGCGCGGGGCTGTCGCAGGCCGCGTGGGACCGGCTCGACCGCGTGACGGACGCGCATTGCGGCGAGCGCATCCGGATCATGGCCGGCCTCGGGATGACGGAGGCGTCGCCGTCGTGCCTGTTCACGACCGGGCCGCTGATGCGCGCCGGCTACATCGGCCTGCCGGCACCCGGCTGCGATGCGAAGCTCGTGCCGTGCGGCGGCAAGCTCGAACTGCGCTTCAAGGGGCCGAACGTGATGCGCGGCTACTGGCATGCCGACGTCGATCCGCGCGACGTATTCGACGACGAGGGTTATTACCGCAGCGGCGACGCGGGGGTCTTCGCCGATCCTGAGCGGCCGGAACTCGGGCTGCTGTTCGACGGCCGGCTGACCGAGGATTTCAAGCTGAGCAGCGGCACCTTCGTCAGCGTCGGGCCGTTGCGCGCGAACGCGGTGTCGAGCGGCGCGCCGTACGTGCAGGACGTGGTCGTCACCGGGATCAATCGCGACGACATCGGGCTGCTGGTGTTTCCGCGCATCGACGCATGCCGCGCGCTGGCTGGGCTCGCCGCCGATGCACCGGTTTCCGACGTGCTGCGCGCGCCGGCCGTGCGCGCGGCGTTCGCAGAATGGCTCGTCACGTTGAACCGGCATGCAAGCGGCGGTTCGACGTTCGTCGCGCGCATCCGGCTGATCGACACGCCGCCATCGCTCGATCTCGGCGAAGTGACCGACAAGGGTTCGTTGAACCAGGCGGCCGTGCAGAAGCACCGCGCGGCGACGATCGACGCGCTGTACGACCCGGCGCGGCGCGATCCCGACGTGATTTACGCGTAGGCGGAAGCGAAGCAAACCGAAGCAAGCAGGAACAACGACCTGCCGGCCAGGATACCGGCAGGCATTCTTGCGGCCAGTGAATCAGGCTGCCTGATAAGGTCGGCCGGTACAGGCCGACCGACTACAAGACATGGGACTGGAGACACGATGAACACTTACGTTGCCGAAAAACCCACGGTCGCGACCACGCTCGCGCTGTGTTTCGCGATCGCACTCCTCGAAGGGCTCGACCTGCAGTCGGTCGGCGTCGCCGCGCCGCGCATGGCGCGCGAATTCGGGCTTTCCGTGTCGCAGATGGGCATCGCGTTCAGCGCGGGCACCTTCGGGCTGCTGCCGGGGGCGATGCTCGGCGGGCGCCTCGCCGACCGGATCGGACGCAAGCGCGTGCTGATCGCGTCGGCCGTGCTGTTCGGACTGCTGTCGATCGCCACCGCGCAGGTGTCGACCTTCGCGATGCTCGTCGTCGTGCGCGTGCTGACCGGCATCGGCCTCGGCGGCGCGATGCCGAACCTGATCGCGCTGTCGTCCGAAGCGGTCGAGCCGCGCTCGCGCAGCAGCGCGGTGGCGGCGATGTACTGCGGCATCCCGTTCGGCGGCGTGATCGCGTCGCTGATCGGCGTGCTGCTCGCCGGCGACACCGAATGGCGGCACATCTTCTACGTCGGCGGCGTGGGGCCGCTGCTGCTCGTGCCGCTGCTGGCGTTGTTCCTGCCGGAATCGCGCGCGTATCTCGACGTCGCCGGCACGCCGGCCGCGCGCACCAGCGTCGCGCGCACGCTGTTCGGCGACGGCCGCACGACGTCGACGGTCGCGCTGTGGGTCAGCTATTTCTGCACGCTGATCGTCCTCTACTTCCTGCTGAACTGGCTGCCGTCGCTGATGGCCTCGCGCGGGCTCGATCGCGCGCACGTCGGCCTCGTGCAGATCGCGTTCAACGTCGGCGCGGGGCTCGGCGCGCTCGGCATCGGCGCGGCGCTCGACCGGATGCGCGCGTCGCGCGTGGTCGGCGGCATGTATGTCGGGATCGTGCTGTCGCTCGCCGCGCTCGCGGCCGCGCCCGGCTTCGCATCGCTCTCGGCGGCCGCGTTCGCGGCGGGGATGTTCGTGGTCGGCGGACAGTCGGTGCTGTATGCGCTCGCGGCGATCTACTACCCGACCGCGATGCGCGGCACCGGCGTCGGCGCGGCGGTGGCCGTCGGCCGGCTCGGCTCCGTCGTCGGGCCGCTCGCGGCCGCGACGCTGCTGGCCGCCGGCCGCAGCGCGCCCGTCGTGATCGGCGCGAGCATCCCCGTCACGCTCGTCGCGGCCTTCGCTGCATTCGTGCTGATTCGCCGCCCGCAAGCCGGCGACTGAGGTTTCGTTTTTTCAATGCGCGCCGTCAGAGCGCGCGATTCAACATGGTCTGGAGACGCAACGCTATGAAGACGAAGACAAGGAACGGCCTGCTGGCCGCCGGCGCGTGCTGCGCGCTCGCCGCGCCGGGCGCGCACGCGCAGTCCAGCGTGACGCTGTACGGGATCATCGATACGGGCGTCGAGTTCGTGTCGCACGCGAACGCGGCGGGCGATCACGTCGTGCGCATGCCGGGCGTGACGGGCGAACTGCCGTCGCGCTGGGGCTTGCGCGGCACCGAGGATCTCGGCGGCGGCTACCAGGCGGTATTCACGCTCGAAAGCGGCTTCAACGTGCGCGGCGGCGATCTCGGGCAGGGCGGCCGGCTATTCGGGCGGCAGGCGTTCGTCGGGCTGAAGAGCGGCTTCGGCACGCTCGCGTTCGGCCGCCAGTACACGATGACTTACCTCGCGCTGCAGGGCGCGGACATCATCGGCCCCGACATCTACGGGCTCGGCTCGTTCGACGCATACGTGCCGAACGGCCGCGCCGACAACGCGGTGACCTACGTCGGCACGTATCGCGGCGTGACGCTCGGCGCCGCGTATTCGTTCGGCCGCGACGGCGCGGGCACCGGCAACTCGCCGGGGCAGGGCACGTGCGCGGGGCAGGTGCCGGGCGATGCCGTCCAGTGCCGCAACTGGTCGGTGATGCTCAAGTACGACAGCGCGTATTTCGGCGCGGCGGCATCGTACGAGGAGCAGCGCGGCGGCACCGGCGCGGCCGCGAACTTCTTCGACGGCATCGCGCCGGTCGCCTTCACCAGCAGCGGCGGCAAGGACGCGCGCACGCACGTGAGCGCATATGCGCAGGCGGCCGGCGCGCGGATCGGCGCGGGCTGGATCGGGCGGCGCGTGTCGACCGGTTCGCCGGCCGCACCCGGCGCGCATTCGGACCTGTTCTTCCTCGGTGCGTCGTATGCGATCAAGCCCGACTTCGTCGTCGACGGCGAGGGTTACCGGATCGTCAACAGCGCGCACGACACGCGCGCGACGATGGCCACGCTGCGCGCGACCTATCTGCTGACCAAGCGCACGGCCGTCTACGCGCAATCGTCGTATTTGTGGAACAGCGCGCATGCACGCTACGCGGTCAGCGGCGGCGGACCCGGCACGACGCCCGGCGCAGGGATGGGGCAGCTCGGCGCGATGGTCGGCGTGCGGCACATGTTCTGATCCGGCAGCCTGAAGAAGGGGAAATATCTTGAACAGGAAATCTGCATTCCTTTGCATTGCACCGCTGTCGGCCGCGGCCATGCTCGCCGGGTGCGGCGGCGACGATTCGGTCAGCGCCACGCCGACGCACCTGAGCGCCGCGACGCCGGCCGCGATGGCGCAGACGTGCGACGCGCTCGCCGCGAAGCTGTCGTATGCGAACACGTCGTTCACGTCGGTGACCACCGCGGCCGCCGGCGCGTTGAAGGTGGCCGGCAAGCCGATCGCCGAACACTGCGTGATCGACGGGAAAATGAACGAGCGGGTGAGCGCGGTGGACGGCCAGACCTATGCGATCGGCTTCGAGATGCGTTTGCCGAAAGCGTGGAACGGCCGCTTCTTCTACCAGGCGAACGGCGGGCTCGACGGCAACGTCACGACCGCGACCGGCGAGATCGGCGGCGGCGGGCCGCTGACCGACGCGCTGAACATGGGCTTCGCGGTGATCAGCTCGGATTCCGGGCACAGCGCCGCGCAGAACCCGCTGTTCGGCCTCGACCCGCAGGCGCGACTCGACTACGGCTACGGCGCCGTCGACGCGCTCACGCCGATGGCGAAGCAGGTGATCCGGCTCGCATACGGGAAGATGCCCGACCGCAGCTATTTCGGCGGCTGCTCGAACGGCGGCCGTCACGCGATGGTCACGGCCGTGCGCAACGCGGCCGACTACGACGGGATCATCGCGGGCGACCCGGGCTTCCACCTGCCGAAGGCGGCGATCGGCGAGATGTACGGCGCGCAGCAGTTCGCGAAGATCGCATCGGCGACCGGCGCGAACGGCCTGCCGGACATCCGTAGCGGCTTCACCGACACGGAGCGCAAGTTCGTCGGCGCGACGATTCTCGACAAGTGCGATGCGCTCGACGGCGTGGCCGACGGGATGGTGCAGGACGTCGCCGCATGCCAGGCGCATTTCAGCGTCGAGACGGACATCCCGACCTGCGCGAACGGCACGCGCACCGGCGCTTGCCTGACGACCGCGCAGAAGAGCGCGCTCGAGAACGTGTTCGCGGGTGCGCGCAACAGCGCGGGCACGGCACTCTACGCTAGCTTTCCGTACGATCCGGGCATCGCGGCCGGCGGCTGGGCCGCGTGGAAGCAGTCGAATTCGGTCACGCTCGATCCGGCCGCGATGGCGTTCACGTTCACGACGCCGCCGAAAACCGCCGCGACGCTCGCGAACCTCGCCGGCTTCGCGCTCGGCTTCGACATGGACAACGACGCGCCGGCGATTTTCGCGACGAACGGCGTTTACACGCAATCCTCGTGGTCGTTCATGACACCGCCCGACGAGACCAACCTGTCCGCGCTGAAGTCGCGCGGCGCGAAGCTGCTCGTCTATCACGGCACCGGCGACCCGGTGTTCTCGTACAACGACACGAGCGACTGGTACGGACGGCTCGCGCAGGCGAACGGCGGCGACGCGTCGGACTTCGCGCGCTTGTATCCGGTGCCGGGCATGAACCACTGCTCGGGCGGGCCGGCAGCCGACCAGTTCGACATGCTGACGCCGCTCGTCGCGTGGGTCGAGCAGGGGCAGGCGCCCAAGGCGATCGTCGCCACGGCCCGCGACACGACGAACGCGGTGCCGAATGCGGACGTGCCGACGTCGTGGGGAGCGGGACGCACGCGTCCGCTGTGTCCGTATCCGCAGGTCGCGCGCTACAACGGTTCGGGCGACGTGAATTCGGCGGCGAGCTTCAGTTGTCGCTGACGTAGCGGGCGTGCGAATGTACCGATGCGCGGGGGCATCGGTGCATTCGCCGTTGTTTTGCGGCGGAAGCGGCGAGCGTGCCGGCCTGAACGGACATGGAGATGAGCCACGCACGACGACGGTGTTTGCCGCCGCACACCGCATCCGGGGATACTATGGCGCTTTTCCGTCGGCGCGACGCGTCCTGATCGACGTGGCGCGCCAGGTATCCTTCCTCCGATTCGACCATGCAAACCGTAGCGGTACTCGACTTCGAAACAACCGGGCTGTCCCCGAACATGGGAGACAGGGCGACCGAGATCGCCGTGATTCTGCTGCGCGACGGCGAGATCGTCGACCGCTACCAGAGCCTGATGAACGCGGGGCGCCGCATTCCGTCCGACGTCGTCGCGCTCACCGGAATCACGAACGAGATGATCGCGTCGGCGCCGCCGGTGTCGAAGGTCATGAAGGAAGCCGCCGCATTCGTCGGAAGCCACCCCGTCGTCGCGCACAACGCCGGCTTCGACAAGCGGTTCTGGCAGGCCGAGCTCGGCATGCTCGGCGTGGCGGCCGAGCACGCGTTCGCGTGCACGATGCTCGTCGCGCGGCGCATCTACCCGCACGCGCAAAGTCACCGGCTGTCGAGCCTCGCCGACATGCTGCGGCTGCCGAAGGCAGGGCGCGCCCACCGCGCGATGGTCGATGCGGAGATCGCGAGCCATCTGTGGTGCCGGATGCAGCGCGACATCGGCGAGACTTACGGGCTGAGACAAGTCGATCACGGACTCATGTCGCGATTGCAGACGACGAGCAAGGCCAGGGTCGCGACGTTTTTCGGTTCACTGGCCGCCGACCGGCGCTGACGCCGGTCGTCACTCGCCGATCTCCACCGGCACCGCGAGCCCGACCTTCACGCGGCTCATGCTCACCAGCGTCTTGAACCGCTTCACGTTGTCGTTCGAGAAGAACAGCTCGTGCGTGAGCGCGTTGTACTGATCCATGTTGCGCACGGCCAGGATCGGACTGATCGACGACGACGATGCGGTGCAGGCGATGCGCGGGCTTGCTGCCGGCAGCGAACGCGACGTGCCGTTCGTGTCCGGCGAGTCGGGCGCGGCGGGAATCGCGGGGCTGACCGTGCTGATGCGCGATCCGGCGCTGGCGCGGCAGACGGGGCTCGACGCGAACGCGCGCGTGCTCGCGATCAACACGGAAGGCGCGACCGCGCCGTCGGTTTACCGGCAGTGCGTCGGCGACACGGCCGACGCGGTGCTCGCGCGCCAGCGCGACTGGCTGAGCCATGCGACGGCGATGGCCTGAGCGGACCGAACGACTTGACGACCGACGAGGCCGCCGGAGCAGGGCGGCCTGCGCGCAGCCGGCTTTACGCTTCGGCCGCCCGCTTGCCCGGCGCGTCGGCCGTGCTCGTGCGATCGAGGATCGCCAGCACTTCGCGCGCGGTGTTTTCCGAATGGCTGCGCAGCACCTGCGGCAGCTGCGTGTGCTCGGGATCGGCGAGCGCGGCCATGATGGCTTCGTGCTCGTGCAGCGATTCGGCCCAACGCAGCGTGTCCGCATTCGCGGCGCCGCGTGCGCGGTGCACTTTCGACATCAGCGACGCATAGATGCCCGACAGCACCGGGTTGCCCGCCGCGTCGACGATCATCTGATGAATCTGCTGGTTCAGCCGGAAATATTCGACGCGCTTGCCGGCCTCGTGGCACTCGACCATCCGCCGGTGCTTCGCCTGCAACGCGGCGAGCGTCGACGCGGCGATGCGCTTGTGCAGCAATTCTCCCGCCATCGCCTCGAGCCCGTGCAGCAGCTCGAACGTCGACACGAGGTCGGCGACGTCGATCGGGGCGACGCGGTAGCCGATGTACTGGCGATGCGTGACGGCGCCTTCCGCGACGAGCACCTTCAGCGCTTCGCGCAGCGGCGTCTTCGACACGTCGAACGCGAGGCTCAGTTCCTTTTCGTCGATCCGCGCGCCGGGCGGCAATTCGCCTTCATCGATCATCACGCGCAGGCGCGCGGCGATCTCCGCGGCCATGCCGCGGGTGCGCAGAAGCAGGGGATTGCGGGGTGTCTGGCTCATGATGGGGCAAGCTTATCACGATATCGGGGCTTACCCTGCACCATCGTAGTGATTGAACAAATTCAATGAAACCAAGTGTTTACGCTAACGGTAATTATAAATTTCTAATCCTATACTCGGTTCCACGTTGCGCGACGTCCTGACCATCCTCGTTCACTCCTGGAGTCCGTCCATGTCTTCAACCTCCGGTGTCGCCGCCCTGACGGTCGGCAAATCCGCCGTCCGCTGGAAGATATTCGTCGTCATGCTGAGCCTCATTGCGATCAATTACGTCGATCGCGCGTCGCTGTCCGTCGCCATGCCTTACATCTCGCAGGAGTTCAACATCGGGCCGGCGATGGAGGGTCTGATCCTCAGCTCGTTCTTCTGGACCTATGCGGTGATGCAGATCCCGGGCGGGATGCTGGCCGACCGGTTCAAGCCGCGCATCGTGATCGCGACGGCGACCGTGTTCTGGGGCTTCTTCCAGGCGATCGCCGCGCTGTGCACGAGCGCGCCGGCGCTGCTGCTCACGCGCCTCGGCCTCGGCGCGTCCGAAGCGCCGATCTATCCGGCCGGCGGCAAGCTCAACGCGATCTGGATGACGCAGACCGAGCGCGGCCGCGGCGCCACGCTGCTCGACGGCGGCGCGCCGCTCGGCGCGGCCCTGGGCGCGGTGCTGATCGCCGGGCTGATCGCGCTGCTGGGCTCGTGGCGGCTCGCGTTCGCGGTAGCCGGTGTCGGCACCGTGCTGGCCGGTTTCCTCGCGTGGTACTACATCCGCAACACGCCGCGCGAACATCCGGGCGTCAACGATCTCGAAGCCGACTACATCGAGGCGTCGCACGCGAGCGATCTCGCGGCCGAGCCGGCCGATGCGTCGGGCCGCTCCCGCGACTTCTTCAAGTACCGCTCGGTGTGGTGCATGTTCTTCGGCTGGATGTGCTTCAACAGCGTGTTCTACGGGCTGCTCACGTGGATGCCGAACTACCTGCACAAGGTGCACGGCTTCGACATCAAGCAGATGGGCGGCTCGACCTTCATCATCTTTTTCTGCGGCTTCGTCGGCGAGCTGCTCGGCGGCTGGATCGCCGACAAGTGGAAGGCCGCAGGCGGCCGTCCGAACGTCGTGATGCGCACGCTGTTCGGCATCGCGGCCGTGATCGCGACCGTGTCGATCTTTTCCGTCGCCTACGTGAAGAGCCCGGTCGTGTGCGTCGCGCTGCTGTCGTCGACGCTGTTCTTCCTGCGCTGGTGCGGGCTGTACTGGTGCATTCCGTCGTCGCTCGGCACGCGCAACAAGATTGGCTTCCTCGGCGGCTTCATGAACCTCGGCGGCAACATCGGCGGCATCACCGTGCCGATCGTCGTCGGCGCGATCGTGCAGTTCACCGGTTCCTATTTCCTTGCGCTGATGGTGTTCGCGGCGGCCGGCGTCGGCCTGCTCGTGTGCTCCAGCGCGATCGACTACGAAAACAAGCTCCCGGTCTGACCGACCCCTTTCACTGCATCGACTGCATTCACTGGTAGAGAGAAACCCATCATGAAGAAACGTACCCTGCTCGGCATGCTTACCCCGTCGTCCAACACGTCGCTCGAACCGCTGACGAGCGCGATGGTCGCCGGCCTGCCGGGCGTGTCCGCGCACTTCGCGCGCTTTCCCGTCACCGAGATTTCGCTGACGGGCCACGCGCTTGGCCAGTTCGACGACGACAAGATCATCCAGGCCGCGATGCTGCTCGCCGACGCGAAGGTCGACGTGATCGCGTGGAACGGCACGTCGTCCGGCTGGCTCGGCTTCGAGGCGGACGAGCGGCTGTGCCAGCGCATCACCGCAGCGACCGGCATTCCGGCCACGACCTCCGTGCTCGCGCTCAACGAGATCCTGAAGAAGACCAGCGCGCACGAGTTCGGCCTCGTCACGCCGTATCTGGACGACGTGCAGACGAAGATCGTCGACAACTACCGCCGCTCGGGGCTGAACTGCATCGCCGAGCGCCATCTGAACCTGAAGGTCAATTTCTCGTTCTCCGAAGTGACGGGCGACCAGATCGGCGGGATGGTGCGCGAAGTCGCGAAGGCCGGCCCGCGCGCGATCTCGATCTTCTGCACGAACCTGAACGCCGCGCACCTGGTGCCGGCGCTCGAGGAAGAGACGGGCATTCCGATCTACGACACCATCTCGACCGTGGTGTGGAAGTCGCTGCAGCTCGCCGACTACGACACGCGGCAGGTGAAGGGCTGGGGGCGTCTCTTCAGCGACGTGATCTGAGGCGCGCGCCATGTCGAACGATCTCGATTTCGTGATCCGTCACGCGGATGTCGTGACGGCGGCGGACCGGTTCTCGTGCGACATCGGCATCCGCGCGGGGCGCGTGGCCATGCTCGGCCACGGGCTCCCGCGCGCGCCGCGCGAGCTCGATGCAACCGGGATGCTGGTGATGCCGGGCGGCGTCGATGCGCACTGCCATCTCGACCAGCCGATGCCCGACGGGCTGAAGATGGCCGACGACTTCCTGTCCGGCACGCGCTCCGCGCTGTGCGGCGGCACGACCACCGTCGTGCCGTTCGCCGCGCAGGCGAAGGGGCAGTCGCTGCAGGCGGCCGTCGACGACTATCACCGGCGCGCGGAAGGGCGCGCGCTGATCGACTACGGCTTTCACCTGATCGTCGCCGATCCGACGCCGCACGTGCTGGCCGAGGAGTTGCCGCGGCTGATCGCGAACGGCTACACGTCGTTCAAGGTGTACATGACCTACGACGACCTGAAGCTGAACGACCGGCAGATGCTCGACGTGCTGTCGGTCGCGCGCGAGCACGGCGCGCTCGTGATGGTGCATGCGGAAAACTCGGACTGCATCGGCTGGCTGACCGAGCGGCTGCTCGGCGACGGCCACGTCGCGCCGCATTTCCATGCGCATGCACGGCCGGCGGTGGTCGAGCGCGAGGCGACGCATCGCGCGATCGCGTTCGCGGAACTCGTCGATGTGCCGATCCTGATCGTGCACGTGTCGGGCGCCGAGGCGATCGAGCAGATCCGCTGGGGGCAGTCGCGCGGGTTGCCGATCCTTGCCGAAACCTGCCCGCAGTACCTGTATCTGACGGCAGCCGACCTCGGTCATCACGGTCACGAAGGCTACGAAGGCGCGAAATGCGTATGCAGCCCGCCGCCGCGCGACCCGGCCAACCAGCAGGCCGTGTGGAAGGCGCTGAAGCAGGGCGTATTCTCGGTATTCTCGTCCGATCACGCGCCGTTCAACTACGACGACCCGTGTGGCAAGCATCCGGGCGGGCAGGCTGTGTCGTTCGACCATATCCCGAACGGAATCCCGGGCCTGGAGACGCGCCTGCCATTGCTGTTCGACGGCGTGCGCAAGGGGCATCTGTCGCTGCATCAGTTCGTCGAGTTGACGTCGCTGCGGCCCGCGAAGCTGTACGGGCTGTATCCGCGCAAGGGGACGATCGCGGTCGGCGCCGATGCGGATATCGTCGTGTGGGATCCGGACAAGCGCGTGCGGATCGCGAATGCGTCGCTGCATCATGCGGTCGACTACACGCCTTATGAGGGGATCGAGGTGACGGGCTGGCCGCGTCATTGCCTGGCGCGCGGCGAGCTGCTCGTCGAGGACGGCCGGCTGCTCGCGGCGGAGCCGGGGCGCGGGCGGTTCCTGCCGGCCGGCAAGCCGTGTCTCGACTGACTTCGCGGGATTCGACGCAACGGCCCGCCGGATGCGGCGGGCGCGCGTTTCAACAGGAGCAAGGATGAGCGTTTCCCTCGCAATGCGCGGCATCGCGGCCGCCGCGATCGTCGCCGGATCGTGCGGCGGCCCGGTGCTGGCTGCGGGCGGCGCGCCACAGGACCTGCCGAGCGTCGTGCCCGAAGCGGCCGGCGTCGATTCGGCGCCGCTCGTGCGGATGTCCGAATGGCTGCGCCGCGACCGGATGGACGTGCGCAGCCTCGTCGTCGTGAAGGACGGCAAGATCGTGTTCGAGCGCTACGGCGACGGCCTCACGCGCGACAACAACTACGAGCTGTATTCGGTGACGAAGACGATCACCGCGCTGCTCGCCGGCATTCTCGACGGCGAGGGCAAGCTCGGCCCGTCGACGAAGGTCGCGCCGCTGATCGCGGCCGTGCGGCCCGATCTCGCGAGCGAACTCGCGGACAAGCAGGACATCGAACTGCGGCATCTGATGTCGATGTCGAGCGGCCTGCGCTACACGACGCGCGAAGGCACCGATCCGCTGTACTACGACGCGCCCGACCGGCTGCGCGTCGCGGTGACGAGCCGGGCCGCGCAGGCGCCCGGCACGCATTTCGACTACATCGACGTGAACCCGGTGCTGGTCGGCACGGCCGTGTCGATCGCCGCGCGGGAACGCGAGGACGACTTCGCGCGCAAGCGTCTGTTCGAGCCGCTCGGCTTCGCGCATTACCGCTGGAGCGGCGCCGACGGCACCGGCGCGGTGGCGGGCGGGTGGGGCCTGCGATTGCGCGCCGTCGACATGGCGAAGATCGGCATGCTGCTGCTCGACAACGGCCGCTGGGACGGCAAGCAGATCGTGCCGGCCGGCTGGGTCCGGCAGATGACGACGCCGTCGCCGGCCGCGGCCGACTACGGCTATTACTGCTGGATCAGCCACGTCGTCGAACACGGCACGCCGGAATTCGGCGCGATGGGCTTCAAGGGGCAGTTCATCACGGTGCTGCCCGCGCAACGCGCGGTCGTCGTGATGACGAGCCTGCTGCCGACTGACGGCAGCCTGCGCGACGCGACTTATCTGAACCTGTATCGACGGATGGTCGGCGATTACATCCTGCCGGCGCTCACGCCCGCGCAGCCGCCGGTCGAGCGCGCGGAAACCACGCAGGCGCTGCGCGACGAACTCGCGCGCAGCCGTCGGACGAAGGGGGTGCCCGGCACCGCCGCCGCGTTCAACGATGCGCCGGAGATTTGATGAGGATTGCACATGTAATTGACCCTTCGTCCACGTGGCGTCGCGATGGGCGGTGTCCCGCGGCGCCTTTCATGCGACGGCTGCTCGCGCGGGTGGCGGCGCTGCTGATCGGCGGCGGCGTGCTGGCGTCGGCGCCGGTGCCGTCCGTGGTGCATGCGGACGATGCGCTGCCGCCGCTGCATGAAGCCGGCCTTGCGGCGGCCGCGCCCGAAGACGTCGGCGTGGAGTCGCGCAAGCTCGTCGAGCTGTCGCGCTGGATTCGGGAGCAGAAGCTCGACGTGTACAGCCTGCTCGTCGTGAAGGACGGCAAGCTGATCTTCGAGCGCTACGGGGCGAACGCGTCGCGCGATTCGACCTACGAACTGTATTCGGTGACGAAGGCCGTGACGTCGCTCGTCGCGGGCATCCTGGTCGGTCGCGGTGCCGTGCATCTCGACGAGCCGGTGGCCGCGCGGCTCGCCGCATGGCGCCCCGATCTCGGCGACGCGCTCGCGGACAAGCGCGGCATCGAGCTGAAGCACGTGCTGTCGATGTCGAGCGGCCTGCATTACGACTTCAGCCCGAAGGACGACCCGATCTACTACACCGCGCCGGACCGGCTGAAGCTCGCCGCGTCGGCGGCACCGAAGGTCGCGCCCGGCACCACGTTCGAGTACACCGACGTGAATCCGATCCTCGCGTCGGCGATGCTGAGCGCGGCGGCCGGCGAACCCGTCGAGCGCTATGCGCAGGCGCATCTGTTCGGCCCGCTCGACATGAAGCGCGCCGCATGGGAGCGCGCGGACCGCACGGGGCTCGTATCGGCCGGCTGGGGGCTGCGGCTGCGCGCGGTCGACATGGCGAAGATCGGCATGCTCGTGCTCGACGGCGGGCGCTGGCAGGGGCGTCAGGTCGTGCCGCAGGTGTGGATCGCGCAGATGACGTCGCCGCGCGTGTCGCCGCATTTCGGCTACTACTGGTGGATCAACAACATCGTCGCGAGCGAGCCCGAATTCGACGCGATGGGCTTCAAGGGGCAATTCATCACGGTGCTGCCGAAGCGCAATGCAGTGATCGTGATGACCGGCGTGCTGCCGGTGGACGGCGGCCTGCGCGACGCGGAGAACGTGAAGCTGTTCCGCCGGATGGTGAATGGCTACATCCTGCCGGCACTCGATGGTGGCAGTGCGTCGGGGCAGGATTCCGGCGGCAGCGGCACGCGTGCGGCGCTGCGCGACGAGCTTGAAGCGAGCGCGCGCACCGCAGGCGTGCCCGGCACGCAGGTCGATCCGACGGATCTGCCGAAGTAGCACCGGGCGTGCGTTCGGCTTGCCGCCGCGGGCGAGCCGAACGCACGCTGCATCACGTCACGCCAGTTCGCCCAGGCATGCGTCGAACTGCGCGACGAGCGTATCGACGTCGTCGGCCGTCGTTTGCGGGCACACGAGCATCATGTTGTGGAACGGGGTGATCAGCACGCCGCGGTTCAGCAGGTACAGATGCACGATGTGCTCGAGCTCGCTGTCGAGCTGTTCGCCCGCGATCGTGCCGTTGCGCGGCGGCACGGGCGTGAACTGGAACTCGGTGCGCGCGCCGATGCGCGTCACGCACCACGGCAGCCCGTGTTTCGCGATCGCCCGTTCGAGCCCGGTCGCGAGTCGCGCGGCCAGTTCGAACATGTACGCATACGCGGCATCGGTCGCGACTTCGGCGAGCGTCGCGCGCATTGCATGCATGGCCAACATGTTCGCGGTGAGCGTCGTGCCGATCCCGGAATGGCCGGGCGGCGCGTTCAACTTCGCCTCTTTTGCGCGGGCCGCGAATTCGGCGCTGAACCCGTAGACCGCGCACGGTACGCCGCCCGCGATCGGCTTGCCGACCACCAGCGCGTCCGGTTCGAGACCGTGCGCGGCCGCGTAGCCGCCGGGGCCGCTGCTGATCGTGTGCGTTTCGTCGATCACGAGCAGCGTGCCGTAGCGGCGCGTCAGTTCGCGTGCGGCTTCCCAGAAGCCCGGATCGGGCAGCACCATCCCGATGTTCGTCATCGCCGGCTCGGCGAGCACGCACGCGACGTCGCCGTCCTTCAGCGCCGTTTCGAGCGCGTCGAGATCGTTGAACTCGACGACGCGCGTGTTCGCGAGCAGGTCGTAGGACTGCCCGAGCAGGCTGTCGCGCTGCACCGGGCGGCCGTCGACGAGATCGACGAATACGTCGTCGACCGTGCCGTGATAGCAGCCGTTGAACACGACGATCGTATTGCGGCCGGTGGCCGCGCGCGCCCAGCGCAGCACGAAGCGGTTCGCGTCGCTCGCGCTCAGCGCGAATTGCCAGACCGGCAGCTTGAAGCGGCGCGCGAGTTCGCGCGAGACCCACGCGGCGTCCTCGCTCGGCAGCATCGTCGTGTAGCCGCGCGTCGCCTGCTCGGCAAGTGCGCGCGCGACCGGCTCGGGCGCATGGCCGAACATCGCGCCGGTGTCGCCGAGACAGAAGTCCGCGTAACGATGACCGTCGACGTCGATGAACGTCGCGCCGCGCGCCTCCTTCACGACCAGCGAGAACGGCGTCGACCAGTCCTGCATCCAGTGCAACGGCACGCCGAACAGCAAATGCTCGGACGCTTCCGCGGACAACGCGCGGGAGATCGGCATGGCTTCGGTGAATGCACGGCGCTCGCGATCGAACAGTGCGCGGGCGCGGATGAGGTCGACTCCGTGGCGGGAAGGCAAAGGCAACTCCTGGGCTGTGAAGATGGGGAAACGATAGCGTGGCGAACGGGGGGTGAACAGACGCGGAATCACCGAAACCGATGCGCATGTGAATGCGGCATGTTCGCGGCGAATTTCGGGTATGAGGTTTCGCGCCTATCGTAGTGGTATGCCGTGGCGCATGCGGTCCGCTGGAAGGCATCGTTGCTGGTCGAGCTGCTTATCCGACATCGGCGAGGAAGACCGTGCCGCGGTCAGGCGTGATCGGGCAGGGACTTTCAATCGAAGTTTGTGCGCATAAATATACGACAACGTATCTCTCTGCTTCTGTGTGAGTGTGCGCTCACATATGTGAAATTAAACTGGAGGCAGAATTTTCCCTGATTTCGGCCGCGTCTGGATCACGCAACGTAGTATGACGACGTATAAGTCGGAGCGTGCCGCAGCGACGTGAAGGACTCGCCCGTGAAAGACATCACACTGCCGAAAGGCATGAATCTGAAGGGCGGCCTCTACGGCAGCGCGCTGCGCGCGGACGGCTCGATCAACGTGCGCGTGCCGCTCGTCTTCGTCACGCAGGCGGCCGGCAATCCGTCGGCCGCGCAGGGCGGCATCGTCGCGTTCGACTACAACGGCATGCCGCCGACATCCGCCGGGCAGGCGATCAACACGACGATCACCGACGAGCGGTGTCGTAACGGCGTGGAAGAGCGTTCGCGCGCCGCCTGCCGGTGCGCGCGAACGCGACGCGTCATGCCAGCGTCTTGACCATGTGGTGTTCGTCGTAGAAGCGGCCGTCGACGAACAGCGAACGCGGTTCCGTGCCGAACCGGACGAACCCCTGCGACGCGTACAGCCGTTCCGCGGTGCCGTTGATCTCGTTCACGCACAGGACCAGTTGCGTGCACTGCCACGCTTGCGCTGCGTGCGCGGTCGCGCTGTCGAGCAGCGATTGCGCGATGCCGCGCCCGCGATACGCGGCGTCGACGAACACGCCCCAGATCGTCGCCTTGTGCGCGACCTTGGCGCGCGCGTCGCGGCGCACGCCCGTGATGCCGACGAGCGTTGCGTCGTCGAACGCGCCGAACACGGCGCGCTCGTGGGTCGGGGTGATGCGCGCCGCGAATTCGTCGATCGGGACGCCTGCTTCTTCGTCGCGGGTCGGCAGGAACGAGGTCGGCGACGTGTCGACCGCGCGGAGGCGGACGGACTGGAATTGCGCCGCGTCGGCGGCGTCGAGCAGGCGGATCGTGATCATCGGTCGGGATTGTCGTTGGTGTGCCGGGATATCGGAATCTGCGGCGCGACGCGCGGCTGGGCATCGGCAATGCTAAGCGGAAACGCGTGCAGTTGCTTGTGCGATCGACGTGCCGCAGCGGCATGCGCGAAGCAACACCGCATCGATGTGCGAAGGGCGGTGGAGATGACGGGTGGAGAATCGATGAGCGTTCGCGGTGTCTGCAGGCAATCGCGCACGCGGCGCCGCACGAATGCTAGCGGAAACGAGCCGGATGCGGACGTACCGGCCGCTGCATTCGATGCGAGGCCGACCGCGGGCGCCGCGCGACGTGACGAGCGTGACGACGCCGTGCCGTGCGCGACAAGCATGCCGTGCTGACGGAAGGAACGGGATGAAGCGATGCGCGCCCGTGCGCTGCGCCGAAGCGGCGCACGGTGTCGGACGCGCGAAATACCGACGCGACGTGAGGCGTCTGCGATGCGCCCGATCAGCTCAGGCGCATGCGCCCCACGTCAATACCGCGACAGCTGATTGCCGTTGATCTGGACGCGATCGCCCGGGCGCAGGTTGCCCGGCGACTGTACGTCGAACGAGCGCGTCGAGCCGTCGCTGACCTGCACGTCGATCCGATAGCTGCTTGGCGGTTGGGCCGCGCCCATCTGCTGGCCGATCTGGTTGCCGGCGACTGCGCCGCCGAGCGCGCCGATCACGGTGGCTGCATCGCGGCCGTGGCCGCGGCCGAACTGGTTGCCCACCAGGCCGCCGACCAGCGCACCGACGACGGTGCCGGCGACGCCCGACGTGCCGATCGAGCCGCTGATCGGCTGGATGTTCGCAACGGTGCCGTATTGCGTGCCGTAGCCGTTGCCGTACTGGCCGCCATAAGACTGCGGGTTGCCGTATTGGTCGTACTGCGGCGCCTGGCTCGGATACGCCGGCTGCTGCACGTAGCCGGGTTGCGAATACGCGGGCTGCGCGTAACCGGGCGTTGCGTATTGCTGCTGCGGATAGCCCGGTTGCGCGCCGTAGTAGCCCGGCGCGACACAGGCGGTCAGCGGAAGCGCCGCCACGGCGACGAGCGATGTGAACAGAACGGTCTTCGTGGAAGGCATGCGCATCATGATGTTTCCTGCATCGGCAACGTGTTCGCCGACGAATTCCGGGACGGGTGGCGAACTCGGCGTGAGTATAAGGAAAGGGCGGATGCGCGTCCGGTGCGGCCGGGTAACAACGTGTAAAGTCTGTTGCCGCGCAAATCGCGGCCGGGCGCGGCGGCGCGATACGCCCGGCCGCGCCCGCGCCGGCGCACGCTTATCGGCAATGCGGGTGCCGCCCCGATGATCGCACCCCATCGCCGCGCCAGGCCCGACGGCCGCCCGTCCGCGCATCGCGAAATCGAATGCGCCGTATCGCGACATTTAATTGGCCACTGGCCGCCCTGTCCGATATCGTGACCGCATTCCCTGCCAACGGTCGGGCCGTGCCGCCGCGGTTCTTCCGCCGTCCGCGCCGGCGTCGCGCAGCGACCGCCCCACACATTCCGAGTCATGACCGATCGCTTCTTCACCAACGCCGTCGATGCCGGCGGCCAGCCCGTCAATCTCGCCGTCCATGACGGCCGCTTCGTCGCGATCGGGGCCGATTGCACGGCCGCGCCCGGCGCGGAAACGATCGACCTCGGCGGGCGCGTCGTGCTGCCAGGCTTCGTCGACGGCCACATCCATCTCGACAAGAGCTTCGTCGGCGACCGCTGGGTGCCGCACGAACCGGTCGGCTCGCTGCGCGAGCGGCTCGCGGTCGAGAAGCGCCAGCTTGCGGCCGCGCCGCCGATCGTCGAACGCGCGAATGCGCTGATCGCGCAGGCCGCCGCGTTCGGCACGATCGCGATGCGCAGCCACGTCGACGTCGACGCGACGACGGGCCTGTCGAACCTGCAGGCCGTGATGGCCGCGCGCGAACAATGGCGCGGGATCGTCGACATCGAACTGGTCGCGTTTCCGCAGGCCGGCGTGGTGACGTGCCCGGGCACCGCCGCGATCCTCGATGCGGCCGTGCGCGAAGGCGCGGACGTGGTCGGCGGGATCGACCCGACGACGCTCGACGGCGACGCGGACGGCCAGCTCGACATCGTGTTCGGCATCGCCGAGAAGCGCGGCGCGAAGATCGACATCCACCTGCACGAACCGGGCGAAACCGGCATCGCGCAATTGTTGCGGATCGCGGCGCGCACGCGCGCGGCGGGGCTCGGCGGCCGCGTGAACGTGAGCCACGCGTATGCGCTCGGCCAGGTCGATCATGGCGACGTCGAGCATGCGGCCGCGGCACTCGCCGACGCCGGCGTGTCGATCCTGACCAACGCGCCGGGCGACTGCGCATTTCCGCCGGTGCGGCAACTGCGCGATGCGGGCGTGCACGTGTTCGCCGGCAACGACAACATCCGCGATGCGTGGTGGCCGTACGGCAACGGCGACATGCTGCAGCGCGCGATGATGGTCGGCTACCGCTCCGGTTTCTACACCGACGAGGCGCTCGGCATCGCGCTCGACATGGCGACGCATGCCGGCGCGCGCGCGATCGGCAAGGCCGACTACGGCATCGCGGTCGGCTGCGACGCGAGCTTCGTCGCGGTGCGCGCGCCGAATGCGGCGGCCGCCGTCGCCGGCGTGCCGGCCGAACGCTGGGTGTTCCGACGTGGCGAAAGCGATACCGGGGCGCCGTTCGCGCCGGCACAGCGTTTCACGCGATAACGACCTGACTGCCGTCGCGGTGCGTGCATCGTGACGGCCTTGCACTGACCGACCACACCGGAACCGACATGACGAACCTGCTGATCCGCAACGTCCGCACGCGCGCCGACGAAGTGCGCGACATCCTGATCGAAGGCGAGCGCATCGCGCGCGTCGGGCCGTCGCTCGACGCGCCCGCCGGCTGTGCGATCGAGGACGGCGCGCGCGCACTCGCGCTGCCCGGCCTCGTCGAAGGCCACACGCACCTCGACAAGACCCACTGGGGGATGCCGTGGTATCGCAACGCGATGGGGCCGCGCCTCGTCGACCGCATCGAGAACGAACGCAACTACCGCGCGACGAGCGGCCATGATGCCGGCGCCGCATCGCTCGCGCTGTCGCGCGCGTTCCTCGCGGCCGGCACGACGCGCATCCGCACGCACGTGGACATCGACACCGAGGCCGGGCTGCGGCATCTGCACGGCGTGCTCGCGACGCGCGAGACGCTGCGCGGCCAGGTGGAGATCCAGATCGTCGCGTTTCCGCAGTCGGGCGTGCTGAAGCGACCCGGCACCGCCGCGCTGCTGTCCGACGCGCTCGGCGTGGGCGCCGACCTGCTCGGCGGGCTCGACCCGTGTGCGATCGAAGGCGATCCGGTCGAGGCGGTGGACGTGCTGTTCGGGATCGCCGAGCGTCACGGCCGCGGGCTCGACCTGCACCTGCACGAGCGCGGGTCGATGGGCGCGTACTCGCTCGACCTGATCCTGCAGCGCACCGCCGCGCTCGGCATGCACGGCAAGGTCACGATCAGCCACGGCTTCTGCCTCGGCGACATCCCCGAGCGCGAGCGCGACGCGCTGCTCGCGCGGATGGCCGAACTTGGCGTCGCGATCGTCACGACCGCGCCGGCAGCGGTGCCGGTGCCGCCGGTCGCCGCGTGCCGCGCGGCCGGCGTGACCGTGATCGGCGGCAACGACGGCGTGCGCGATACGTGGACACCGTACGGTTCGCCCGACATGCTCGAACGCGCGATGCTGATCGGCATGCGCAACGATTTCCGCCGCGACGACGCGCTCGAAGTCGCGCTCGATTGCGTGACGTACGGCGCGGCACGCGGCTGCGGCTTTGCCGACTACGGCCTGGAGGCGGGCAAGCGTGCGGACGTCGTGCTCGTCGATGCGCTGACGTTCGCGGAGGCCGTCGTCGCGCGGCCGACGCGGCGGCTTGTCGTGTCGTCGGGGAAGATCGTCGCGCGCAACGGCGTGCTGGTCTGAGCCGAGCGCCGCATCGTGCCGGTATGATCGGACCTTCTTCAGCCTGATCTCCGGGGAGATGACGATGCGATGCACTCGCACGAGGGCGGCACGCGCCGCCAGATGGATGGCCGCGGCAACGTTCGCGGCGACCGCCGCGCATGCGATGGCGGCCGGCCCTGATGACGCGCGGCAGGAGGCGAATCGGCGCACAGTGCTCGCGTTTTACGAGAAAGGCCTGAACGACAAGGATGCGGATGCCGCGCTCGCCTATGTCGGCGACCGATACGTGCAGCACAATCCGAACGCGGCCGATGGTCGCGACGGCTTCCGCAAGTTCGTCGCGTTTCTGCGCGACAAGTATCCGCAGTCGCACAGCGAGATCAAGCGGTCGTTCGTCGACGGCGACTACGTGATCCTGCACGTGCACGCGGTGCGCGAACCCGGCACGCGCGGCAGCGCGATCATGGACATCTTCCGGCTGGAGCACGGCAAGATCGTCGAGCACTGGGACGTGAACCAGCCGGTGCCGGAGCAGGCGGCGAACGGGAACACGATGTTCTGACGCGCGTGCAATCCCCGGTTACGCGGTTGCTCGGTCAATACCGACCCGCATCGCCGCGCTCAATCCTCTTCGTGCTCCAGCATCGCCGCGAGCGCCTTCGTCAGTTCGCTGACCATCGGATCGGCCGTCGGCCGATGCAGGATCGCGATGTCCATGTTCTCGATCGGCGCGAAGCCGCCGTGTTCCTCGGTCAGCACCACGTGGTCGTCGGTCACCACGCGCGCGGGCAGTACGCTGATGCCGAGCCCGTCCGCGACGGCCGCCTGGATGCCGCTCAGGCTCGACGTCGTGAAGCTGATCCGCCAGCGGCGGCCGCGTTCCTCGATCGCCTTGATCATGTCGTCGCGATAGAGCCCGCGCGGCGGAAACACGACGATCGGCACCGGATCGAGCTCGAGCGTCGGATGTTGCGCACTGTCGATCCAGCGCAGCTTCTCCGGCCAGCGCACCACCGCCTCGCGGCTGTCACGCCGCTGCTTGATCAGCACCAGATCGAGCTCGCCGCGATCGTAGGCCGCGCAGATGTCGCGGCTCAGCCCGCACATCACCTCGAGCTTCACCTGCGGATGATCGCGCTTGAACGCGGCGAGCGCATGCGTCGTGCGGCCCGCCGCGAAATCGTCGGGCACGCCGAGCCGGATCGTCAGCGCGACGGTCGCGCCCGACAGCGCTTCCAGCATCTCGTCGTTCAGCGCGATCATGCGCCGTGCGTAGCTGAGCACCGTCACGCCGGCGTCGGTCGGCCGCACGTCGCGCGTGCCGCGGTCGAGCAGGCGATGCCCGGCGATCTCCTCCAGCCGCCGCACCTTTTGGCTGACCGTCGACTGCGTCGAATGCAGACGCGCGGACGCGGTCGTGAAGCTGCCGCAGTCAGCGACCATCACGAGCGCGCGCAACAGGTCGAGGTCGAACAAAGGTCTATTCATATCGGCACTTTTTCGGCTTGCAGCATTTCATTTTCAAATACGCGCGACGATTTTTAACATGGCCCGAGTCCGTGGGCAATCGCGGTTTCGCCGGACCCGGCGCCCGGGGGACCGGCTGCGCGGCGCGGCTGATTGCGGTGCACGGCGGCGATGATGTGGAAGCGCCGCGGGTGGGTATGAACGCCGATCACGTGAGTCGCTTCGACCGCAGCATCGATGCGGTATAGGTCAGAAGCGCGGTCCAGGCAACTCGCGAAGGGCGGCGTTCCGATTTGCCGGCGATTTCCGGTCGTCCCGGCTTGTGGATATTCGATCGAATACGCTCTTCGTTGGCTGTGCGCATTACCGGGTAAACGCCTGAACACGCGCAAACTCCAGGCAAGTTTCTATATTTGATGGGTTAGATCGCTCTTTTTGCGCGATTTCTCCGCGTCATTCCCGCCCGTCCACTCCACCTTCATTCCTTCGGCTTGCGCTCGAAAATCGAGCGGTCTAGACTGCATCGCAGTTTCATCGAAGTCCCAGTCTTTCGCGTACCGCGCCGGGCCTGCCGGCACGACGCTCCCCAACGGACGCCCGGCGCTCACCCGCCGCGTCGAGACCACAAGGACACACCATGAACCGCACTGCAAAGCTCGTCGTTTCCGCGCTGGCGTTCGCGCCGCTCGTCTCGGTCGCGCAGGACACGGCGACGATCCGCTGGGGCATCGATCCCACCTATCCGCCGTTCGAGGCGAAGCAGCCCGACGGCTCGCTCGCCGGCTTCGACATCGACCTGCGCAACGCGATCTGCGAGCAGTTGCGCGCGAAATGCGTGTGGGTCGAGCAGGGCTTCGACGGGATGATTCCGGCGCTGCGCGCGCGCAAGTTCGACGTGATCATGTCCGCGATGACGGCCACCGACGAGCGCCTCAAGCAGATCGACTTCTCGATCAAGCTGTACGCGTCGCCGGGCGCGCTCGTCGCGCCGGCCGGCTCGAAGCTGCTGCCGACCGCCGCGTCGCTCGCCGGCAAGCGCGTCGGGATCGACCAGGGCACGACGCAGGAGGCGTACGCGAAGGCCGAATGGGCGACCAGGGGCGTGACGATCGTGTCGTACCAGAACCAGGACCAGGTGTATCAGGATCTGGTGAACGGCCGTCTCGACGCGACGTTCCAGGACAAGACGCAGGCCGGCTATTCGTTCCTGAAGACACCGCGCGGCAAGGGCTACGCGTTCGCCGGCCCCGACGTGACCGACGTGCGCATCACGGGCTACGGCGTCGCGATGGGCGTGCGCAAGGGCGATGCCGAGATGAAAAAGCGGCTCAACGACGCGATCGCCGCGATCCGCGCGAACGGCACGTACCAGAAGATCGCCGCGAAATATTTCGACTTCGACATCTACGGCGCGAAGCAGCAGCTGACCGCCGCACCGTGACCCCGTGACTCATTCAATCGACAGGCAAGCCATGACGAGCATCCAGGACCGCGTCGCAACAGCCGTGACGCCCGAACTGATCGCCGCCTTCCGTGAAGAAGGCGCGGTCTGCATCAAGGGCATCTTCTCGCCCGACGAAGTGGCCGCGCTGCGCGCCGGCATCGATGCGAACCTCGCGCAGCCCAGCGAGCGCGCGAAGGTCGCGAGCCGGCCCGACGACCCGGGCTGGTTCTTCGAGGACTTCTGCAACTGGCAGCACAACGACGCGTACCGCGACTTCATCGTGCGCTCGCCCGCGCCGTCGGTGGCCGCCGCGCTGATGGGCACGCGGGCGGTGCGGCTGCATCACGACCATCTTCTGGTGAAGGAGCCCGGCACGCGGCAGCGCACGCCGTGGCATCAGGATCAGCCCTACTACAACATCGAAGGCGACGACAACGTCAGCATGTGGATTCCGGTCGATCCGGTGCCGCTCGAATCGACGCTGGAATTCGTCGCGGGTTCGCACCGAGGGCCGTGGCTGATGCCGCGCACGTTCATGGACAAGGAGGCGAAGTGGTTCCCGGAAGGCAGCCTCGCCGACCTGCCCGACATCGAGGCCGACCGTTCGGCTTTTCCGATCCGCCACTGGGCGCTCGAGCCCGGCGACATGGTGTGCTTCCGGATGCTGACGCTGCACGCGTCGGGGGGAACGCAGAACCGCCGGCGCGCGTTTTCGATCCGCTTCGTCGGCGACGACATCCGTCATGCGCCGCGCCGCTGGAAGACGTCGCCCGATTTCCCGGGGCTCGCGGACGAACTGCCCGACGGCGCGCCGCTCGAGCATCCGCTGTTTCCGGTCGTGTGGTCGCGCGGCGCGGGGCAGGTCGGGGCGATCCGAGCGTAAGCGGCGGATAGCGACGACATCAAGTGACATCACGCGCGCGGCGACTGTTTCGCGATGAAGCGGTCGCCGCGCGTGGTCGTTTTCGAGGGGCGGGGAAGGTTCAGGTCTGGTGCCGCCCGGCGCCCGGCTTGAAGCGCGAGCCGAGGCGGTAGCGGTTGCCCGGATGCAGGAAGTGCACGAACGTGACGGGCAGTCCGTTCGTCCAGGTGCGGCGCGTGAGCGTGAGGCACGGCTCGTCGGCGCGCATGTCGAGCAGCCGCGCCTGTTCGCCGGTCGGCAGCGACGCGTCGACTACGTGCTCGATTTCCAGTTCGTAGTGCGACACGTTGTTGAACAGGTATTCGGACGGCGGCTCGGCCTGAAAATCCTGATCGATGAATTCGGGTGCGGCGGCCGGGTTCACGTAGCGATCCTCCAACTGGATCGGGCGGCCGTTTTCCTCGTGCACGCACACCACGTGAAAGACCGGCGTGTTGACCGCCAGCCCGAACGCGGCTGCGACGTCGAACGACGCGGGCTCGCGCGACTGGCTGAGCACGCGGCAGCGATACTCGTGGCCGCGCGCGCGGATCTCGTCGCGGATGTGCGCAATCATCAGCAGGTTCGACTGCGGCTTCACCTCGGCGACGAACGTGCCGACGCCCGCGATGCGTTTCAGCACGCCTTCCTCGGTCAGCTCGCGCAGCGCGCGGTTGACCGTCATGCGCGCGACGCCGAATCGCGCGGCAAGATCGAGTTCGGACGGAATGCGATCCCCCGGGCGCCAGTCCCCCGCGTCGACATTCTGGCGGACGAGCGTCTTGATCTGCTGGAACGGAGCGGTGGTCTTCGTGACCATCGGGGGACCCTCGGGGAAAGGCGACCGCGAAATTCTATCCCGGATCAGGTTGCGGGCAGTTCGCGAATGTCGGCCGTCGGCACCGAACCGAACGCGTCGCTCAGTGCATAGCCGATCAATTGCCGTGCGGCCGCCTCGGGCGTCGACAGCGCGCCGCTCGACTTCAACTGGTCGAATTTCTCGCGCATCGGGAAGTTCGCTTCGCTGGTCGAGCGGATCGTCGCCTGCATGCCCGTATCGACGACGCCCGGCGCGACGCTGCAGATCCGCAGCGCGCGGTTCGCGTCGAGCGTGACGGCGCGCGCGTGATGGTCGAGCGCCGCCTTGGTCGCGCAGTAGATGCTCCAGCCCGCATACGCGTTGCGCGCGGCGCCGCTCGATACGTGCAGGATCCGGCATTCGGTCGGCGCCACCGCCGACTGCACGAGCGCGGCCGACAGCATCAGCGGCGCCGCGACGTTCAGGCCGATCGCGCGCGCGACGAGCGCCGGGTCCTGCGCGTCGAGCGAGCCGATCGGATCGACGATGCCCGCGTTGTTGAAGAGCAGCACGATCGACGCGCCGTCGACGAAGCGGCGCAGCGTGTCGACGGCGAGCCAGGCCGCGACGGCCGAGGTGTCCGACAGGTCGAGCTCGATTTCGGCGAAGCGGTCGCCGGCCTGCGCGGCGAGCGACGGATGACGGCGGCGCGACACGCCAAGCACGGCGATGCCTTCCTGCAGCAATTGTTCGGCGAGCGACGCGCCGAGGCCGCGCGTGTGTCCGGTGACGATGGCGCGCACGTGTGGCGCTGAAATGGATGCGGTCATGGCGGTGAATGAGTGAACGGATGAAGCGTGTTGACGCGTGGCGCGCATGCGCCGCGGCACGGCGTGCGGGGCGGGCGATGCGCGGCGCTGGCGTGGCGGGCGAAGTCGGCCGCGTGCGGCGCGGCATGTCCAAAAGTGAACGCGTATCGTAGCGCCGGCCCGCGCGACGCGCAAACGCGGGGTGCCGCCGTGCGGCCGATACGTTGGACGAAAGCGGACTGCGGCAAGTCCGCACGCCATCGCCGCGCGTGGCGCGGTGCCCCGCGTCGCGAGCTATCATATGGCTCGCCCGTTCGCGACGCCGGACGGATTCGCGACCGCTTCCTTTCACTTGCTGCACGCTGCGACGCATCCATGAACACCACGCCGGACATGCCCACGCCACGCGCCCTGCGCGAACTCACGCCTCTCGAGGCCCGCATTCTCGGGGTGCTCGTGGAGAAGCAGCACACCGTGCCCGACACCTATCCGCTCTCGCTGAATGCGCTGACCTCGGGCTGCAACCAGAAAACCGCGCGCTCGCCGGTGATGAACGTCAGCGAGGACGAAGTCACGACCGCGCTCGACGGGCTCAAGCACCTGAGCCTCGTGATGGAAGGAAGCAGCAGCCGCGTGCCGCGTTTCGAGCACAACATGAACCGTGTGCTCGGGATTCCGAGCCAGGCGATCGCGCTGCTGACGATCCTGCTGCTGCGCGGCCCGCAGACGGCCGCCGAACTGCGCCTGAACAGCGCGCGCCTGCACGGCTTCGCGGACATCTCGTCGGTCGAGGCATTCCTCGACGAACTCGCGGCGCGTGCGCAGCCGCTCGTCGTCCGGCTGCCGCGCGCGCCCGGTGCGCGCGAGAATCGCTGGATGCATCTGATGTGCGGCGAGGTGAACGTCGCCGAATTCGCCGGCTCGGATGCGGGCGGCGGTGCGGATTCCGTTCCGCCGTCCGAGTTCGAGGCGCTGAAGGCCGAACAGAAGCGGCTTGCGGATGAAGTGGCCCGGCTGAACGCGCTCGTTCAGCGGATGGCGACCGAACTCGGGATCGACGTCGATACCCCAGGCGACGCAGGCTGACCGCCCGCCCGAGCCAACTCGACACCGGCGCGGATGAGGGCGCGCCGGGTGACGGGCTCGCCTCCCGACACCGCTCGAATCCGCGCTACCAGCGGCATCCCGTCTTCTCGGACGCATCGACGTCCTGCGCCCACGCGAAATCGGTCTTCTTGCCGGTGCGCGCATTGGTGTACGTCATCGAATAGACGATCGCACCCTGGCTCATCATCTCGTATTCGCCGTTGATCCTGCCGCCGACCATTTCCCACCACGTCGTCGTGAACTGGTACGGGCGGCCTTCCGCGAGTACCTCCTGATCCACGTGCTTGAACAGAAGGGGAATCGCCGTCTTCGATTTCGCGTAGCGGACGACGCCACCTTGCCACTTCGCCACGTCGTCGTAATACGTGCGCAACTCGAAGCGCACGGGTTCGTCGCCGGTCGTCCTGAAGCACAGCACCTCGGTGCTGACTTCGGCCGATGCAGGCAATGCGATGCACAGCAGCAACGCAGCAAGTGTCTTTTTCATGTTTGCGTGTGAGTTGTGGATGGAAGGCAATTCAGCCGACGGTGATCCGCGTTGCGCCCGCGTCGACGAGCCGGAACAGCAGGTCCTCGACGGCCGCGCCCGACGCCGAACCGAGATCCGCGTTCACGCGCCATCCCTGCTCCGTGCGCGCCGGTCCGGACAGATGGTGAACAATGCCGCGCAGGCTGTCTTCGGCCGGCACGCCTTCGTCGTGCCGAATACGGGATGACGACGCCTGATTCGACCCGCGCGGCGCTCAACACGCCGTCGACGGGCCTCGTGCCGTCCAGCACGGTCGCGATGATCGGCTATTCCGGCGGTGCGATCGCGACGAACTGGGCCGCGCAACTCGCACCGAGCTATGCGCCGGACATCAGCAAGCAACTCGTCGGCGCGGCCGAGGGCGGCGTGCCGGTCGATCCCGCGCACAACCATGCGGGCGCGATCGCGTCGTGGGTAGCCGGGATGCCGCCCTGGCGCTACAACCGCTTCGACGGCACGACCGCGCCGAGCAATTGCGCGCTGACGGCATTGTTGCCGAGCAATTCGCTCGCGCCCGAGACGCTGCACTAGCCGCCACGCGCATCGACACCGATCGCCGGGCGATCCTTCGCGGATCGCCGTCTTTCATCCGGCGCCTTGACGCCGGTCGCCTTCCCCCGCCGCGCCTCGCTGCCGCCACGCCCGAGTGCCATAATCGAGCCTGCACATCATTCCAGACGTCCCCGGAGAACCCCCATGCAGAACCTCGACAATCCTTCCCACGATCGCGAGGTAGGCAGCGCCGACGCGACGCAAGATACCACGCGCATCGACGATGTCCGCATCGGCGCCGTGCGTCCGCTGATCTCGCCCGCTCTGCTGCAGGACGAACTGCCGGTGCCGGCCGCCACGCAGATGCTCGTCGAGGACACGCGCCGCGCGATCGGCGACATCCTGCACGGCCGCGACGACCGGCTGCTGCTCGTCGTCGGCCCGTGCTCGATCCACGACCACGACCAGGCGCTCGACTACGCACGTCGCCTGAAGGCCGCCGCCGATGCGCTGAAGGACGACCTGCTGATCACGATGCGCGTGTACTTCGAGAAGCCGCGCACGACCGTCGGCTGGAAGGGCTACATCAACGATCCGCGTCTGGACGGCAGCTTCCGCATCAACGAAGGGCTGCGCGCGGCGCGGCAACTGCTGCTCGACATCAACGCGCTCGGCCTGCCGGCGTCGACCGAATTCCTCGACCTGCTGAGCCCGCAGTACATCGCGGACCTGATCGCGTGGGGCGCGATCGGCGCGCGCACGACCGAGAGCCAGAGCCATCGCCAGCTCGCATCGGGGCTCAGCTGCCCGATCGGCTTCAAGAACGGCACCGACGGCGGCGTGCAGGTCGCGTCGGACGCGATCGTCGCCGCGCGCGCGAGCCACGCGTTCATGGGGATGACGAAGATGGGCATGGCCGCGATCTTCGAGACGCGCGGCAACGACGACGCGCACGTGATCCTGCGCGGCGGCAAGAACGGGCCGAACTACGACGCCGAACACGTCGAGGCAAGCTGCGCGGTGCTGCGCAAGAGCGGGTTGCGCGAGCAGGTGATGGTCGATTGCTCGCACGCGAACTCGAACAAGTCGCATGAGCGGCAGATCGAAGTCGCGCAGGATCTTGCGCGGCAACTGTCGCAGGGCGAGCACCGGATCGTCGGCGTGATGGTGGAGAGCCATCTCGAGGCCGGGCGTCAGGATCTGAAGCCCGGCGTGCCGCTGCAGTATGGCGTGTCGATTACGGATGCGTGTCTGAGCTGGACGCAGACGGAGCCGGTGCTGGACGTGCTGGCGGAGGCGGTGCGGCATCGGCGAGTGTATTCGCGCAATGCGTGAGGTGACGGCGGCGGGTTGATGCCCGCCGCCGTCGTGGTCGGCCCATCGACGAAGACGGGTGCCGAGCGAGTTGTTTCATCCGTCTCGTGTGCCGCGCCACGCGAAATCCTCGTGCGCGCGCGGCCCGCGGCACGTCGCATATCGGCGGTATCCCAACGACTGGAATCGCGGCGACGCCGACGAGACGTTCGTTCCGCCGTGTCGCGACCGTTGCGCCGACCGCTCGCCGGCGCGTCGCAATTTGTCAGTCGCATGCGCCCGAGGCGCCGTGCGGCGAGCGGCCGCGCTGTGTGGGATTCCGCTGATACGAATCCCGTGGCCACCGGCAAAATTTAAGATAATTCCTAAGGCATCTGTCTGAAATCGGATTGGATGGACGGCCGATTTGCGGATCGTCGGATAGAGTCGACACATCTGCAAACCTCAACCGACGGCGCATGCCGTGCATGGTCTCCGATGCACTTGCTACGGCCGCCGTATCGTACATGGAAGGTCGTCTTATCGCGTACCGCGCCGCACCGCGCCTGCTCTTGCGCGCAATGTTCCTTTGGCTCGTTGTCTCGTCGCTCCCTGCGAATGGCGCGACCGCCTGCTGGAAGCCCACCTTCACTGACGAGGAGCTTCGGTGGATGCGCGCGCACCCGGTCGTCAATATCGCAGTCGAGGCGAACTGGCATCCGATCGAATACATGCGCAACGGCAACCATGCCGGCCTTGTCGCGGGGTACCTGAACGCAATCTCGAAAATGACCGGGCTGACGTTCGAAACGGTGCCGGGCACGGAATGGGGGCACGCGTACGAGGCGCTTGCATCGGGCAAGGTCGATCTGCTGCCGGGCGTATGGCGCGACCTGGTGCCGGACCGCGTCGGTGCCGGTGCTCTCGTCAGTGCGCCCTACCTGGTCGGCCGGCTGACCGCCGTCACGCGCAACGACTCCGCGATGATCTTCAACCTGAAGCGGCTCGAAGGCCGGCGCGTCGCGATCAAGGGGCAAGGCGCGGTAGAGTATTTCACGCGCAACAGCGGCGTGATGCTCGACGTGCTCACGTTCTACACCGAGGAACTCGCGCTCGCCGCGGTTGCCAACGGTGAGGCGGATGCCGCACTCGGCGTCGACGTCACGATTCTGCCGATCGTGCAGCGGCAGTTCCCCGGGCAGCTTTACATGTCGGGGATGCTTGCCGACCGCCCCGTATCGCTGGCGATGCTCACGCGGGCAGACTTGCCGATCCTTGCATCGATCATCGACAAGTCGCTCGCGGCCATTCCCGTGAGCAAGACGGCGGAGCTTACCCGCGACTGGGTCGAGATGGCCGATTACGGCAAGCCGACGATCCGTTCGATCCTGCATTACCGGGCGCCCCAGGTGGTCGCGATCGCCGCCGCGCTGCTGGCCTTCGCGATGCTCGCATTCCTGTCGTGGAAGTCGCGCGTGGCCGCGATTCGCAGCGAGCGCGACAAGGCGATGTTTCTCGCGTTCGTTAGTCACGAAATCCGCACGCCGATGCATACGATCCTGTCGTCGCTGGAATTGCTGCAGCGCTCGCGGTTGACCGGGCAACAGGCGAATCGCGCGGATGCGGCGATCTCGGCATCGGAAACGCTTCTCACGCTGCTCGACGATATCCTCGAATATTCTCGCCTCGAATCGCGTAAGGTCGGGCTTGCCACGCAGGCAGTCGAGCTCGAGTCGTGGGCGCGGCATACGGTCGACATGGTGCGCTGGCGTGCCGACGACAAGATGCTGGAGCTGGTGCTCGACTCTGCTTGTCCGCCGGCGGTGCGTGTTTCGATCGATCCGGTCCGTGTGCGCCAGATCGTGCTGAACCTGCTCGTCAACGCAATCAAATTCACATCTGCCGGCTCGGTGACACTGCGCGTCGAGTATGTTTCCGGTCGCCAGGGGCAAAATGGCACGCTGATCCTCGCGGTGCGCGATACCGGCATCGGCATTGCACCCGAACGGGTCGAACACATCTTCGACGCATACTGGCAGGGGCCTGCCTCGCATCACCAGGACGTCAACGGCAGCGGGCTTGGCCTCGCGATCTGCCGCGAACTGGTCGCATTGATGCACGGCACGATCACCGTCAAAAGCCTGCCGCACGTCGAAACGACGATGACGGTGCGATTGCCGGTCACGGCGGTGGACGAGCCGTTGCCGGTGCGGCCTGCCGCGTCGACGCCCGTGCTGGTCGACGCACTGTCTGGACACGCTCATCCCGACTCGCCGCGCATCCTGATTGTCGACGATCACGAAACCGTGCAGTTCGCGCTGCAGCAGCAATGCGACGAACTCGGCTGCGTCGGCATCGTCGCCGGTACCGGCGAGGACGCGCTGCGTCAACTGGCGCGCGGCCGTGTCGACCTCGTGCTGCTCGATGGCGATCTGCCGGACGTCGACGGTTATGCGCTTGCGAAGATGATCCGTCAGGACGAGTCGGCACGCGAAGCGAGACATGTTCCGATCATCGGAATTTCCGCGGTTTCCGGCGATGCGCATCGCGAGCGCTGCTTCGACAGCGGCATGGACGGCGTGCTGGGCAAGCCGCTGCGACTCGAAACGTTGCGGCAGCTGATCGCGATGTGGTGCCCGGCGTATGCCGAGATGGAGCAGGCCGCGGCGCGTGCGGACGATGCCGCCGATCTCGACGCGGTCTATGATCGCGAGGTGGCGAAGGACCTCGACGCGCTTGTCAACGGATTGCTGTCGCGCGATTTCGTTGCAGCCGCACGGGCCGCGCACCGGATTGCGGGGGCGTCGCATCTGGCCAAACTCGGCAATATCGCCAATGTCGCGTTGCGTGTCGAAACATGGCTTCGCGAACTCCACGGCGTTCAGCAAGTCGACCCGTTCGCGACGGATCGATAGATCGATAGATCGATAGATCGTGCCCACGTCGTGCACGGGGCGGCTGCCCGGCTGCTCGACGCGCCGGTGCGGCTCGAAAATGCGACGGTGGCGATCGCGGATCTCGCGGCTGCTGAACACGCGCTACACCGCCTTGTCGAGCTTGCTGCGCGCGGCCGCGACGCGCGAACGCCAAGGAACGAAGGCGACCGTCGTCAAGGCGAACAGGATGGCACCGGCCGCCGCGACTTGCCAGTGACGGTAATGGCGTCCGGCGCCATGTCGATCTTCCTTGACATGAAAGCGTGGTATGAACCGGGCCACGATACATTCTCGACATACTCGAAGCGCAGTCCGCTGATTCGCCAAATCGCGTCGGGATAGGACGGCACGACGCCGACGACCTTCCCGCGTTCGCGGAATTCGAGCGGGCGCCAATGCGTGTCGCCATAGGTACGCACCACCGGATGCGCGGCGATCCATGCCTTTGCCTCAAGCGTAATCTGCACAGATGGGATGATCGGTATCAGGCGCTGCAGCGGCGTGAGAAATGCGCGGCGCGAGGTCGTCATCACAAATAGTCTGTTGCGTCGACGCAACGCGGTGCCGACGGGAGCACCGGCATCAACAGGCCTTTCGACGACGGGAGCGCCGCGGGTCGGCGATTCGTTGCGGGTCGCGCCCGCGCCAGCGACATACGCCGTCCTGATCGTGGAGACGGGGCGCGCGGGCCGTTTCCCATGCTGTCACTACCGCGAATGCCGAATCGGATTGCATGGCGTCCACCACGACTGCTCGCACTTCGGCTGTTTAGCCGGCGGGGTTAAAAATTATCCAGAAAGCCGGTAAGCTAATTCGGATCATCCGTTCCGGTTTGCCATGGCAAGAAGGGGCCAACCGTTGATGGCCGTATCGCCAGAAAGAAAAAGGGGTAGCAATGAGACCAGAGCTCCAACCGATCCGCGTCGTGATCCTGGACGACCATGCCGTCGTCCAACACGGGATCGCGAGTTATCTGACGGAGAGGACCGGCATCGAAGTGGTGGCGAGCTTTGCGAGGTCGCGCGAATTGATCAGCTGGCTCGAGTCGAATCGCGCGGACGTCGTGCTGCTCGACTACACGCTGGGCCCGGACGAGATCGACGGCCTCAATCTCGTCAAGCTGGTGAGCACGCGCTTCCCGGATTGCAAGATACTGATGACGTCGAGCAGCGATACGCCCGCGACCGTCAACATGACGATGCGCGCAGGCGCGCTCGGTTTTTTCGGCAAGAGCGAGAATCTTCGCGAACTGGTGCATGCGATCCGTGTGGTCGCGGACGGACGTTCGTATATCAGTGCCGAATTGGCAAGCAGGGTGATGGCGAGTGCAACGCCCGTCCAGAGCGTGACGGCGCCGAAACCGGCCGTCAGCGACGACGCACCGACGGCCGAATCGGAATCGTCCGCCGACCTGCGCCTGAGCCCGCGCGAGCACGAGGTGCTGCGCTGTTATCTGGCGGGCATGTCGGTATCCGATATCGCATTGAAATTTTCCCGCAGCCGCAAGACGATCAGCGCGCAAAAGCAATCGGCGTATCGCAAGCTCGGTATCCGTAGCGATGCCGAATTGTTCGCGTCCCGCAAGCTGCTCGAAAAACAATGAGCGTCGTCTGATTCCGAATCTCGCTCGGCATTTTCTACGCCGACATTGATCTTCGTTCATTTCCGTACGCCGCTGTGCAATGCAGCCTCATGGCAGCGCTTCTCGACTGGCGCTACCATGGCCCGTGTTGCGCTAACCGACGTGCCCGTCCGGGCCGTTGCGCGCACACGCGGCGGCGGCGGCGCGGCCGGCCGCTGCTGCATCGACGAAGCGCGGGGTGCTCACCGATTCGCCACCGCACCCGCGCCGCTTCGCTCCCGGCACCAACAGCAACCTAACCGGAGTGCAATCAGCATGGCTTTCACCAAGACAATCGTCGCAGCCGCCGTTCTCGTATCGAGCATCAACGTGCATGCGCAGATCGCGGGCGCCCAGCCACTCAGCGTCACCGTCGAGCAATCGCAGGCGCTGCTCGAAGGCTGGAGCGTGAAGAAGAGCGTGCTCGGCAAGGCCGTGTACAACGACCAGAACCGGAAAGTCGGCACGGTGCGCGACCTGATCGTCGCGCCTGACGGCTCGGTGTCGGCCGCGATCGTGTCGGCCGGCGGTTTCCTGGGCGTCGCGGCGCACGACGTCGCGGTGCCGATCGCATCGCTCGACGTGCGCAACGGCAACATCTACCTGCCGGGCGCGACGAAGGACGCGCTGAAGGCGACGCCGGCGTTCCAGTACGCGAAGGTGCCGTCGCCGCCGAAGCCGAAGAAGCTCGACGACAAGCACTGATGCAGACGGCCCGGCGCAATGCGCCGGGCACGGCCAATCGCGGCGCGTGGCCGGCCGCGCGTCGGTCGATCACGGCCGCAACCCGAACTTTCGCCCCTCGGCTACGTAATTCTACGTAGCCTCACATACGTAGTTGTGCGCTTGTAAGCCTCCCCCGTCGCGCGGAATACTACGGCCCACCGCCGTGTCTTCCACGAGACGCGGCACGACGCATCGACGTCACGCGGATCCGGCGCCTCGCCGGATCCACTCAAAACCACATTGGAGACCAGGAGACGCCATGAATCGGGCTTCCAGTACCCTGCTCTGGATCGCGGTCGCGCTGCTCGGCGCGTTCGCATTCGGGACGATCGCACTTGCGCACGGCGAACGCGTCAGCGCGCTATGGATCGTGATCGCCGCAGTCTGCGTATATCTGATCGCATATCGCTTCTACAGCCGTTTCATCGCCAGCAAGGTCATGCAGCTCGACGGGCTGCGGATGACGCCGGCCGTCCGGCACAACGACGGCCTCGACTACGTGCCGACCAACAAGTACGTGCTGTTCGGCCATCACTTCGCCGCGATCGCCGGCGCCGGGCCGCTCGTCGGGCCCGTGCTCGCCGCGCAGATGGGCTACACGCCCGGCATGCTGTGGATCCTGGCCGGCGTCGTGTTCGCGGGCGCGGTGCAGGACTTCATCGTGCTGTTCATCTCGACGCGCCGCGACGGCCGCTCGCTCGGCGACCTCGTCAAGATGGAGCTCGGCACGGTGCCCGGCGTGATCGCGTTGTTCGGCGCATTCCTGATCATGGTGATCATCCTCGCGGTGCTCGCGCTGATCGTCGTGAAGGCGCTGACGAATTCGCCGTGGGGCACGTTCACCGTCGCCGCGACGATTCCGATCGCGCTGTTCATGGGCGTCTACACGCGCTACATCCGTCCGGGCCGCATCGGCGAAGTGTCGATCATCGGCTTCGTGCTGCTGATGGCGTCGATCGCGTTCGGCCAGACCGTGCACGATTCGCCCGCGCTCGCCGCATGGTTCACGTTCAGCGGCACGCAGCTGACGTGGATCCTGATCGGCTACGGCTTCGTCGCATCGGTGCTGCCGGTGTGGCTGCTGCTCGCGCCGCGCGACTACCTGTCGACGTTCCTGAAGATCGGCACGATCCTCGGCCTCGCGATCGGCATCCTGGTCGTCGCGCCGGAACTGAAGATGCCCGCGCTGACGAAGTTCGTCGACGGCACGGGCCCGGTGTGGTCGGGCAACCTGTTCCCGTTCCTGTTCATCACGATCGCATGCGGCGCGGTGTCGGGCTTCCACGCGCTGATCTCGTCGGGCACGACGCCGAAGCTGATCGACAACGAAACCAACGCGCGCTTCATCGGTTACGGCGCGATGCTGATGGAATCGTTCGTCGCGATCATGGCGCTGGTCGCCGCGTGCGTGATCGAGCCGGGCATCTACTTCGCGATGAACGCGCCGGCGGCCGTGCTCGGCTCGACGCCTGAGGCCGTCGCGAACACGGTTACGCAATGGGGCTTCGTGCTGACGCCCGACATGCTCACGCAGACCGCGAAGGCCGTCGGCGAAACGACGATCATCGCGCGCGCGGGCGGCGCACCGACGCTGGCCGTCGGCATGGCGCACATCCTGCACCAGGTGATCGGCGGCGAAGCGATGATGGCGTTCTGGTATCACTTCGCGATCCTGTTCGAGGCGCTGTTCATCCTGACGGCCGTCGATGCCGGCACGCGCGCGGGCCGCTTCATGCTGCAGGACCTGCTCGGCACGTTCCACCCCGCGCTCAAGCGCACCGAGTCGCTGCCGGCGAACCTTGTCGCCACCGCGCTGTGCGTGGCCGCGTGGGGTTATTTCCTGTATCAGGGTGTGGTGGATCCGCTCGGCGGCATCAACACGCTTTGGCCGCTGTTCGGCATCTCGAACCAGATGCTCGCCGCGATCGCGCTGGTGCTCGGCACCGTCGTGCTGTTCAAGATGAAGCGCGAGCGCTACGCATGGGTGACGATCGTGCCGACCGCATGGCTGCTGATCTGCACGCTGACCGCCGGCTGGCAGAAGATCTTCGATTCGAATCCGAAGGTCAGCTTCCTCGCGCACGCGGCGAAGCTGCAGGCCGCGGTGGACGAAGGCAAGGTGCTCGCCCCGGCGAAGTCGATCGCGCAGATGCAGCGGATCATCTTCAACGACTACATCGATGCGGCGCTGGCCGGCCTGTTCATCTTCGTCGTCGTGGCGATCGCGGGGTACGGCCTGCTCGCCGTGCTGCGCGCGCGTCGCGAGTCGAAGCCCACCGTGCGCGAGACGCCGTACGAAGCGATGCCGGCTGCGCAGGCGCTCGGCAGCGGACGATAACGGGAGGCCGCGATGTTCACCGATCTCGGCAGCGACCTGCGCAGTGCGGGGCGTTACCTCGGGCAGGCGTTGCGGCTGATGGTCGGCCTGCCCGACTACGACACCTATGTCGCGCACATGCGCGAAACCCATCCGGACCGCGAGCCGATGACGTACGAGGAATTCTTCCGCGAGCGTCAGAATGCGCGGTACGGGTCGGGGGCAGGGAAGTGTTGCTGAACCGGGCCGGCGCAGCCGGCCGGTGAGGCGGTCCGGTGACGGACGGGGAAGCGCCGCGAAGACATTCGCGGCGCTTTTTCTTTGTCGGGCCCGTGTGGTGCGTGCGAGGCGCCCGTCACGGCGGCGTTTGACTTCGTTCAGCGCGGCAACGTCCGGGCGTCGGTATCATATGAGGCATCCTTTTCCCGAAGAATCCGCGCAGGAGAACCCGTCGTGCATGTCGGTGAGCGTTTCAACAGCATTTCCCATCTCGTCGGCGCGGTGCTGTCGGTGGCAGGGCTGGTCGCGCTGGTGACGATGGGCGCGCTCGATCGCGATCCCTACAAGATCGTGAGCTTCAGCGTGTACGGTGCGATGCTGATCCTGCTCTACGGGATCTCGACGGCGTATCACAGCGTGCGCAACCCGCGCCTGAAGGCGATCCTGCAGAAGTGCGACCATTCGGCCATCTATCTGCTGATCGCAGGCAGCTACACGCCGTTTACGCTCGTCACGCTGCGCGGCCCGTGGGGCTGGTCGCTGTTCGGCGTGAGCTGGGGGCTCGCCGCATTCGGGATCGCGCAGGAACTCACGCTCGGTCGGCGCACGCGCATCGTGTCGATGGTGCTGTACGTGCTGATGGGCTGGCTCGCGCTCGTCGCGATCCGCCCGCTGATACATGCGCTGCCGCCGGTGGGTGCCGCATGGCTCGTGGCCGGCGGCGTGATCTACAGCGCGGGGATCTACTTCTTCATCAACGACGAGCGCATCCGCCACGGGCACGGTATCTGGCATCTTTTCGTGCTGGCCGGCAGCCTGTGCCAGTTCGTCAGTGTCGCGATGTATGTCGCGTGAGCGTGCACGCGGGCGGCACGGCGCGCGTCATGCATGCCCGGCCGCCTGTGCTGCTTCGCGCAGCGCCATGAACCCGACCCACCCCCAGTAGACGCGGTGATGCGCGATCAGCCCGTCGCGCAGATCCATCACCTCGACGAGATCGACCTGATCGCCTTCCGGCGTTTCGCGCGGATATTCCCACGTGAGTTGCCGGCCGTTCGAGAAGAACTGCCCGGTTCGATACCAGCGTCCGAGCTTGTTTCCCGGATTGCGCAGGCCCGCCGCGAAGAACGCACCGATTGCGGCCTTGCCGTGCAGCATGCCCGAGCCGTGATCGGGCAGCATCGCGACGATCAGCGGCGTTTCGAGTATCGCGTCGTTCGCGTACAGCGACATCAGTGCGTCGAGGTCGCGCGCGATGACGGCGGCGTGCCAGTCTCGATGGATGCGTTGTGCGTCGGTGTCGGCTCGTGTCATGGCGGGTTCCGGCAAACGTGGGTAACGGAACCACTGTATCGACGCCGCGCCGCCGGACGTTTCAGCTTGGGCCGAAACGTGGATGCCGCGTATGTCGAGCGCGACTGCGTGCGGCTCGTCAGCCCGCGAGCGCGCCGAGATTCAGGTCATGCGACTTGCCGATCCACACCGCGCTGTCGCGATGGTCGCGCAGATCGTCGCCAGTATTCGGATGCAGGAAGATGTCGAGCGCGCCGTGATTCAGCACGAGCCACGGCACGATGGTGTCGAAGCGCGTGGCGTCGAACGCGATCTGGTACGACCAGGCCGGATGCGGGCCGACGAGGCGCTCGTGAAAGCGGCCGAGCTCGATCATCGCGCCGAATCGTTCCTCGACGACGAGGCGGAACGCCCAGGCTGCGTCGCGGCTCGCGGCGTCGAAGTAGACGTGTGCGTGCCAATTGTCGATGGCGGAGGTGTCGATGGCAGCCATGGCGGAACTCGAGAGAAGAATGGGGAACGGATAAGCGCCGTGACTGACGGCGCGATGCGCAATTATCGCGCGTCCGTGTCGCACACGTCTTCTCGCGGAGCGGTCAATCGGCACGGAGGTTTTGTCGTATGTCAGGGAAACGAGCGCATTTGTCGAATCGTTTCCCGCCTGTGCCCGCGCGTGCGGCGTCGCGCCGAAAGCCGCACCGGGTAGGGCTTTGGCCGAAATCGCATCGGCAATACGTCATTTCAAAAACTGCAAAAGCGATTCACACGGCACGTCGATTGGTCTGCAAAAACGCGATCAGGTAGTTGAATGAAATAAAGAAATTCCGGTCAGGCGGCATTGGCGAATCGCGTGGATCGCAACCCGTCCGTCGATGCCGAAAATATCAATTGCGGAATCGGCTATTCAGGCGCGTGGCCACGCGACATACGATGATTGCACCGCATCGACGACGATCGATGCGGAAACAACCATCTGGAGGCCATGATGCGATCCGTTGTTTCCCTTGCTGTCCTGTCCGGCGCGCTTGCCGTGCTGCCCGCCGCGAGCTTCGCGCAGTCCGTCGATACCGAGTGGCAGTCGAACGTCGCGCCGTTGACCTGGTCGGCGGCGCGAGCCCAAACCGATGTGCAACTGACGCAGATGACGCGCGCCGGCTATCGTGCGACGACGGCCGGCAACCAGGACTATCCGCTCGCGATGCAGCGTGCGCTCGAACGCGTGAGGTACCCGGTGCCCGACCGCTCGCGCGAGGAGAAGGCCGCGATGGAAGCGCGCGCGGCCAGCGCAGCGCAGAGCGGCCATCCGGTGAAGGCGTTCTTCGTGAAGACCGCGTACTACCTGAAGGGCGAGAACACGTTCTGATGCGGGAGCAGAGCATGGCATGCCTTGACCGATTCCCCGATGTGTTGCGCGCATCTGCGTTCCGCCGGCTGCCCCGGGCGTGCGCGACGCGGCGGTGGGGCAATGTGTACGGCGCCGCGCGGCGCCGCGCGAACGGCCATCGCGACGCGAGCCGCGGCGCCGGCGCGTGCCGAACCGCGTGGCCGGCATTCGACGTGGACGACGTCGCGGCAGGCGAGGGCGGATCATGAAGGCCGCCCGAAAAGGCCGTCGCCACCCGCCGTTGACGCGCGAGTGGCTGCTGCCGCTGCCGCCCGCGCATGTGCGCGACATCTCGCTGAAATGCCACATGGCGCTCGTCGCGCTGCGCGGCGAGTACGGCAGCGAAACGTTACTGATGCGGCTGCGCACGAGCGTCTATCTGGTGTTCCTCGCGCTTGACGACGCGGTATCCCCCGATGCGAGCATCGACCTGTGCGTCGACGCGGAGCGCGCGCTCGACGCGAGTATGGCGCGCGCCGCGCAAAGCGGCGCATGGACGCTGCACGACGACGAGTGCGCGATACGCGAGCGTGTGCTCGCGGCGAACGACGCGTGCGTCGCGACGCTCACGCGGCATAGGCTCGCCGAGCTGTGGCGCGACGTGTGCGCGGTCGCGTCCAGCGAGCAGCCGGGGTTGGTCGCGCAGGCGGCGGCCCGGATGCGGGAACCAGTCATTCTGCATTGAGCGGTGGCAACGCGACCGGCACTGCGGCCGCGTTTCATGCGCGTTCCGTGCCCTCGGGCTGACGCTCGACGCCCAGTGTCACGACAGGAGCCGAACGGGTTCGGTCGATGACGATCCATCCTCGCGTTCGCGGCGATCATGTGTGTCGCCGCGAATGCATTCGTTTCAGTCAGGAGGCGCGATGGCGCTTTACAGGATCGGTGGCTACTTCACGTGCGGAAGCGGCCGCGCATTCAACGAGAACCTGCCGCCGGGCAGCGAGACGCCGGTCGCGGGCATCTATCGATGCACCGTATGCGGCGACGAGATCGGCATCGCGAAGTCGCAGGCACTGCCGTCCGACGACGCGCATCGTCACGATTTCGATCCGCCGTCCGACCCGCTGCTCGATCGCGGGCCGACCGCATGGCAACTGATCGCGGCGGCGGAGTCGAGACACTAGCGTGCGGGCATTCGCATGCTCATGCGTGCGCGAATGCACGCGGCCTTACGACGACGCCCACCAAAACAAAAGCGCCACGGAGCGAACTCCGTGGCGCTTCTTCGATGCGGGCCGAAGCGGAGGCGCGAACCTCCACGTGGCGATACGCGCTTAAGCCGCCGTTGCCGGCTTCGCCGGCTTCTGCAGCTTGCCCTTGCCGGCGCGCTGGATTTCCTCGAGCTTGATCTCGACGTGGCGCGAGAACACGTACTCGGCCGGGCGCTGCTTCGCGATCGAGATGTCCGGCGCGAATGCGCCTTCCGTCTTGATACCCTTCCGGCTCACGGCAAACGCCTTCAGCGGATGCGCGATCGTGTCCATCACGGCGGTGGCTTCGAAGCCGCAGTGGACCATGCAGTCCGCGCACTTCTCGTAGTTGCCGACGCCGTAGTTGTCCCAGTTCGTGTCTTCCATCAGTTCCTTGAAGGTCTTCACGTAACCTTCGCCGACCAGATAGCACGGCTTCTGCCAGCCGAACACGGTACGCGCCGGGTTGCCCCACGGCGTGCACTTGTACGTCTGGTTGCCGGCCAGGAAGTCGAGGAACAGCGACGACTGGCTGAACGACCAGCGCTTGCCGCCTTCGCCACGCTTCAGGATCTCGCGGAACAGGTTCTTCGTCTTGTCGCGGTTCAGGAAGTGCTGCTGATCCGGCGCGCGCTCGTACGCATAGCCCGGCGACACGGTGATGCCGTCGACGCCGATCGGCCCCAGCGTGTCGAAGAACTTCGCGACGCGCTCGGGGATTGCATCGTTGAACAGCGTGCAGTTGATGTTCACGCGGAAGCCGCGGCGCTTCGCTTCCTTGATGGCCGCGACCGCCTTGTCGTATACGCCTTCCTGCGACACGGAATGGTCGTGCATGTCCTTGTCGCCGTCGAGGTGGACCGACCAGACGAAGTACGGATTCGGCTGGTAGTCGTCCATCTTCTTTTCCATCAGGAGCGCGTTCGTGCACAGGTACACGAACTTCTTGCGCTTCATGATGCCCTTGACGATCTCCGGCATCTCCTTGTGGAGCAGCGGCTCGCCGCCGGCGATCGACACGATGGGCGCGCCGCACTCGTCGACGGCTTCCAGGCATTCCTCGACGGACAGGCGCTGGTTCAGGATCGGGTCCGGATAGTCGATCTTGCCGCAGCCGTTACAGGCGAGGTTGCAGCGGAACAGCGGCTCGAGCATCAGCGCGAGCGGATAGCGTTTGTTGCCGGACAGGTGTTGGCGCATGATGTATGCGCCGACGCGGACTTGCTGGAGCAGCGGAATAGACAAGAGTTGTCCTCCTTAAACTTCGCGGGCGACAGCTTGCGTAAGCTTCGCCGGCAACTTGAATTCGACTTTTTCCTCACGGCCCGCCATCGTCGTGACATCGACGGGCCCCAGCGCGCGCAGCGCGCCGATCACATCCTCAACCATTTCCTCGGGTGCCGACGCGCCGGCGGTCAGGCCGACCGTCTGCGCGCCCGCGAACCATTCGGGCTTCACTTCCGAGCCGTCGGCGACGAGATAGCTCGGCACACCGCTTTCGGTGCCGATCTCGCGCAGGCGGTTCGAGTTCGAGCTGTTCGTCGCACCGACGACCAGCAGCACGTCGACCTGGCTGCTCAGTTCGCGCACGGCAGCCTGGCGGTTCTGCGTCGCGTAGCAGATGTCGCGCGTGTCCGGGCCGACGATGTCGGTGAACCGGCGCTGCAGCGCTTCGATGATGCCGCGCGTGTCGTCGACCGACAGCGTCGTCTGCGTGACGTACGCGACCGGCGTGTCGACCGGCAGCGTCAGCGTATCGACTTCTGCCTCGCTCTGCACGAGGATCACCTCGGCCGGAATCTGGCCGATCGTGCCCTCGACTTCCGGATGGCCCGCATGGCCGATCAGAATCAGCCGGCGGCCCGCCGCGACGTACTGGCGGCCCTGCACGTGCACTTTCGTGACGAGCGGGCAGGTGGCGTCCAGCACGTCGAGCCCGCGCGTTTCGGCGTCGCGTTCGACCGTCTGTGCGACACCGTGCGCGCTGAAGATCGCCACGGCGCCGTGTGGCACCTCGTCGAGCTCCTCAACGAATCGTGCCCCTTTATTACGCAGATTTTCGACGACATGCCGGTTATGCACGATCTCATGACGCACATAGACCGGCGCGCCGTGCTGTTGCAGCGCGCGATCGACGATCTCGATCGCACGGACAACCCCCGCACAGAAGCCGCGGGGCTGGGCAAGGATGACTCGCATAAGTGAGCGAACTCCGACGACAGACGCCGGGGTTCGAGGAGCTGGCACTGCTCGCTCGCCCCGGCTTGATGTTATGAAGGCAGGAAACGAACCGGCCAGGCCAGGCCCCGGAACCCCGAATTAATCGCGCATTTTAACCCTATCGCGCCGTCCTTGCTCTGGTGCCGTATCGGCCGTGTTGCATCTGCCGCAGAGCCGCGTCGGCGCTCGCGCGCGCGGAACCCGGTAAACTGCGCGGTTTCGCGGGCAACCTGTCCGGCTGCCCGGCGTCGCGCTCATTTCAAGGCCATTCGATGACCGTCGATTCTTACGCGTATTGCCCTGCCGCCGATGCGGTCATGGGTGTTTTTAATCCGACCCTGATTGTGGCCGGACGATCCGGCGCCGCTCACGCCGGCATCCGGCAGGAGGCGTGCCGATGATGCTGGCGATTACCTTCCTGGTATCCGGCCTGTCGCTGCTGATCTGGATCGTGCTGCTCGTCGCGCGCGGCGGCTTCTGGCGCGCGCGCCCCGCGCGGGCGCTGCCGCCCGAGGCACGCGGCGCCGCGGCCGAGGCCGGCTGGCCGGCCGTGGTCGCGGTCGTGCCGGCGCGCAACGAGGTCGACGTGATCGCCCGCGCGGCGACGTCGCTGCTCGAGCAGGATTATGCGGGCGACTTTCATCTGATCATCGTCGACGACCACAGCGACGACGGCACCGCCGATGCGGCCCGCGCCGCCGCGCTCGCGATCAACCGCGCCGACCGCCTGACGGTCCTGGCGGCGAAGCCGCTGCCGGCCGGTTGGTCGGGCAAGGTGTGGGCGCAGTCGCAGGGCATCGCCGCGGTGCGCACGCTCGGGCTGCCGGCCGACTATCTGCTGCTGACCGATGCCGACATCGGCCATCCGCCGGACGCCGTCGCCCAGCTCGTCACGCGCGCACAGGCCGAACAACGCGATCTGGTGTCGCTGATGGTGCGGCTGCGATGCGATTCGTTCTGGGAAAAGGCGCTGATCCCGGCGTTCGTATTTTTCTTCGCGAAGCTCTATCCGTTCTCGTGGATCAACAATCCGCGCAACCGGACGGCCGGCGCCGCGGGCGGCTGCATGCTGGTCAAGCGAAGCGCGCTCGAGGAGGCGGGCGGCATCGAATCGATCCGCGGCGCGCTGATCGACGACTGCAGTCTCGCCGCGCAGATCAAGCATCGCGGCAGCGGGCGGCATCCGATCCGGCTCGATCTGGCCGACCGCAGCGTGTCGCTGCGTCCGTACGACAGCTGGCGCGACATCTGGAACATGATCGCGCGCACCGCGTTCACGCAGCTCCACTATTCGCCGCTGCTGCTCGCCGGCACGCTGCTCGGAATGGCGATCATCTACCTCGTGCCGCCCGTGGCCGCGCTCGCGTATGGCGCGCGCGCGTGGCCGGCGTGGCTCGCGTGGGCGTCGATGTGCACCGCATATGCGCCGATGCTGCGCTACTACCGCCGCTCGCCGCTGTGGGCGCCGGCGCTGCCGCTCGTCGCGCTGTTCTACGTCGGTGCGACGTTCGCGTCCGCGTGGCGCTACTGGCGCGGCAAGGGCGGCCAGTGGAAGGCGCGCGTGCAGGCGCCGGTGGAGCGCTGACGGACGCCGGCGGATGCCGGTCGTTCCTCCGGATTTCGGAAAGCAAGAAGCCCGATCGATTGTGAATCGATCGGGCTTTGTCGTATGCGGCGGCGGCGCTCGTGCTTACCGCTGCGTCAGCATCATGTACATCTGGATCACGACGTCCGGCGAGAACGTGAACGGCACCCAGCCGTAGCCGGTGTGGCGCGCGACCAGCAGGCGATCGCCGTTCGACTGCTTCTGCACAGCCATCATCGGGTTCTTCGTCGTCACGAAGCGCCAGCCGGCCGGGATGCCCGGCGGCGGTTCCGGCTGCATCGACGCGCGCGCATGCGCGAGTTCCTCGATCAGCTGGCCGAGCTGCTCCGGGTGCAGCGTGATCGACTGGCCGTTGACGGTCAGCGTCAGTTCGTTCTGCGACGGGCGGGCGACGTGCAGCGTCGGCTTGTCCGCGACGGTGTCCGCTGTTTCGGCAGCGGGGGCGACTTCGATTGCGGTGCCGGCGGCGGGCGCGACGACGGCGGTGCCGGCATCGGCGGGCGCTGCCGCGGCTTCGTCGGCGGTCACCGCCACGGCTGCGTGCGCCACCGGCTCGACCGTGGATTCGACAACCGGTTCGACGACTTCGGCCGCGACGGCCGGCGCGGCTGCCACAGCCGCCGCGTTCGTCGCGGCGTCCTTCACGACGGCTTCGACCAGCGCTTCCGCGTCGGCGATCGCCTTCGCGTGACGCTCGGCGGCCGCTTCGGCCTGCGCGATCGCTTCGGTGTGGCGCTGCGCGACGGCCTCGGCCTCGGCAGTCGCCGCCGCGTGGCGTTGCGCGGCCGCGTCGGCTTGCGCGATCGCCTCGGTGTGACGCTGCGTGACGGCTTGTGCTTCGGCAGTTGCCTCGACATGGCGCTGCGCGGCGGCTTCCGCGTCGGCGATCGCCTGCGTGTGACGCTGCGCGAGTGCCTCCGCCTCGGCGATCGCGGCCGCATGACGCTGCGTCGCGGCCTCGGCCTCGGCGGTTGCTTCGGCATGGCGCTTCGCGGCGGCTTCGGCTTCCGCGGCGGCAGCTGCATGACGCTGCGCGGCTGCATCCGCTTCGGTCGCGGCGGCGTGATGACGCTGCGCGGCGGCCTCGGCTTCGGCGATCGCGGCCGCATGACGCTGCGACGCGGCTTCGGCATCCGCGTGACGCTGGGCGAGCGCTTCGGTCAGCGCGGTCGCCTCTGCGTGCCGCTGGACGGCGGCCTCGGCCTGTGCGGTGGCTTCGATGTGGCGTTGGGCGGCGGCTTCGGCCGCGGCGGTGGCGTCCGCGTGGCGATGCTGCGCGGCTTCGGCGTCGGCGGCTGCGGCCGTGTGGCGCTGCGCGGCCGCTTGGGCTTCGGTCTCGGCGGCGGCGTGACGGGCGGCGGCGGCCTGGGCTTCCGCCGCGGCGGCGCGCGCGAACGCTTCCGCGCTGCGTGCCGCCTGCTGCGCGGCGTGGTGATCGTGGAGGAGCCGATCGACGCCCGCGTTGAGCGAATCGATCTGTTCGTTCAGGTTCATGCGTGTCTTCTCTGCGTAAGACCCGCGATTTTAACCGCTGCGCCGGTGCCGGTCCGTCAGCGACGTGTAACAAAGTGCGCAAAGCGGCGCGAAGCACGCCGCTTTGTGTTACTTCAGATAGCCCGCCGAGCCGAACCAGTCCAGCGCGTCGCGCAGTCCTTCCCGGTACGGACGCGCGCGGTAGCCGAGCTCGCGCTCGGCCTTCGCGGACGTGAAATACATCTTGTTCTTCGACATCCGCAAGCCGTCGACGGTCACGAACGGCTCCTTCTTCGTGAACTTCGCGACGGCCTCCGCACCGACCGCGAGCGGGTAGAGCGGCCAGCGCGGCAGCGCGATCGTCGGCGCCTTGCGGTTCGTCATCTGCGCGATGTCGGCCAGCATCTGCTGCAGCGGCAGGTTCTCGCCGCCGAGGATGTAGCGCTCGCCGATGCGGCCGCGCTCGAGCGCGAGGAAGTGGCCGTGCGCGACGTCGTCGACGTGCACGAGGTTCAGGCCAGTATCGACGAACGCGGGAATCTTGCCGAGCGCGGCCTCGACGATGATGCGGCCGGTCGGCGTCGGCTTCACGTCGCGCGGGCCGATAGGCGTCGACGGGTTGACGATCACGGCCGGCAGCCCTTCGTCGGCGATCATCCGCTCGACCGCGCGCTCGGCCAGCACCTTGCTGCGCTTGTACACGCCGATCGCCTGCTCGGCGGTCAGCGGCCGGTTCTCGTCGGACGGATCGCCGGCGCTCGTGACCTTCAGCGTCGCGACGCTGCTCGTGTAGACGATCCGCTCGACGCCTTCGGCACGCGCGGCGCGCATCGTCGCGACCGCGCCTTCGAGGTTCGCGCGCTCGATCTCGTCCGGATCCGGCGCCCACAGCCGGTAGTCGGCCGCCACGTGCAGCAGATAGCGCACGCCGCGCAGCGCGGCGCGCATCGACGTCTCGTCGCGCATGTCGCCGGTGACGATTTCGGCGTCGAGATCCGCGACGTTCATGCGCGGGCTGGTCGGGCGCACCAGCAAGCGCACCGCATAGCCTTTCTGCTGCGCGATGCGTGCGACGGCCGAGCCGACGAAACCGGACGCGCCGGTGACGAGAACGAGATCGCGGGAGGTATCAGTCATGCGTTTCCTTCGGGGCCGCGCGCGGGCGGCGCGGCGGTTGTGCGTCGGCGAGATTGTACGTGGTCGGCGCGCACGGCGACGCGAGCGCCGCGCGGCGGCCGCGGCGGGCGTCGGCGGCCGCGTGCGGCCCGCTTGCCGGGCGCGTGTGCGAAGCGGTCGACGCGACTACAATGCCGGGCTTGAATGCTACGGGAGGGTGACGCGATGAGCCGCAATGAACTGGACGAACGGATCGAGACCTACTACGTGCGGGTGCGCGGCGTCGTGCAGGGCGTCGGCTTCCGTCATGCAACGGTGCGCGAGGCGCACGCGCTGAAGCTGCGCGGCTGGGTCGCGAATCTCGAGGACGGCAGTGTCGAGGCGATGATCCAGGGCCCCGGCGCGCAGATCGACCGGATGCTCGCCTGGCTGCGGCACGGGCCGCCGTCCGCGCGCGTGTCCGAGGTGACGTTCGAGGAGCGGCAGGTCGAAAAGCGCTTCGAGCGCTTCCAGCAGCAGTAAGGCGAAAACGACATGACGGGGTATCCGGAGGCTGGTCGCGGCATTGCGCTGTCGATGATGGCGTCGACGCTGTTCGCGCTGATGTCCGCCTACGCGAAACTGCTCGCGCCGCTCACCGGGCTCGACATCTTCGCGTGGCGCATCCTGTGGACCGCGCCGGGCGCGCTCGCGCTGATCGCGCTGCGCGGCCGCTGGCCGGCGCTCGTCGAACTCGTGCGGCGCAGCGTGCGCGACTGGCGCCTGCTGATCGCGCTGCCGGCGAGCGCGGCGCTGCTCGGCCTGCAGCTGTGGCTGTTCCTGTGGGCGCCGCTGCACGGGCGCATGCTCGAAGTGTCGCTCGGCTATTTCCTGCTGCCGCTGACGATGGTGCTCGTCGGCCGCTTCTACTATCACGAACGCCTCGATCCGCTGCAATGGGCGGCGGTCGCGTGCGCGGCGCTCGGCGTCGCGCACGAGGTGTGGGCGACGCGCGCGTTCGCGTGGCCGACGCTCGTCGTCGCGCTCGGCTATCCGCCGTATTTCGTGCTGCGTCGCCGGATCAACGCCGATTCGCTCGCCGCGTTCGCGCTCGAGATCGCGCTGCTGTGCCCCGTCGCGCTCGCGATGGTGTCGGCAAGCGCGACGCCGGTCGCCAGCCATCCGCTACTGTGGGCAGTGCTGCTGCCGGGGCTCGGCGTGCTCAGCACGCTCGCGCTCGCGAGCTACCTGAAGGCGAGCCGGATGCTGCCGATGGCGCTGTTCGGGATCCTCGGCTACGTCGAGCCGGTGCTGCTCGTCGCGGTGTCGCTGCTGCTGCTCGGCGAGACGCTGAGCGTCGCGCAACTCGCGACGTACGGGCCGATCTGGGCCGCCGTCGCGCTGACCGCGTGGCACAGCGCGATGCTGATGCGACGCTTGCCGATGCGCGGCTGAGTGCCGTCGCCCGGCGGGGCGACGGCGGCAGCGAACGTGCCGCGCATCGCGCGTGCGTTGCGTCGAATCTCACGATGCTGGCATCGAACTGGCATCGCACTGACGTCCGGCTGGCGGGCTTGCCAGCTTTGCATCGCAGACGTCTCGCCTGTAATCGAACAGAAGATTCCGTTGCACTTTGTTACTTAGGGTATCCCCCGACCGCCCGCTAGACTGACCTGACCGTCTTCTCTTCGTATGCGGCTTTTCCATGAACGGTCATCTCCGTGCCGGGCCGGCCGGGTTGGCGCGATGCGAGCATACGCGCATCGCTGCTGATCGCGTTCGCCTTCTCCATTCCGAATCCTCCGCCGGTGCGTGCCGCGCCGTCGTCGCGCAGGTGCGGCCATGTCGTTGAGCATGCCGCCCGCCGTCTCGGTGCCGCCGGCGCGCGGCGGCCGACTGATCGAAGTCGATTTCTTCCGCGGAATCGTGTTGCTGATGATCGTCGTCGATCACATCAGCGCGAGCATGCTGTCGCGCGTGACGCTCCACGCATTCGCGCTGTGCGACGCGGCCGAGGTGTTCGTGTTCCTCGGCGGCTTCGCGACCGCGAGTGCGTACGGCGCGATCGCCGACCGGCACGGCGCGCGCGCCGCGCAGCGGCGGTTCGTGCATCGCGCGATGCAGATCTATCGCGCGTTTCTCGCGACGTCGACGCTGATGCTCGTCGTGTCCGCCGTGCTCGACCATTACGGGATCGACGCGCCGAACCTCGCGCTCGACGACGTCAGCGTGATGCTCGCGTCGCCGCTCACGGGCGCGGCCGAGCTGCTCACGTTTCAGCGTCAGCCGTATCTCGCGTCGGTGCTGCCCATGTACGTGCTGTTCGCGCTCGCGTCGCCGGTGATCGTGCCGTTCGCGCGCCGCCATCCTTGGCTGCTCGTCGCGTCGAGCGCGGCGTCGTGGCTCGCGGCCGGCTGGCTCGGCCCCGAGCTGCTGGACACCGACGGGTTCCGCTGGAGCTTCAACCCGTTTGCTTGGCAACTGATGTTCGTCGCCGGCGTGCTCGCGCGCTGCCAGCCGTTCTACCGGCAGGTCGCGCTCGGGCGCTGGGGCGCCGCTGCGACCGGCGTCGCGTGCGCGATCGTGCTCGGTTGCGCGAGCTACAAGCTGTTCTCGGGGCTGCCGGTGCCGGAAGGCGTGCTCAAGCGCGATCTCGCGCTGCCGCGTATCGTGAGCTTCGCGGCGATCGCGTGGCTGATGGCAGATTGCGTGCGCCGCGGCTGGATCGCGCGCATCGCGCAGGCCGTGCAGCCCGTCGTGGCTGTTGGCCGGCGCGGCCTGATCTGCTTCGTCGCGGGCGCGGCGATCTCGCTCGTCATCGATTCGCTGCTGCATCCGGTCGCGAACGGCGCCGAGCTGCGGCATATCGGCGTGGGTCTCGCGGCCGACGCATGCGCGGTCGGGCTGATGATGGCCGTGGCGGGTTCGGGAACGTGGTTCGCACGCTGGCGCGGCGCGGCCGCATGAGCGGCACGGAAGCATCGGCAACGCGGAAGCACGGAGGCGGCACGCGGGGTGCCGCGCGGCGTCGGTGCGGTCAGTGAGGTGAGCCGATGCGGGAGCGGGGGGCGGCGGTCGCGTCGTCGGATTCGGCGTCGTCGCGTTGGTCGGACTTCGGATCGTCCTGCTCCGCGAGCACCGCGTCGGCTTCGGCTGCGGCCCGGGTGGCGCGCAACGCGGTGCAGCGCTGCGCGTGCCGGATATCCGACAGTATCCTCAAGAGCCGAGTCGTTTTGCTTTTCATGATCTTCTCCCGCCAGTGCGCATCACGACGGAGCGGATGCGCCGTTGCAACCAGTGTAGGACGTGCTGGCCGCGCTGGCGGGAGAATGTGGCGTGCAGGCCGCACGCCGAGGGATAGTACTTACTGCGCCGAGGCCAGCGCCTGCGCCTGAACGGCTTCCTCCTCGCGGCGCTCGTCCGCGCAGCGCTGATGCTGACGCGACAGGCGGTTCATCATCGGCAGCAGCAGAAGCGCGAGCAGCATGCCGATCGCGGCGAGCCAGCCGAGCTTCTCGAACAGCGACAGGTAGAGCGGCAGCGATTCGGTGGCCGGCAGGTCGTGCGACGGCATCTGCGCGAAGTTCGCGACGACGCTGCCCAGATACTGCGACACACCCGTCGCGACGAAATATGCGCCCATCATGAAGCCGCTCATGCGCGCCGGCACGTAGCGGGCGATCATCGCGAGGCCGAGACCGCTCACCAGCAGTTCGCCGAGCGAGTACAGGCCGTAACCCCACACCATGAACCACGACGACACGCGACCGTCCACCGCGTAGCGGCCGCTGATCGTGAACACCAGGTAGCCGGCGGCCACCGCGCCGAAGCCGAGTGCGTACTTCGCCGCGACCGGCAGGTCACGGCCGCTCTTCGCGACCGCGTTGTAGATCCACACGAGAACCGGGCTCAGCATCATGATCCAGATCGGGTTCAACGCCTGGAACTGCGCGGCGCTCCACGTGAACAGCGTCGTGCCGAACAGGATGAAGCGCGGATCGACGTTGCGCAGCGCGAACAGCGTCAGCGACGTCGACATCTGCACGTAGAAGATGAAGAACAGGATCACCTGGCCGATCAGTACGAGTGCCGCGATCAGGCCCGCGCGCTCCGAGCGTTCCGACTTCGCGATCATGTACGCGAAGATCGCGAGGATCGCGAATGCGGCCGTCCACACGCTCGCGACCGCGAGCTGCTTGTGCTGCAGCACGTACAGCGTGATCAGCGCGAGCGCGACGCCGCCGGCCGCCACGCCACCGAGACGCTTCCAGCGGATCGGTTCGTCGTCTGGCTGCGAGCCGATGTGCGCGAGCGTGCGGTGCATCAGCATGAAGTTCAGGATCGCGAGCAGCATGCCGGCGCAGCAGACCGCGAACGCGGTGTGCCAGCCCCAGTGATCCTTGATCCACGGCGTCGCGAGCATCGACACGGTCGAGCCGATGTTGACCGCCATGTAGTAGATCGTGAACGCGCTGTCGATGCGCGCATCGTCGCCTTCGTAGATGCGGCGCACGAGGTTCGCTGCGTTGGCCTTGAACAGGCCGTTGCCGACGACGATCACGCCGAGCGACGCATACATGTATGCCAGCGCGTCGTTCGGCACGGCCAGCATCAGGTAGCCGGCGCACAGCACGGCCGCGCCGATGATCATCGTGCGACGGGCGCCGAGCACCTTGTCGCCGATCCAGCCGCCGATCGACGGCGACGCGTAGACGAGCGCGGTGAACGCGCCCCAGGTCAGGTTCGCATGGCTGTCGGTGAAACCGAGCCGGTCGACCATGAAGAGGACCAGGAGCGCGGCCATGCCGTAGTAGCCGAAGCGCTCCCACATTTCGATAAGGAAGACCGTCGTAAACGATCGGGTCTGTGAAACAGGTGCATGCATCATCAATCTCGTTTGAAACGGACGGCGCGGATCGCGCGTCGCCTGGGGTCGAACTGGCGCCGGAGCACTGTGGCCGGGTAGGCTTTGCGTCGGCGATGGAGCAGTCGGGCGGTTAGCCCGGGCCGGGGCCGGACGCCGCCGGACAAGGCGGTGCAAGGCCCCGACCGGCGCGCGAATGGTAACGTTTGCCGGTCCGGTGCGTCAGGTCCGCGCCACTCAGGGAAACTCCCGATATGGCAGCAGCTTTCAGGAACATTTGTCTCATCATCTATTTGTAAGATTTGCGCCCGCTCTCCGCAAATTCCCGGAGAGCCGCTTGCAGCTTGCCTGTGAAGCCGGCGAGTCTGGCAAGATAGCGCGTCGTTTCGCTCGCTTCGTGCCCTGTTTAGTGCACCGGGCTCAACACCGAAGACGTGTGCGAAACCGAAGACTAAGCCAAATCGATCTAACTTAGTTACTTTCCATCAAACATTTTTTGACGACCACATTTCGGCCTGCTATGGTTCCCCCCACTGAAAACTCGCAGTCGGCAGACGCTGCCGCAGCACTGGGCAGCAAGATCCGCGCGTTGCGCCAACGACTCAAGCGCACGCTCGACGACACCGCTACCGCCGCGGGGATTTCGAAGCCGTTTCTGTCTCAAGTCGAACGCGGGCTCGCGTCGCCGTCGCTGACGTCGCTGGCCGGTATCGCACAGGCGCTCGGCGTGACGGTGCAGTACTTCGTGGATACGCCGAGCGAGGAACGCTCGGTCTGCAGAGGCGATCAGTTGCGCTTCTTCGGATTCGCCGATTCGGCGAACCTGTTCGCGAGGCTGACCAACGTGACCGAAGGGCGTCAGCTCGAGGCGATCCTCGTGCGGATGCCGCCGGGGCAGAAGCGGTCGGAAGTGACGACACATGCAGGAGAGGAGTTCCTGTATGTGATTGAAGGGGAAGTGTCGCTGACGCTGGAAGGCAAGACGTTCGTTCTGCAGGCCGGCGACAGTTCGCACTATCAGTCGACGGTCCCGCACAGCTGGGTCAACACCGCGAAGATCGAGTCGGTGGTGGTCTGGGTCGGTACACCGCGGCTGTTCTAACGCACAGGTATTCCTTCGTTTCCGAGACGGAATGCCTGTCGAAAGAAACGTAAGGAATACTAAGATGCAATACGAGAATCACGGGCCTCCTCAATCGCTGAACCCGTCAGCGTCTCACGCGTAACCGCGGCATTCGCCGCGCATCGCTCACCGAACAACCTTCTCAAGACCGCCACGATGAAATCCTTGCATGCCATGTCGGCCGTGCTGGCCGCGCTCGCCCTGACGACGCCCGCCGCTCACGCCGTGACCGTTCCGTCGAACGTCGCGCTCGCTCCTCAACAGGACCTGACGCGCCAGGTGCCCGCCGAAGTCGAGTCGCTCGACCCGGCGCACATCGAGTCGTGGACCGGCAACACGATCGGCCTCGATCTGTTCGAAGGGCTCGCCCGCATCGATGCAGCCGGCCAGGTCGTGCCGGGCGTCGCGCAATCGTGGGAGCGCAAGACGCCGCAAACGTGGGTCTTCAAGCTGCGCCACGATGCGAAGTGGAGCAACGGCCAGCCGGTGACGGCCGCCGATTTCGTCTACGCGTGGCAGCGCCTCGTCGATCCGAAGACGGGCTCGAAGTACACGATCCTCGTCGAGTTCGTGAAGAACTCGAAGGACATCATCGCCGGCAAGGCAGCGCCGACGACGCTCGGCGTGCGCGCGGTCGACCCGTACACGCTGGAAGTGACGACCGACGTGCCCGTCGCGTTCTTCCCCGAACTGACCGCGATGGTGCCGCTCGCGCCGGTGAACAAGGACACCGTCGCGAAGTTCGGCGACGCATGGACGCGACCGGGCAACATCGTCAGCAACGGCGCGTACCAGCTCGTCGACTGGCAGCCGAACAACCGAATCGTGATCTCGAAGGACGCGAAGTACTGGAACGCGCCGAAGGTCGTGATCAACAAGGTCACGTACCTGCCGATCGAAAGCGACGAAACGGCGATGCGCATGTACCAGGCCGGCCAGATCGACTACAGCTACTCGATCCCGTCGGGCATCTTCCAGCAGGTCAGCAAGCAGTTCGGCGGCGAACTGCGCCCGGGCCTGCAGCTCGCGACTTACTACTACTACCTGAACAACAGCGACGCGGCGCTCAAGGACAAGCGCGTGCGCCAGGCGCTATCGATGGTGATCGATCGCGACGTGCTGACGTCGAAGCTCACGCAGGCCGGCGAGAAGCCGATGTACGGCCTGATGCCGAACGGCACGAAGGGCGTGCAGCCGTTCACGCCGGAATGGGCGTCGTGGCCGATGGCCAAGCGCATCTCGACCGCGAAGGACCTGCTGAAGCAGGCCGGCTACTCGGACGCGAAGCCGCTGTCGTTCACGCTCACGTACAACACCAACGACCTGCACAAGAAGGTCGCGCTGTTCACCGCATCCGAATGGCGCACGAAGCTCGGCATCAACACGAAGCTCGAGAACGTCGAGTTCAAGGTGCTGATGAAGGAACGGCATGACGGCAAGGTGCAGATCGCGCGCGACGGCTGGTTCGCCGACTACAACGACGCGATGACCTTCTTCGACCTGATCCGCTGCGGCAGCTCGCAGAACACCGTCGGCTACTGCAACAAGCAGGTCGACGCGTTCGTCGACGACGGCAACCAGAAGCTCGACGACAAGGCGCGCGCCGCGCTGCTCACGCAGGCGCACGACACGGCGATGAACGACACGCCGATGGTGCCGCTGTTCCAGTACTCGGCGGACCGTCTCGTGAAGCCCTACGTGGGCGGCTACTCGCTGAAGAACGTGATCGACATGCGTGCTTCGCAGGACATGTACCTGATCAAGCACTGAGCGGAGCGATCATGCTGGCCTACGCATTGAGACGCACGTTGTGGGCGGTGCCGACGATTCTCGCCGTCATCACCGTCTGCTACCTGCTGCTGCACTTCACGCCCGGCGGTCCGTTCGATACGGAGAAGCAGCTGTCCGCGGCGACGCTCGCGAACCTGAACGCGAAGTATCACCTCGACGAGCCGCTGTGGAAGCAGTACCTGCTGTATCTCGGTTCGCTGCTGCAAGGCGATCTCGGCCCGTCGTTCCGTTACGTCGACTGGTCGGTGAACGATCTCGTGAAGAAGGCGCTACCCGTGAGTCTCGGCGTGGGCGGTGTGTCGATCCCGATCTCGATCGTGTTCGGTGTGCTGCTGGGTACCGTCGCGGCCGTGCGCCGCGACAGCCTGATCGATCGCTTCGTGATGCTGATCGGCAACTTCGGCAACGTCGTGCCGCCGTTCGTGCTCGGCCCGGTGCTGGTGTGGATCTTCGCGATCCTGCTCAAGACGTCGGCCGGCAACGGCTGGCTGCCGGCCGGCGGCTGGGGCGACGGTGGCTGGCAGTACCGGCTGCTGCCGATCGTGCTGCTGACCTTCATCAACGTGTCGCTGCTTGCACGCGTGATGCGCGGCTCGATGATCGAAACGCTGTCGAGCAACTACATCCGCACCGCGCGCGCGAAGGGCCTGCCGGGCTCGACGATCGTGCTGCGCCACGCGCTCAAGCCCGCGCTGATGCCGGTCGTGTCGCTGTTCGGCACGGTCTGCATCACGTCGATCACGGCGGCCGTCGTTACTGAATCGGTGTTCGCGCTGCCGGGGCTCGGGCAGCTCGTCGTGAACGGTGCGATCAACCGGGACTACACGCTGGTGCTCGGCCTCGTCGTGCTCACGACCGTCTGTGCGGTGCTGTTCAACCTGCTGGTCGACCTCGCATACGCGTGGCTCGATCCGCGCATCCGTTATTGAGCGAGGCACTGCGATGACTCCGACCACTCCCGTCGTCAGTCTGCCCGTGCAGACCGACTCGCCGCCGCGTTCGCGCTCGCCGCTCGCGCTCGCGTTCGCGCGCTTCCTTCACAACCGCGCGGCCGTATTCAGCCTCGTGCTGCTCGCGCTCATCACGCTCGCGTGTTTCGTCGGCCCGTGGCTGCTCGCGGCCGATCCCGCCGCGAGCGACTGGGGCGCGATCAGCCTGCCGCCGACGCTCGCGAACCAGCACTGGTTCGGCACCGACGAACTCGGCCGCGACCTGCTCGTGCGCACACTGATCGGCGGCCGCGTGTCGATCGAGGTCGGCCTGCTCGGCACGCTGGTGTCCGGCCTGTTCGGCGTCGCGTGGGGCGCGACCGCCGGCTTCGCGGGCGGCCGTGTCGACTCCGCGATGATGCGCGTCGTCGACATGATGTACGCGATCCCGTATCTGCTGATCGCAATCCTGATGATGACCCTGTTCGGCCGCTCGTTCATGCTGGTCGTGCTGACGATCAGCGCGTTCTCGTGGATCGACATGGCGCGCGTCGTGCGCGGCCAGACGCTGTCGCTGCGCAATCGAGAGTTCGTCGATGCGGCGCGCGCGATCGGCGTGTCGCCGGCGTCGATCGTGGTGCGCCACATCGTGCCGAACCTGCTCGGCGTGGTCGTCGTGTACGCGACGGTGTCGGTGCCGAACATCGTGCTGACCGAATCGGTGCTGTCGTTCCTCGGCCTCGGCGTGCAGGAGCCGATGACGAGCTGGGGCGTGCTGATCCAGGACGGCGCGCAGAAACTGGAATCGATGCCGTGGCTGCTGCTGGCGCCGGCCGTCATGCTGTGCGTGACGCTCTATTGCGTGAACTTCGTCGGCGACGGCCTGCGTGACGCGCTCGACCCGAAGGATCGCTGAAGATGGCAGCTCTATTGGAAGTTGAAAATCTCGGCGTGCGCTTCTCGCGCAAGGACGCGCCGCCGATCGACGCCGTGAGCGGCGTGTCGTTCTCGCTCGAAGCCGGCAAGACGCTCGGCATCGTCGGCGAATCGGGCTCGGGCAAGAGTCAGACCGTGATGGCGCTGCTCGGCCTGCTGGCCGGCAACGGCACGACGACGGGCGTCGCGCGCTATCGCGGCGACAACCTGCTCGAGATGGATACGCGCGCGCTCAACTCGGTGCGCGGCGACCGGATCGCGATGATCTTCCAGGATCCGATGACGTCGCTCAATCCGTTCCTGACGATCGAACGGCAGATGACCGAGACGCTGCAACTGCATCGCAAGCTGTCGCGCAAGGAAGCGACCAGGCGCGCGATCGAAGCGCTCGAGTCGGTGCGCATTCCGGATGCGGCGCGCCGCATCCGCATGTATCCGCACGAATTCTCCGGCGGCATGCGCCAGCGCGTGATGATCGCGATGGCGCTTCTGTCCGAGCCGGAAATCCTGATCGCCGACGAGCCGACCACCGCGCTCGACGTGACCGTGCAGGCGCAGATCATCGATCTGCTGCGCGAGCTGAACCGCGAGCGCGGCACCGCGATCGTGCTGATCACGCACGACATGGGCGTGGTGGCAGGCCTCGCGGACGACGTGATGGTCATGTATGCGGGCCGCACCGTCGAATACGCGCCGGCCGAATCGATCTTCGCGGCGCCGTCGCATCCGTACACGATCGGCCTGCTCAACGCGCTGCCGCGGCTGACCGATGCACACGATGCACCGCTTTTCGCAATTCCCGGCAATCCGCCGATGCCCGGCACCGCGCCGGCCGGCTGCGCGTTCGCGAAACGATGCACGTATGCGCAGGAGCGCTGCGGTGCCGCGCGCCCCGCGCTCGAAACCTATGGCGCCGCGGGCGCGGTGCGCGCGTGCCACCGGCCGCTGGCCGAACTGACGGGAGGTCTGCGATGAGCGTCGATGAACGCCTCAATGCCGGCGCGACGGGCGACACGCTGCTGTCCGTCGAGGATCTGAAGGTGCATTTCCGCGTGCCGCTCGGCGGCTATCCGTGGTCGCCGAAGGGCACGCTGCGTGCGGTCGACGGCGTGTCGTTCGACGTGAAGCGCGGCGAGACGGTCGGGCTCGTCGGCGAGTCGGGCTGCGGGAAATCGACGCTCGCGCGTGCGCTGATTGGCCTCGTGCCGATGACGGCGGGCACGGTGCGCTGGCGCGGCGAAGCCGTCGCGCCCGACCACCTGCGCGGCACCGCGATGCGCCGTGAAGTGCAGATGATCTTCCAGGATCCGCTCGCGTCGCTCGATCCGCGCATGACGATCGAACAGATCGTCGCGGAGCCGCTCGTCACGCACCACGCCGGCCTCGGTCGTGCCGAAGTGCGGCGCCGCGTGGTCACGATGCTCGAGCGTGTCGGCCTGAACGCGCATCACCTGCTGCGCTACCCCCACGAATTCTCGGGCGGACAGTGCCAGCGTGTCGGCATCGCGCGCGCGCTGATCGGCGAGCCGAAGCTCGTGATCTGCGACGAGCCCGTGTCGGCACTCGACGTGTCGATCCAGGCGCAGATCGTGAACCTGCTGCGCGATCTGCAACGCGAACTGTCGTTGTCCTATCTGTTCGTCGCACACGACCTGGCGGTGGTGAAGGCCATCAGCCAGCGCGTGCTCGTGATGTATCTCGGCCGCGTGATGGAGTTCGGCACGCGGCATGACGTGTACGGCGTGCCGCAACACCCGTACACGAAGGCGCTGCTCGACGCGGCGCCGACGCCGGAGCCGGCGCGCGAGCGTGCTCGCCGTCCGATGCTGCTGGCGGGCGAGATGCCGTCGCCGCTCAACCCGCCGTCCGGCTGCGCGTTTCGCACGCGCTGCCCGGTCGCGATCGACGCGTGCGCGCAGGACGTGCCGCTGCCGGAAGTGCGGCACGGCTCGGCGGCGCGTGTCGCGTGCATCCGGGCGGGCGTGGCGGCGTGAAGTGACGCAGCAAACATAACCAGGCAGGTCAACAGGGGTAGGTGTGGCGCGAACGATCTTCGCGTCGCGGGTAAAGGCGCGTCCTTAACCGGGCTCGCCGGGGGGCTGGAAGCGGATCGCAACCGGCGTGGACGACATCAACACAAGACGAGAATGACGATGAAAAAGCAAAAGACGATCGGGACGGCATCGAAGATGCTGCTTGCATGGGGCTTGCCTGCGCTTGCCGGCGTATCGCTGAGCGGCGTCGCGCACGCCGACGACGCGGCCCCCGCACCGCTGACGGTCGCGCAGGCCGCGCCGTCCGCCGGCGCCAGCGCGACGGTTGCGCAGGCAACGACCCAGAACGCCGTTGTCAACGCCGAGGCGAACCAGGCCGTTACGCCGCCCGATGAGCCTTCGGCGCAGTCGAAGTCGAACGGCTTCATCGCAGACAGCCACCTGAACTTCCTGTTCCGCAACTATGCGGACACGCTCGACAACAAGGGCGGACCGCATCGTCACGCGTGGGTCCAGGGTGCGATGGCGAACTTCGAGTCCGGCTACACGACCGGCCTGATCGGCATCGGCTTCGACGCGTCGCTGTATGCGGCGTTGAAGCTCGACGGCGGCGCCGGCGCCGGCAGCATGGTGCACATCGCGAAGGGCGGCGGCGGTTCGAACCAGCTCGCGTGGGCCTATCCGGGTATCTACGACGTGAAGGCGCGCATTTCGAACACGGTGATCAAGTACGGTCTGCAGGCCGTCGACAACCCGTTCATGGAGCAGCACGACAACCGCGCGCTGCCGCCGACGTTCCTCGGCGCGACGATCGTCAGCAACGAATTCAAGAACGTGATGCTCGAGGCCGGCAGCTTCACGAAGACCGATGCGCGCGGCCACACGACGCTCACCAACCTCACGACGCAGTACGGCGGCACGCGCGTCAATCGCCTGACCTACGTTGGCGGCACGTGGGACTACTCGCCGGACGGCGAAGTCGCACTGTACGCAAACCAGGCCGATGACGTGTGGCACCAGTACTACGCGTCGGTGAAGCACAGCATTGGCGATACGAAGTCGATCAAGTGGACCGGCTTTGGTAACGTTTACTCCACGCACGATACGGGCGACGCGCTGCAGGGCAAGATCAACAACAACGCGTACAGCCTGTCGCTGGCCGCGCAACACGGCCCGCACGAACTGCTGCTCGGTTATCAGCAGGTGCTCGGCGACCAGTTCTTCGACTACCTGAACGAAACCAACGGCATCTTCCTGACCAACTCGATGGACGTCGACTACAACGCGCCCCACGAAAAGTCGCTGCAGCTGCGTTACACGTTCTACGGCAAGGAAGCGGGCCTGCCGGGCTTCAAGGCGATGGTGTGGGGCGTGACGGGCTGGGGCGCGGATGCGAGCGCGGGCGCGGCGGCGGATCCGAGCAAGTCGAGCATCTACTGGAGCAACGGCGCACCGGTGCAGGGCCGTCACCACGAGTTCGGCTTCATCCCGTCGTACACGTTCCAGAGCGGCAAGCTGAAGGACACGAAGGTCACGTTCATCGCGATGTGGCACAACGGTTCCGCGCACTACTCGGACGCGACCAACAAGGAATACCGCCTGGTCGTGAACGTGCCGCTGCACGCGTTCTGATCGAAGGGGGCGCAACGCCCCTTCAACATTGTTCGCTTCGTGCGGCCGGCCTGCAGTCAGTTCGATCAGGCCGGCTTGTGCAACCCCGCCATCGGATCGTTCGCGGCGGGGATGTCTTCCACCAGCGACGTGAGCTGGCGGCCCGTGTCACGCCAGGCGTCGAGGCCGCCGCGAAGCGGCAACGCATCTGTGAAGCCCGCGTCGAGCAGGCGCTTGGCCATCAGCGCGGCCGTCACTTCGTTCGGGCACGAGCAATACACGACGAACTTCTGCGAGAACGGGTAGCGCGCGACGATGTCCTCGATGTGCCGCTCGTCCGCGAACTGCGCGCCCGGAATCGTGAACGGGTCGAGCTTGCGGTGCTCGGGCGAACGCACGTCGAGCACCACCGGCGCGGCCGGATCGCGCAGCAGCAGATCGAGTTCGTCGACGCCGATCCGCGCGCTCGCGAGCTGGCGAATCAGCGCACGTCGGCGCATCCAGCGCACGGCCGCATAGACGGCCAGCAGCGCGACGATCACCAGCAGCACCGCCCGGCCGAGCCGGCTCGCGCCGGCGAACAGCCAGTCGATCTGCCGGTAGAACACGAGCCCCGCGACGAGCCCGACGGTCGTCCATAGCGCGGCGCCGAGCGCATCGTAGCCGGCGAACGTGCGATAGCGCGTGCCGAGCGCGCCGGCCATCGGCACCGACACGAGCGACAACCCCGGGATGAAGCGGGCGACCGCGAGCACGCGCACGCCGTAGCGGCCGAAGAAGCGTTCGGTTTTCCTCACGCAGGTATCGCGCGACAGCGACAGCCGGCAGATCGTCTTCAGCGTCGTGCCGCCGTAGCGCCGCCCGGCGACGTACCACACGGTGTCGCCGATCAGCGCGCCGAGGACCGACAGCGCCAGCACCGTCAGGAGCTGCGAGCCGATCATCGCCGGATGCATCGCGGCCATCGCGCCGAACAGCACGAGCGTCGGCATCGCCGGCACGGGCAGGCCGATGGCCGCCGCCAGGACGTTGGCGAAGACGAGAAGCGGCCCGTATTGGGCGACGAGGTCACGGAGCATGACGGCTGGCCGAAAAGGGAGCGCGTGAGGAAGGTACGCGAATGGGCCGATTATCGGCCATTTTCAAGCGGGCGGAGGGGAATGACGGAAAGCGCCTGACGGCGGCAGGGAAATGCGGACAGAACGGTGAGCCAGTGCATTGCACGCGGCTCACCGTTCGACATCAGGAAGGGGTGCGGGCGAGCGAGGCGGCGCCGTGGTTTTCGCCGGGCAGCTCGGCGCCGTGCGAGCGGATCGCCGCGATCAGCTCGGCCGGCGTGATCTCGTAGCGGACCTCGCGGTGAATGCCGGGCTTGCGTTCGTCGATCTCGATCAGCAGCACGCTCTTGCCGTCGCCGGTCGATTCGAGCCTCAGCGAGCGCAGTTCGCGGCCGTCGGCCGGGTCGTGTTCGGTGAGCAGGGTCATTGCCCCGGATGAGCCGGTAGTGCGCATCGAACCTATCCTCGTGTCGTGTGTGCCAGATTGGCGAAGATGTCGTTGTTGAATGCAGCTTGACGAAGTTTAACGCGAACGGGCCGCAATACGGAGCATTTTCGTGGACCCGAATTGAGGGTTGCACCACCGATCCCTCTGATGTTTGAGCCGCGCCGGGCGGGCGTTTCAGCCGGATCGGCCGACTTCAACGTGAAGCGCGCCGTGCTGCCGCCATCGTTGCGAAGCCGCCGATGCAGGGCGCCGCTTGTGCCCGCATGCACGACCCGGATTTCCGGATGTGGCGTGTGCGCGCCGGTCAGGCGGGCGAGGTGCCGGTGAAGCGGCGGTGATAGCCGTTCGGGCCGAGCACCCACGGGTCATATTACTTCCCGCCGCCGTCGGCCAGTGTCGCCCAGTCGCCACGCAGCGCCTTGCCCGGTTCGACGACGTGGCGGCGCGGTACGTGGCCGAGGTTCGGCTTGTCGCAGGCGGGGAACCGGTGTTCGAGAGTGCCCTTGCCGGCATCGACCTGCGCGCTTGTGATGCTGAAATGACACGGCCTGCCGCATTCGTGACGTTGCGTGCGCGGCGCATAGGCGACGCGCGGTGAGGATGTTGGAATGGTCGGAAATTACCGGTTAGTGCGAGTGACGGCGGTAGGAAATCACCGATTTCTCGAAGGCGACATGACGTAATGTAGCTGCGCGTGCAACGTAATAGACTTGTGCGTCGACCACGTTTCATTCGCATGAAATCGGATAAGCTCGATGTGTTGTTGCGTTCGTGCGGCTTCCGCGGCCGCACCTCTCGCCGCCACGATCGAACTTGCAGAAGACTGGCTGAACGTCACGCGTTTCGAACTGACCGTATTCGTCGACAACCCGGTGGCGGCGCTGTGTGAAAAGCACGGCTTCCGGATCGAAGGCGACGCGCCGGACCATGCATTGCGCGACGGCGTATGAGCGCACGTCATATGCATTCGAGGATTCGTTCGTTTTCAATCGGCCGCGTGGATCGTATCGTCGAGCGATTTGCCGGTCGTGGCTTTCCGCGTCGATGCCTGCGTGACGCGCATGCCGATTCCGGCATGCGTGGTGCCATCCGTCGATGCCCTTCGTTGTTTCGCCGCTTCGTGCGCATGGACCGACCGTCGCCGACGTACCGATTCCGACCGTCGCGCGGGGCCGTTTCCCGCAACCGTCTCTTTCAACGGAACCCGTCTCGATGAAAACCGTTCTCCGTAACGTGACTGCAGCCTGCCTGTTCGCCGCCGCGGGTGCGGCGTTCGCCACCACCGCGCCGCAGGGCGCCGCCGTATCGAGCCCGTCGGGCGACGGCGCGCATCTGCCGCCCGGCATCGCGTGGCAGCAGGGCGACGTCGATGCCGCGTTCGCGCTCGCGAAGCGCACCGGCAAGCCGCTGCTGCTGTACTGGGGCGCCGTGTGGTGCCCGTCGTGCAACCAGGTGAAATCGACGATCTTCAGCCAGCAGGCATTCAAGACCCGCTCGTCGTTCTTCGTGCCCGTGTATCTCGACGGCGATACGGAAAGCGCGCAGAAGCTCGGCGAGCGCTTCAAGGTGCACGGCTATCCGACGATGATCCTGTTCCGCCCGGACGGCACGGAGGTGACGCGGCTGCCGGGCGAGGCCGATCTCGACCGCTACATGCAGGCGCTGTCGTTCGGGATGACGGCCGCGCATCCGGTGCGGCAGACGCTCGCGACCGCGCTGAACGACGGCGCGGCGCTGATGCCGGCCGAATGGCATCTGCTGGCCGACTATTCCTGGGACACCGACGGCGCGCTGCCGGTGCCGGCCGACCGTGTCGCGGTGACGCTGCAGACGTTGTCGCAACGGGCGCGTGCGGCCGGCGCGAAGGCGGACGCCGCGCGGTTCGCGCTGAAGTCGGCAGTGGTGGCGGCATCGGACGATCCCGCACAGGCCGGCGTGCTCGACAAGGCGGCGCTCGCCGACGCGTTGCGCGCGGTGCTGCGCGAGCCGGCACTGGCGCGAGCCGATTCGGACGTGCTGGTCGCGGCGCCCGCGCGCGTGGTCGGATACCTCGGCGGCGACGCCGCGCAGCGCACGAAACTGCGCGGCGCGTACGACACGGCGCTCGCGCGCCTGTCGACGGATACGACGCTGTCGTCGATCGACCGTCTGATGGCACTGCACGGCCGTGTGCTGCTCGCGCGCGACGATGCGCACGCCGGCGCGCCGCTTGCCGCGCCGGCGCTGGTCGATACCGCACGCAAGCAGATCGCGGCATCGGTGCGGGGCGCCGCGAACGCGTACGAGCGGCAGGCGCTTGTCAGCGAAGCGGCGGACACGCTGACCGACGCAGGGCTGTACGACGAATCCGACGTCTTGCTGAAGGCCGAGTTGCTGCGTTCGGCGACACCGTACTACTTCATGTCGGGACTGGCGGCGAATGCGAAGGCGCGCGGCGACAAGGCCGCGGCGCTCGACTGGTACCGGAAGGCGTACGACTCGGCGAGCGGCCCGGCGACGAAGCTGCGCTGGGGCGCGACCTATTTCGCGAATGCGGTTGCGCTGGCACCGGACGATTCGGCGCGGATCGAGGCGATCGCTGCGAGCGTGCTCGCGCAGGCCGGCAAGACCAAGGATGCGTTTTATGGGGCGAACCTGCGCGCGCTGACCAAGGTCGTCACGCAACTGAATCGCTGGCGCGGCGGCGGCGCGCACGACGCGTCGGTCAGGTCGGTCGTGAAGCAGTTCGACGCGGTGTGCGCGAAACTGCCCGCGGGCGATCCGCAGGCAGCCGCATGCGCAAGACTGATCGAGCCGGTGAAGGCGTGATGACCTGCGCGGAAGCGGTCGGATCGGACGACCGCGTCGTGACGGTGATCAGTGGCTCGACTCGGACGATGCACCGCCGTCGCTGCCATACCCGGCACTCTGCTGACGGGCGATCTTCGCTTCGGCGGAAACGATGCTGGCCGGGTAGAACCAGTCGCTCGGCTGGAAGCCGGCCTGCTTGAGCGCCTTCACTTCGGCGTGAACCTGCGCGCGCGTGAGCGGCGGGTTCGACTGCGCTTGCGCGGCGAGCGGCGCGGATACGGCCAGGGCAACGGCAACTGCGTGAATCAGGCGCTTCATGATCGTGACCTCCATGTTTCCAACTGTGCGGCCGGCCTTCGTTCGACGAAGCGGCGGCGGTTGAAAGCAGTGTAGGCCCGGCCACGCGCGCGAAAAATGCGATCGCGCCCAACGCAGTGTTTTGCTGCCGGTAACAATGGATGGCGGTGCGTGACGGGCGTCGAGCCGTGCGGGCCGCGCGGCGATGTGGCGCTGTGCGGCTCCGATCGGACGGGGGATGAGCCGGCGGATGAGAACCCCCGGTGATCCGACTTGGCTTGCATGCGGAGGTGTCGGGAGGGTGCGGCGCGTCGCGGCGATGCGGCCGGACGCGGCGCGGCGGCGTTCGGAACGCCGCCGCATGCGGAGACTTACACGAGACCCGTCGTGTAGTACACGGCGATCACGAAGAACACCGCCAGCGTCTTGATCACGGTGACCGCGAAGATGTCGCGATACGACTCGCGGTGCGTGAGGCCCGTGACCGCGAGCAGCGTGATGACCGCGCCGTTGTGCGGCAGCGTGTCCATGCCGCCGCTGGCCATCGCGACGACCCGGTGCAGCACATCCATCGGAATGTTGGCCGCCTGCGCGCCCTTGATGAACAGGTCCGACATCGCGGCGAGCGCGATGCTCATGCCGCCCGACGCCGAACCGGTGATGCCGGCGAGCGAGCTGACTGATACGGCCGCGTTCACGAGCGGGTTCGGAATGCTCTTCAGTGCGTCGCTGACGACGAGGAAGCCCGGCAGCGCGGCGATCACGCCGCCGAAACCATATTCCGACGCCGTGTTCATCGCGGCGAGCAGCGCGCCGCCGACGGCGGCCTTCGAACCGGCCGCGAAGCGGTCGCTGACGCGCTTGAACGCGGTCAGGACGACCAGCACGATGCCGAGCAGCAGCGCGGCCTCGACCGACCAGATCGCGACGACGGTCTTGATCGACGTCGTGACCGGCGTATGCACGCCCGGCAACACGTCCGGCGCGACCGTGTACGACGCGGCGCCGTACCACTGCGGGATCAGTTTCGTGAACGTGAAGTTCGACGCGCCGACGAGGATCAGCGGCAGGATCGCCAGCGCCGGATTCGGCAGTGACGTCGCTTCGACGCGCTCCGGCTCGTTGACGAGCGACGTGCCGTAGCCTTCGCCCTTCGCCATCGCCGAACGGCGGCGCCATTCCAGATACGAGAGGCCGACGACGATGATGAACAGCGAGCCGATCGTGCCGAGCACGGGTGCGGCCCAGGCGGTCGTCTTGAAGAACGTGGTCGGGATGATGTTCTGGATCTGCGGCGTGCCGGGCAGCGAATCCATCGTGAACGAGAACGCGCCGAGCGCGATCGCGCCGGGCATCAGACGCTTCGGAATATTGCTCTGGCGATAGAGTTCGGCCGCGAACGGATACACGGCGAACACCACGACGAACAGCGACACGCCGCCATAGGTGAGCAGCGCGCACACCGCGACGATCACCGCATTCGCACGCGAGCGGCCGATGTAGCGGATCGCGGCATGCACGATCGACTCGGAGAACCCGGACAGTTCGATCACCTTGCCGAACACGGCACCAAGCATGAAGACAGGGAAATACAGTTTGACGAAGCCGACCATTTTCTCCATGAAGATGCCGGAGAAGACCGGTGCGACGGCGGCGGGTTCGATCAGCAGGACCGCGCCGAGCGCGGCGATCGGCGCGAACAGGATCACGCTGTAGCCGCGATATGCGGCGAACATCAGGAACGCCAGCGCGGCGAGGACGATTACGAAAGACAAGGGAGTCTCCTAATAGCTTGGAATGGCTTTGGTTGTTGTTCGATCGCGGGATGCGCCGCGAACCGGCTCAGGTTCGTGCAGGTTTCGTGCCATCGGCCGGATTGCGCCGCCGGACGTGGATCCGGCGCAGGCCGGCGGGCCCGCGCCGGCCAATGTCTGAAGATTCTACATAAATCGTCTCCATCGGGAGACGATTCGGCCGCCAGGACCGCTTGCTGAATCGGGCAGGGCTTTCCCGGACAAGGCATTCCGGGGCGTCTCCAAAATGAGATACTGCGTCTCGTTCCGGAGACGTCCGGCCAAGCATACGCGGAGACAACGACACGATGATGAACGACTGGGCCCGCCTGCCCGTCAATTACGGCGACGTGCTGCGGCGCGCCGCCGAGTCGCTGTTTCAGACTTTCGAGGATTCGAGCGCGGGCACGGTGGTCGTCGATCGCGACGCGCGCGTCGTGTGGATGAACGAGCGTTATGCGGCGCGCTTCGGGTTCGCCGATCCGCAGCAGGCGGTCGGCCTCGACTGCGAGGCGGTGATTCCGAACAGCCTGATGCGCGAGGTCGTGTCGACCGGACAGCCGATCCTGCTCGACATCATGGAGACGGGCCGCGAGCCGCTCGTCGTCACGCGCTTGCCGTTGAAGAACGAGGCGGGCGAGACGGTCGGCGCGATCGGCTTCGCACTGTTCGATCAGCTGAAGACGCTCACGCCGATCTTTTCCCGTTACGTGCAGCTTCAGCAGCAGTTGATCGCAACGCAGCGTTCGCTCGCGCAGGCCCGCCGTGCGAAATACACGTTCGCGAGTTTCGTCGGCACGAGCGCCGCAAGCCTCGAAACCAAGCGGCAGGCGCGCCGCGCCGCACAGGTCGATTCGCCGGTGCTGCTGCTCGGCGAGACGGGCACCGGCAAGGAACTGCTTGCGCATGCGATTCACGCGGCCTCGGCGCGCGCGCTCCAGCCGCTCGTGACCGTCAACGTGGCCGCGATTCCCGACACACTGCTCGAAACCGAATTCTTCGGCGCGGCGCCGGGCGCGTATACCGGCGCCGATCGCAAGGGGCGCGTCGGCAAGTTCGAGCTGGCCGATCGCGGCACGCTGTTTCTCGACGAGATCGGCGACATGCCGCTGCCGCTGCAGGGCAAGCTTCTGCGCGTATTGCAGGACAAGGAGTTCGAACCGGTCGGCTCGAACCGGATCGTGCGGGCCGACGTGCGGATCATCGCCGCGACGTCGGCCGACCTGCCCGCGCTGGTCGAGGCCGGCCGCTTTCGCGCGGATCTCTATTACCGTCTCAATGTGCTGACGATTCACGCGCCGCCGTTGCGCGAGCGGGCGTCCGACATCGCGGCGCTCGTCTATGCGACGCTCGAGGAGTTGGCCGCGCAGCACGGTCGCGCTGCGCACTGCGAACTGACCGACGATGCGCTGCGGATGCTGTGCGCGTACCCGTGGCCGGGCAACGTACGCGAGCTGCGCAACACACTCGAGCGTGCGCTGATGCTGTCGGATCGTTCGGTGATCGATGCGGGTGCGCTCGCGCCGTTCCTCGGGCCGGTGCGCGTGGTGCCGGACGGCGTGCCGGCGGGCACGCGGGCTGCTCCGTCGCCGATCGGCCAGGATGCGGGCGATACAGCAGGGGCGCATGGTGCGCCGGTCGTTTCGTATGCCGATGCGTTGGCCGCGTGGGAGCGCCAGTTCCTGATCGACGCGCTTGCGGCCTGCGACGGGAAGGTGGTCGAAGCGGCCGCGCGTATCGGCATCGGCCGGGCGACGCTGTACAAGAAACTGACGGCGCTCGGGATCGCGCGGGAGCAAGCGGTGGTGGATGCGCGCGGACATGACGAACGGCACCGGTGAAGTGCCCGACAGGAGATGACGATGAAGCGAATCGCGATTGCCGGATGGCTGGCCGCACTGGTGGCGACGTCCTCGCTCGCGCAGGCCGGTGACGCGGACGCGCCGGCGGTTCGGCGCAACTGGTACAACGATCCATTCGTCGCGCTGTCGCGAGGCTTCGCCGAATGCCCGCTGCCGCTCGGCCCGTGGATGACACGCGCCGAGATGGAAGACGACGCGCATTACCGCGTCGAGCGCGGGACCACCTGCTGGCTCGCCCACCGCTGCACGAAACCGAATTCCTACATGTATGACGCGCCGATCGCCGAGGCGGCCAAAGCGCATTTCGCAGGCACCGAACGTCTCCAGGGCACGAGCCTGTGGATCACCGTGCAGCGGCGCTTCATCTATGTCGAAGGGTGTGCTGATCCGGCATTCGATCGGCAGGCGCTGGAGCGCGAACTCGGTGCGCTTCCGGACGTCGAGCAGGTATTCGTTCGCATCACCGACGATCCGCACCGGGCCGTGCCGTACAAGACGCGCGGCCGGCCGGACCGAACACCTGACTGAACGCCTGGCGGCGGTGCATGGCATACTCGCGGCATTAAAAAATCGGTTGACGGAAAGAACAATGAAACACATGCTTGCGTCGGTCTGTCGGTGGCCTCGAACGCATTGGCGCCGGGCCGGATTGTTGGCCCTGGTTGCGGGGCTCGGCGGGTGCGGCGGCGGGGCGCCACTGTTCACTTCGGACGGACGCCCGACTACACAGGTGCAGTGCGCCGGCAGCGACTGGAGCAATTGCACGGACAATGCCCGAGCCATCTGCAATGGAGAATTCGACGTCCTCCAGCAATCGACCGATGACGCACTGCGAAATCTTCTCTTCGCATGCAAGAAGAAAAGCGGTTATTGACCCCGACATGACCGGATAAGGAGACCGTAATCGGGTGAAGCGCTTTTCTATTCGCTTGGAGTTGGCTATTTTTCATGAATAACACTCACGGAGTCCCATCCATATGGCGACCTACAGGCAACTGACAGCGCAGCTCGAAAGACTTCAGCAAAAGATCGACAAGGAGCGCGAAAAGGCGATTGCCGATGCGATTGCCGCCATTCGGGCGAAAATCGAGGAATTCGACATTACCGCGGAAGAGCTCGGTTTTCGACCGATCGGCGCCGCTGCTGCCGCGAAACCGAAGCGTCCGTTGCCGCCGAAGTACCTGAACCCGAAGACGGGCGAAACATGGAGTGGCCGCGGGCGGGCGCCTGCATGGCTCGGCAAGAACCGCGCACGTTTCCTGATCAAGGACTGACTCCCGAAAACCCTCACCTTTCATGCGCTGACTGACGGTGCGAACGGCCATGCGGCCGGCGCACCGTTTTGTTTTTGGGCAGCCGCAGCGCGATTCGAAATCGCGAGTTGAACACGAATGGCGCGCGATTAACGGACATCGTTTTGCGAATTCGCCGCGATTAGACCGGATATCGCCGCGAATTCCCGTAAACAACCCTGCAATTACACGGCATGCGCGCATTGGCGTTCTCGATCTGCGCGGTGCAGACGTACCACCCATTGCGATCACCTCTCGCGCATTTGCACTGCGTGCCCTGCATTTCCCGAACTTGCTCACCAAGCCTCCTGTAAATCCTCACCTTTGAAGCGGTGAACGGATGACCGCGTCGTGTCGCCTTCGCCCGTTGCGTCGTGCGAAGACGTTGGCGACCTGCCCATGTTGCGTGCATTGATGCGCATCGCACAGTTGGCCGTTCGGCATATAGGCAGCCGCATCGGGTTCGCCTATGCTTGGAGTTCGCGTCGACCAGCGCACGGCCATCCGGCGAGCGCGCCGGTCGGGTCGTCTTTCGTTACCGTATGGAGCCGATGTGACCGTCCGCCATCTCGATGCGTTGTTCCAGCCCAGGTCCGTTGCCGTCGTCGGTGCATCGTCGCGCGCGGGCAGTATTGGTGCGATGGTGTGGGCGCGTGTGCTCGACGGCGCGTTCGAGGGGCCCGTGTGGCCCGTCAATCCGAAGTATCGCGAGCTGGACGGGTACGCGGTCGTGGCCGATGTCGACCGGCTGCCCGCCCCGCCCTCGGTCGCCGTGATCTGCACGCCGCCCGCCACGTGGGCCGGAATCGTGCGCAAGCTCGGCGAGATCGGCGCGCGTGTCGCGGTGATCGTCGGCGAGGCACGCACCGACGCCGACCGCGCCGCGCTCGATCGCACGCTCAAGGCCGCGAAGCCGTTCGTGCTCCGTATCGTCGGGCCCGGCAGTCTCGGCGTGCTGTCGCCCGCGCGGCATGCGCATTTCGGCGCGCCGGCCTATACGGCGCGCTCGGGTGGCGTCGCGTGGGTATCGCAATCCAACGCGCTGACGAATGCGGTGCTCGGCTGGGCCGATGCAAGAGGCCTCGGCTTTTCACATGTCGTCGCGCTGGGTAACGAAGCCGATGTCGATGCGGGCGACGTGCTCGACTACCTCGCGAGCGATCCCGGCACGCGCGCGATCCTGCTCGAGCTCGACACCGTGTATGCCGCGCGCAAGTTCATGTCGGCAGCGCGTGCGGCGGCGCGCAACAAGCCGGTGCTCGCATTGCGCACCGGGCGCGCCGATCCCGGTGATGCGCTTTACACGGCGGCGTTTCAGCGTGCGGGGATAGTGCGTGTCGATGCGCTCGACGATCTGCTCGACGAGATCGAGACGCTCGGCGTCGGGCGCGTCACAGCGCGCGGCGCGGCGACACTTGTGACGAGCGACGCGGGCGTCGCGAAACTCGCGGTCGATGCGGTCGCGGAGGTGCGCGACGTGCTGGCCGACTGGCCGGCCGAGGCGACGTCGGCGGTCGCGGCCGCGCTGCCGCATCTCGGCGGGCCCGGCAATCCGCTGACGCTTGGCGACGATGCGCGCCCCGAGCATTTCGGCGCCGCCATCAAGGCGCTTGCGCCGTTTCCGCAAACGGGCACGCTGTTCGTCGTGCATTCGACGTCCCACAGCGCGCCGGCCGATGCGGTCGCGCGCACGCTGATCGAATCGCGGCAGTACGCGTACCGCGGCATCTTCGCGTGTTTCTTCGGTGCGGTCGACGCGGCGACGCGCGACGCACTGCACGCGAACGGCATTCCTGTGCACACCACACCGCAGCGGCTTGCGCGCGCATACGCACGGCTCGTCGACTACAACCTCGGCCGGCAGTTGCTGATGCAGACGCCCGAGGGCACGCCGCTGCAGCCGGCCGAGTGCGTTGCGTCCGCGCAGGCCGAGGCCCGGCGGATGGTCGAGGCCGGTGAGCATGAACTGGCCGGCGAAGCGGCGTTGCGCTGGCTGTCCCACTTCGGCGTGCACGGCGAGCCGGCCGATGCGTCGGCGGGTGCCAGAGTCGTCGACGTCACGGTCGACATGTACGACGATTCGAACTTCGGCCCGGTGTTTCGTTATGCCGTGCCGCCGGCCGACGGCGTATCGGCGCCGTTCGTAGTGTACGGGCTGCCGCCGCTGAATACGGTGCTCGCCCGCGTGGTGATGGAGCGTTCGCCGTATGCACGCCGCACGCCCGTCGAACCCACGCTCGACGCGCTGACGGCGCTGTCGCAGGTCGTTTGCGACGTGCGCGAGGTCGTCGCGATGTCGGTCACGCTCCGTGTGCTCTCCGACCGGGCATACGTGGTCGCGCCGCGCGTCACGCTGGCGGCCGGGCGCAGCCGGCTCGCGATCATGCCGTATCCGCGCCATCTCGAGCAGACGCTCGACTGGCGCGGCGAGACCGTGACGATCCGGCCGATCCGTCCGGAAGACGAGGAAGCGCACAACGAGCTGCTTGGCGCAATGACGCCGGACGATCTGCGGATGCGTTTCTTCGGCGCGGTGCGCAGCTTCGACCATTCGCAAGTCGCGCGCATGACGCAGATCGACTACGACCGCGAGATGGCCTTCATCGTGTCGTTCACCGACGTGTCGGGCCGGTCGCACACACTCGCGGTGGCGCGCGCGGTTACCGATCCCGACAACGAGACCGCCGAGTTCGCGATCGCTGTCCGGCCCGATCAGAAGGGCAAGGGGCTCGGTCGGCTGATGATGGCCCGCATCATCGACTACGCGAGATCGCGTGGCACCGCGTGGATGGTGGGCGAGGCGCTGCGCGAGAACACCGCGATGATCTCGCTGGCGAAATCCTGCGGTTTCGAGGTGTCGACGACGGAGGAACCCGGGGTGGTCGGGTTCAGGATGAAGCTGCAACCGTAATCGCGTCGGCAAGCGTGCCCGAACGTCCGGCGGTATCGTGCGCAGCCGCTGCGGAACGCGCGATGTCGATGATTCACAGTCGCGACGGAGCGAATTGGTTGTAGTTCGGAATGCAGATCGTTCAACTCTTTCGGTCCAATATGCGGATCGGTAAAGCGCTGGCTTCGCGACCTGCGGGGAAGGGTGAGTGCATCGGGTCATGGCGTCCGCGGCGGGCGGATGCGCGCGCTGGTGACCTCTGCGTACCATCGGTCCCGGCGCCATATTTGAGCTCACTGACGCCCGAGCTGCGCACCGGCAGCATCGGAAACGGAACAAAGGTGAGGATTTTCAGGAGCCGAAGGTGAGCATTTCCGGGGGCAATCGGGCGAGTCGATACGGGAGCACCCGGTCGGCCTTCGCGGAAGCTGTCGGTGAGCCCTTGCAGGAAGCCCCGGTGAGCCTTTCCGGGAAGGGGCGGTGAGCGTCTGCGGGATGCGTCGGTGAGGACATTCGGGAAGGGCCGGTGAGCGTCTCCGGGCGCTTCAGGTGAGCTTTTACGGGATGCTCAGGTGAGCACTTACGGGATGCTTCGGTGAGATTATTCGGGAGCCTGCAGACGCAGTGCTCCGGCTGGCGCGGCGCAGGTTTCTGCCGGCGTTGGCGCCGGTGCGGGCACGCATGAACCGTGCCCGCGATGGTATTTATGCAGCGAGCTTCGCCGCTGCGTCGTTCACCTGGTCGCGCGAAATCGCGAGTTCTTCGAGGTGCGCGTCGGCATAGACGCCGCCGGTTTCGCGCTCGAGCCGGGCGATCGTCAGGGCGCAACGCGCGGTGTCTTTCGGCATCGCGATGAAGCGCTTGACCGATTCGCCGGACGTGAATGCATCGAACAGCGCGCCGCGCACGTCGTCCGGAAGCGTCTTGGTCCATTGGTACGGCTTGCCGTTGAACGTGATCGACGGCGGCAGCGTGCGCTCCTTCTTGGTGGCCGTGATGAGGCCGTAGGTGCGCGCGGCCTCGCCGATCTGCTCGGGCGAGAAGAGTTCGTCGGGCGTGATGTCGAACTGCTCGATGTAGTTCTCGATCGCGCGCATCGCTTCGGCACGGTCGTCGCGCTTCTTCTGCGCGCGCGCGACGATGTCGCGCAGCTCGTCCGCTTCCTCGGGCGTGATCGTGAAGCTCGCCTGCTTCTGCTGAAGTTCGGAGAAACGCTGGAATTCTTGATCGTTCAGAAGTTTGGCCATGACATCCATCGGATACGACGGCCGCGACAGCCGGCCGTCGTAGTTTTTGAGAGGGCCGCTATTCTAGCGTAGCGCGGCGTCCGCGCATCCGGAAACGGTCTGCCGGATGCTGGTACGAGAGCCCGCGCGGCCGGCACGCATCGCACGCCGACCCACCTGCACGATCCGCCGGCCATGTGCCCGAACGACCGCCTTCAGCGCGCTCGACAGTTCTGCAACGCTCAGCAAGTCTCCGCGCGACACATCGACAACTGGCCTGCGATATCGCGCAGTCCTGCGACGGCCACCTCGACCGACGGCGCCATATGCGCGTCGATCCGGCGCATGTACGGGCAGGTCAGCACCGCGATCGCATGGCCGGCCGGGCCTAGAATAGGCGCGCTCAGGTCGGTCACGCCGTATGCCTGGCGGCTGTCCTGGCGCACGTAACCGAACTGGCGAATGGACTGGCACGCGTGCGCGAGCTCCTGCTCGTTCATCGGGGTTTCGCCCTTGACCTTGCGATGCTCGGCCAGCATGTGCGCACGCTGCTCGGCACCCTGGAACGACAGCATCACGCGCCCCGATGCCGTATCGGCGAGCCCGACACGCGAGCCGAGCCGCACCGACACGCCCCAGGGGCCGGGGCCGTCCACCTGCGCGATCACGAGCAGGTTGCCGCGATCGTAGACGGTCAGATGGCACGACTGTTCGGCCGCGTCGGCAAAGCGCTGCATCAGCGGCAAGGCTTCGGCGATCAGCCGGTTCATCGGCGGATGCCGATGCGCGAGCGCGAACAGCTTCAGGCTGAGCGTATAACGGTCGCCGCCGCTCGAGCGCATCACGTAACGGCGTGCGACGAGACGCTCGAGCATCCGGTAGATCTCGCTCGCGTTGCGGCCGAGTTCCTTCGTGATTTCGGTGCGGGTGAGTCCTTCCTTCTGTTCCGACAGGAGTTCGAGAATGTCGAGACCCTTGTCGAGCGCGGGCGCGCGATAGCGGTCGGCTGCGCCCATCGACTCCCGTGCGTCGCTACTGGGGAGCGGGTTATTGGTCGTTTGCGTCATGGGGTAGGAAGTCCGGGGATTGCCAATCGGAGGGCGACGCACGCAGACCGGTTTTGCACGCGGATTCGTGAAGCCGCATGCAGATGTGACTGCCATCGGCGCGAGCTTAACAACAAACGTTCAGTGGGCAATGCAGCGTCTTATTACCGATCGTTACCCAGCAAGAACGGATCACATATCGTTCCCGATGACAGGGTCCTAAGAAATATTCGCAATTCATCTTTCGGTGTCGACGGACAGTGGCTTTTGGCGTAAAGCCGAATGGTCCGGCGGGCCCGATGTTGCGGTGCAATCTCCGCAGGCGCACCAATAGTCGTTATCCGTCGCGCGCCATTTCACGGCGGGCCGCCGATGGTACAAAGAGCGGCGGGCCAGCGACGGCGTGGACGCGCGTGAAGCCGACCGGCACGTGTCGCGGATGCCGGGCCGTCGTCGCCGATGCGCAGACCGGCGGCCGCCCGTTCGATGCGCGTCGCACTCCGGTGCGGCGCCGCGATCGCTGCGCCAGCGCGAGCCTCGCGTGTCGATTGGCCTGCCGGATGCGGCGCCGACGCGCGTCATCGACGATCGGCATTCAGTCCGGCGCGTGGCCATAGGCGGCTGCGTCGGCCGGTATCCTGTCACATTCGACAACAGAGGTTAAGCACGATGAAACTGCTTCGCTATGGTCCGTCCGGCCAGGAAAAGCCCGGTATTCTCGACGCGGACGGCCGGATTCGCGACCTGTCCGCGCACGTGCCGGATCTTGTCGGCGACGCGCTATCCGACGCCGCTCTCGCGCGCCTGCGCACGATCGACCCGGCCACGTTGCCGCTGGTCCCTGGCGAGCCGCGCATTGGCGCGTGCGTCGGGCGCGTCGGCAAGTTCATCGGCATTGGTCTGAACTATGCCGATCACGCGGCCGAAGCCGGCATGCCGGTACCGAAGGAGCCGGTGGTATTCGGCAAATGGACGAGTTCGATCTGCGGCCCGAATGACGGCATCGACATCCCGAAGGGCTCGGTGAAGACGGACTGGGAAGTCGAGTTGGGCGTCGTGATCGGCGCGACGTGCAAGGACGTCGACGAGGCGCGCGCGCTGGATTACGTCGCAGGCTATTGCGTCGTCAACGACGTCTCCGAGCGCGAGTGGCAGATCGAACGTGGCGGCCAATGGGACAAGGGCAAGGGCTTCGATACGTTCGGCCCGATCGGCCCGTGGCTCGTGACGCGCGACGAGGTGCCCGATCCGCAGCGCCTCGACCTGTGGCTCGAGATCGACGGCCACCGCTACCAGAACGGCAACACGCGCACGATGGTATTCACCGTCGCGCAACTGATCGCCTACCTGTCGACCTGCATGACACTGCAACCGGGCGACGTGATCACGACCGGTACCCCGCCGGGCGTCGGGATGGGCATCAAGCCGTCGCCTGTGTTCCTGAAGGCTGGCCAGACCGTGCGCCTCGGGGTCGAGGGGCTGGGCGAGCAATTGCAGGGCACGCGCGACGCGCAGTAGGCGAGCGTGTGGCGCGAGCCGGATCGCGGGCGCAATCGACCGCGACCCCGGCCCGCGCCGTTTGGGCGTCATTGGCTGTGGCCGCCACGGACCGGACATCGATGCAGCAAAGACAAGGGCCCGATTCCGCGCGATGCGAAATCGGGCCCTTGTCATTCACCGGTGTCGGTGCGAACCGGATCAGACGACGTTGTCCAGCTCGCAATGGGCTTCGAGCCGATATCCGTCGGGATCGACGACGAACGCCGCGTAGTAGCCGGGACCGTAGTGCTCGCGTTTGCCTGGCCCGCCGTTGTCCTGTCCGCCGTGCTGCAGCGCGGCGCGATAAAACGCATCGACTTCCACGGGCGACGATGCACGAAACGACACGTGCAACCCGGAATCGGGATCGGCGACGACCGGACGCGCCGCGTGCTGCAACCACAGCACCGGTTCGCTGGTGCCGTAGCCGAGGGCCCCGTCGTCGCTGTACAGCCGCTTGTAGCCGAGCGCGCCGAGCGTGCTGTCGTAGAACGCGCGGCTGCGGTCGATATGGGCAACGCCGAACGAAAGGTGATCGATCATCTGTGGCTCCTTGAACTGAAGGGGGGAACGTCAGTGCGGCAAACCGTTTATAGCCACCAGGCCAGCCGCTTGTAGCGAAGCGCGCCGAGCGCGCTGTCGTAGAAGGCGCGGCTACGGCCGGTGTGGACAACGTCGCAGGAAAAACGATCGATCATCTGTGGCTCCTTGCCTTGAACTGAAGAGGGGACGTCAGTGCAGCAAACCTTTTTAACCACCATGCTGGTTATGTTAGAAAGCGTCCCGACACTTGTCAACCGGCATGGTGGTTAGATACGATCGTGTCATGAGTAAAACGCAACCTTCCGTCACGACGGACTGCCTGGTTCCGGCGCCGTCCGAAACGCTGAGCATCGATTTCGCGAACACGCTGTACTGGCGCGGAGCGGACGCGCCGACCGAAACCTTCGGCGCGCTGGACGACCTGTTCACATGGTGCCGCGAGCAGGCGGGCGTGCCGGCCGGCCTGGCCGACGTGTGTCGTGCACAGGTGACGGAGAAAGGGGGCGAGCCGGCGATGCTGGCGCACGCGCTCGCGTTGCGCGAGGCGCTGTATCGGCTCTTTCACGCGCAAGCCGAGCGGCGTGAGCCGCAAGCCGACGATCTCGCGCTGCTGGGCGGTTTTCTGGCGGAAGCGGCGCCGCGCGTCGCGCTCGCGCGGATCGACGGCGGCTACGCGTGGCGGCTCGGGGCAGCGGACGCGACGCTCGCGGGGCTGCTGAGCCCGGTGCTGTGGTCGGCGACGGACCTGCTGGGCGGCACGCGGCTCGCGAAGGTCAAGCGCTGCGCGAACGATGCATGCCAGTGGCTGTTCATCGACGACAGCAAGAACGGCAGCCGCCGCTGGTGCTCGATGTCGTCGTGCGGCAATCGCGCGAAGGCTTACCGTCACTATCACAAGGCCGAGTGACGGCGGCGCGCGCAGCGTGTCATGCAGCCGCGCCCGTTCCGCCCGGACCTATCTCGCCGACAGCTTCCGCCACAGCGTGGTCTTGCTGATGCCGAGCATCGCGCATGCGCGATCGCGGTCGCCGCCGCACGCATCGAGCACCGCGCGGATCTCGTCGGCTTCGGCGCGACGGCGGCGCGCGTGGAGTGTCTGTGCGTCGTCGGTGTCGATTGCGTCGGGCGGCACCGCGAACAGCTCGGGCGCGATCGCCTGCAGCGCATCCGGCGTGAGCGCAGCGCACGCGGCGCCCGGATCGTGTTCGTCGACTTCCTCGGCCAGTTCCACCGCGATCCGCTCGACCACGTTCTGCAGTTCCCGCACGTTGCCGGGCCATCGGTAGCGCGCGAGCGTCGCCTGGGTCGCGTCGAGCACGCGCATCGCATCGCCGACTTCGCGCACGCGTTCGGCCAGCCGCGGTTCACGCCGAGCGGCCTGCACGAGCAGCGTGGCCGTGAGTGCCGGGATGTCGGCGGCGCGCTCGCGCAGCGGCGGCAGGCCAATGTTCAGGATGTTGAGCCGGTAATACAGGTCCGCGCGGAACGTGCCGTCCTCGACGGCCGCGAGCAGTGGACGGTGCGTCGCGGCGATCACGCGCACGTCGATGCGAATCGGCTCGGTCGAGCCGAGGCGGATCACCTCGCGCTCCTGCAGCACGCGCAGCAGCCGGCTTTGCAGCGACGGCGGCATCTCGCCGATCTCGTCGAGAAACAGCGTGCCGCGGTGCGCGGCCTCGAACAGCCCGGTCTTGCCGCCGCGCCGCGCGCCGGTGAACGCGCCCTCTTCGTAACCGAACAGCTCGCTCTCGAGCAGCGCCTCCGGAAACGCGCCGCAGTTGATCGCGACGAACGGATAGCTGCGCCGCACGGACAGCGCGTGCAGGCTCTGCGCGATCATCTCCTTGCCGGTGCCGCTTTCGCCGAGTACGAGGACGGTCGCGTCGGATTTCGCGTAGCGGCGCACGAGATCGCGCACGCGCGCCATCGGCGCCGACGCGCCGACCACGTCGTCGAGCGTGTAGCGTGCCGCGAACTGCTGCGTATTCGGCTGCGAGCGCAGCGCACGGTCGAGCCGTTCGACCGCGCGCGATTCCTGGAACGTCAGCACGCTGCCCGACGTGACGCCGCGATCGACCAGCGGCCCGCGATGCACGACGTAGCGCACGCCGCGCACGGTCGCGAGCGCGTCGCCGTCCTCGCCGCGCAGCGTGCGCAGCTCCGGGCGCAGGTCGACGAGCGCGCGGCCGACGGCCGCCGCGGGTTCGACCCCGAGCGCCGACGCGAGCCGCTCGTTGATGGCTTCGACGCGACCGCGCGCATCGAGCGCGACCACGCCGTCGCGCAGGTGCTGCAACAGGTTGTCGAGCCGCTGGCGACGAAACGCCTCGGCGTGCGTCGCGTACGCGACTTCGAGCGCCGTCTCGACCGCCTTGCGCACCGACGCGTGCGAATACAGGAACACCGCGCCCATGCCGGCGCTCGCCGCCAGATCGGTGACGAGGCCCGGGCCGACGATCGTCTCGATGCCGCGGTCGTGCAGGTCGTGCACGCACGCTTCCGCTTCCTGCGCGGACTGATATGACGCAAACTGCACGTCGAGGCCGTACGCGGCGACGAAGCGGCGCACTTCGGGCGGCGTCTCGCCGGCACTGACGAGCGCGATCCGCGATGCGTCGCGCCGCGCGCGCGCGAGTGCCTGCATCACGTCGAAGCCGGTCGGCGATACGACCACGACCGGCACCTGCGCACGTGTTTTCAGGAAGCCGCCGTTCGAGCCGGCCGCGACGATCACGTCGGGCCGCGCGGTGCCGGCCTCCGCGATCGCGCTCAATGCATCTTCGTACGCGCGCGTGACGATGCGCACGTCGGCGCGTTCGTCGAATTCGCCGGCGATCTCGCGAAACAGGTCGCGCAGGCGGCTGATGCCCATCGCCCAGATGCGCGGGCGAACGGTGCGGTCGGCCGGGCCGACGGGCTTGGTCGAGGAGAGGTCCATGGCAATCGATTATGCGCGCGCGATTTCATTTTTGAAACATGAAATTGCCGAATTGAAATAAACGGACGATTCCTCGCACGGGCCGGTTGCTTAAGAATCAGTGGGTTAGCGGCGATTCGCGAGCTGGCCCGGTCCTTGCTGTTGATGGGCATTCCTTCAGGAGGCCGTTCATGAGCAATACGCATCTTCAGAGCGCCGGCGCGAAATTCCGCGCGGCAGTCGCGGCCGAGCAGCCGCTGCAGGTGGTCGGCGCGATCACCGCATACGCAGCCAAGATGGCGCAGGCCGTCGGCTTCAAGGCCGTCTACCTGTCTGGCGGCGGCGTCGCCGCGAATTCGCTCGGCATCCCCGATCTCGGCATCAGCACGATGGAAGACGTGCTGATCGACGCGAACCGGATCACCAACGCGACCGACCTGCCGCTGCTGGTCGACATCGACACGGGCTGGGGCGGCGCGTTCAACATCGCGCGCACCGTTCGCTCGTTCATCAAGGCCGGCGTCGCGGCCGTCCACCTCGAGGACCAGGTCGGCCAGAAGCGTTGCGGCCACCGTCCGGGCAAGGAAGTCGTGCCGACCGAGGAGATGGTCGACCGCGTGAAGGCCGCGGTCGATGCGCGCACCGACGACCAGTTCGTGATCATGGCCCGCACCGACGCAGCCGCTGCCGAAGGGATCGACGCGGCGATCGAGCGCGCGATCGCATACGTGGAAGCCGGCGCCGACATGATTTTCCCGGAAGCGATGAAGACGCTCGACGACTACCGCCGCTTCAAGGCCGCCGTGAAGGTGCCGATCCTCGCGAACCTGACCGAGTTCGGCTCGACGCCGCTGTTCACGCTCGACGAACTGCGCGAGGCGAACGTCGACATCGCGCTGTACTGCTGCGGCGCGTATCGCGCGATGAACAAGGCCGCGCTGAATTTCTACGAGACGCTGCGCCGCGACGGCACGCAGAAGGCCACCGTGCCGACCATGCAGACCCGCGCCGAGCTGTACGACTTCCTCGGCTATCACGCCTACGAGCAGAAGCTCGACGAACTGTTCGCGCAGGGCAAGAAGTAACGCGGCCCGCGCGCCGGGGCACGTTCCCGGAATGCTTTGCATGAAGCCGGATCGCGCGCACCCGCGCAGCGACCGGCCGACATGACACCCCCGATACCCATTGGAGAACGGAAACATGAGCGAGACGAAAGACGCAGCAGCACCGGCCGCCGCAGGCGCATTCAAGCCGAAGAAGTCGGTGGCGCTGTCGGGCGTGACGGCCGGCAACACGGCGCTGTGCACGGTCGGCAAGACCGGCAACGACCTGCACTACCGCGGCTACGACATTCTCGACGTCGCCGAATCGTGCGAATTCGAGGAAATCGCACACCTGCTCGTGCACGGCACGCTGCCGAACCTGACCGAACTGGCCGCGTACAAGACCAAGCTGCGCGCGCTGCGCGGCCTGCCGAACGCGCTGAAGGCCGCGCTCGAGCAGATCCCGGCCTCCGCCCACCCGATGGACGTGATGCGCACCGGCGTATCGGTGCTCGGCACCGTGCTGCCGGAGAAGGACGATCACAACCTGCCGGGCGCGCGCGACATCGCCGACCGCCTGATGGCGTCGCTCGGCTCGATGCTGCTGTACTGGTATCACTTCTCGCACAACGGCAAGCGCATCGAGACGGAAACCGACGACGATTCGATCGGCGGCCACTTCCTGCACCTGCTGCACGGCAAGACGCCGTCGAAGTCGTGGGTCGACGCGATGCACACGTCGCTGATCCTGTATGCGGAGCACGAGTTCAACGCATCGACGTTCACCGGCCGCGTGATCGCGGGCACGGGCTCGGACATCTACTCGGCGATCACCGGCGCGATCGGCGCGCTGCGCGGGCCGAAGCACGGCGGCGCGAACGAAGTCGCGTATGAAATCCAGAGCCGCTACAGCTCGCCGGACGACGCCGAAGCCGATATCCGCCGCCGCGTCGAGAACAAGGAAGTCGTGATCGGCTTCGGCCATCCGGTCTACACGATCTCCGATCCGCGCAACAAGGTGATCAAGGGCGTCGCGCACAAGCTGTCGAAGGAAGCGGGCGACCTGAAGCTGTACAGCATCGCCGAGCGCCTCGAATCGGTGATGTGGGACGCGAAGAAGATGTTCCCGAACCTCGACTGGTTCAGCGCCGTGTCGTATCACATGATGGGCGTGCCGACCGCGATGTTCACGCCGCTGTTCGTGATCTCGCGCACGTCCGGCTGGAGCGCGCACATCATCGAGCAGCGCATCGACAACAAGATCATCCGCCCGAGCGCGAACTACACGGGTCCGGAAGATCTGCAGTTCGTGCCGATCGAGAAGCGCTGAAACGCCGCGTGCACCGGCCGCCCATGATGCGGGCTGCCGGCGCGCGCGGAACGTCTTACCCCGATTTCCGCCCCACATCATGAATACCGCCTACCGCAAACCCCTGCCCGGCACGTCGCTGGACTTCTTCGACGCGCGTGCCGCGGTCGAAGCGATCGCCCCCGGCGCGTACGATACGCTGCCGTACACGTCGCGCGTGCTCGCCGAAAACCTCGTGCGCCGCTGCGATCCGGCGATCCTCGCCGATTCGCTGAAGCAGATCATCGAGCGCAAGCGCGAGCGCGACTTCCCGTGGTTCCCGGCGCGCGTGGTGTGCCACGACATTCTCGGCCAGACGGCGCTCGTCGACCTCGCGGGCCTGCGCGACGCGATCGCCGAGCGCGGCGGCGACCCGGCGAAGGTGAACCCGGTCGTGCCCGTGCAGCTGATCGTCGACCACTCGCTCGCCGTCGAGTGCGGCGGCTTCGATCCGGACGCGTTCGCGAAGAACCGCGCGATCGAGGATCGCCGCAACGAGGATCGCTTCCACTTCATCGAATGGACCAAGCAGTCGTTCGAGAACGTCGACGTGATCCCGCCGGGCAACGGCATCATGCACCAGATCAACCTGGAGAAGATGTCGCCGGTGATCCAGGCGCAGGATGGCGTCGCGTATCCGGACACCTGCGTCGGCACCGACAGCCACACGCCGCACGTCGACGCGCTCGGCGTGATCGCGATCGGCGTGGGCGGGCTGGAGGCGGAGAACGTGATGCTCGGCCGCGCATCGTGGATGCGCCTGCCCGACATCGTCGGCGTCGAACTGACCGGCAAGCGCCAGCCCGGCATCACCGCGACCGACATCGTGCTCGCGTTGACCGAATTCCTGCGCAAGGAAAAGGTGGTCGGCGCGTACCTGGAATTCCGCGGTGCGGGCGCGGCGAGCCTCACGCTCGGCGACCGCGCGACGATCTCGAACATGGCGCCCGAATATGGCGCGACGGCCGCGATGTTCTTCATCGACGGCCAGACGACCGACTACCTGCGCCTCACCGGCCGCAGCGACGAGCAGGTGAAGCTCGTCGAGACCTACGCGAAGGCGGCGGGCCTGTGGGCCGACACGCTGGATGGCGCGCAGTACGAGCGCACGCTGACGTTCGACCTGTCGAGCGTGGTGCGCAACATGGCCGGCCCGTCGAACCCGCACAAGCGGCTGCCGACGTCCGATCTCGCCGCGCGCGGCATCGCCGGCCAGTGGGAAGAGAAGGCGGGCGAGATGCCCGACGGCGCGGTGATCATCGCCGCGATCACGAGCTGCACGAACACCAGCAATCCGCGCAACGTGATCGCCGCGGCCCTGCTCGCGCGCAACGCGAACGCGAAGGGCCTCACGCGCAAGCCGTGGGTGAAGAGCTCGCTCGCGCCGGGCTCGAAGGCGGTCGAGCTGTATCTGGAAGAAGCGAACCTGCTGCCGGAACTCGAGAAGCTCGGCTTCGGCATCGTCGCGTTCGCGTGCACGACCTGCAACGGGATGTCGGGCGCGCTCGATCCGAAGATCCAGCAGGAGATCGTCGATCGCGACCTGTACGCGACCGCCGTGCTGTCCGGCAACCGCAACTTCGACGGCCGCATCCACCCGTATGCGAAGCAGGCGTTTCTCGCATCGCCGCCGCTCGTCGTCGCGTATGCGATCGCCGGCACGATCCGCTTCGACATCGAGAAGGACGCGCTCGGCCACGACCGGGACGGCAAGCCCGTCACGCTGAAGGACATCTGGCCGACCGACGAGGAGATCGACGCGATCGTCGCATCGAGCGTGAAGCCCGAGCAGTTCCGCAAGGTCTACGAACCGATGTTCGCGCGCACCGCCGATGCGGGCGAGCGCGCGGCGCCGCTGTACGACTGGCGTCCGCAAAGCACGTACATTCGCCGTCCGCCGTACTGGGAAGGCGCGCTGGCCGGCGAGCGCACGCTCAAGGGCATGCGCCCGCTCGCGGTGCTCGGCGACAACATCACGACCGACCACCTGTCGCCGTCGAACGCGATCCTCGCGAACAGCGCGGCCGGCGAGTACCTCACGAAGATGGGCCTGCCGGAAGAGGACTTCAATTCGTACGCGACGCACCGGGGAGACCACCTGACCGCGCAGCGCGCAACCTTCGCGAACCCGACGCTGATCAACGAGATGGCCGTCGTCGACGGCGTGGTGAAGAAAGGCTCGCTCGCGCGCGTCGAGCCAGAAGGCAAGGTCATGCGGATGTGGGAAGCGATCGAGACGTACATGAATCGCAAGCAGCCGCTGATCGTCGTCGCCGGCGCCGATTACGGCCAGGGCTCGTCGCGCGACTGGGCCGCGAAGGGCGTGCGGCTCGCGGGCGTCGAGGCGATCGTCGCCGAAGGGTTCGAGCGGATTCACCGCACGAACCTGATCGGGATGGGCGTGTTGCCGCTCGAGTTCAAGCCGGGCACGAACCGCGCGACGCTCGGCATCGACGGCACCGAGACCTTCGACGTGGTAGGCGAGCGTACGCCGCGCGCCGATCTCACGCTCGTGATTCACCGCAAGAACGGCGAGCGCGTCGCGGTGCCGGTGACGTGCCGGCTCGATACGGCCGAGGAAGTGTCGATCTACGAGGCGGGCGGCGTGCTGCAGCGTTTCGCGCAGGACTTCCTCGAATCGTCGCAGGCCGCTTGACCGGGGCACACAGGGACAACGCAAACATGGCTCACATTCCTCAAATCAGGATTCCGGCGACGTACATCCGCGGCGGCACCAGCAAGGGCGTGTTCTTCCGGCTGCAGGACCTGCCGGACGCCGCGCAGGCGCCGGGCGCCGCACGCGACGCGCTGCTGCTGCGCGTGATCGGCAGCCCCGATCCGTACGGCAAGCAGATCGACGGGATGGGCGGCGCGACGTCGTCGACCAGCAAGACGGTGATCGTGTCGAAGAGCACGCGGCCCGGCCACGACGTCGACTACCTGTTCGGGCAGGTTGCGATCGACCGCGCGTTCGTCGACTGGACCGGCAACTGCGGGAACCTGTCGGCGGCGGTCGGCCCGTTCGCGATCAGCGGCGGGCTCGTCGATGCTTCGCGCGTGCCGCACGACGGCATCGCGACGGTGCGCATCTGGCAGGCGAACATCGGCAAGACGATCGTCGCGCACGTGCCGATCACGAACGGCGCGGTGCAGGAAACGGGCGATTTCGAGCTGGACGGCGTCACGTTTCCGGCCGCCGAAGTGCAGCTCGAGTTCATGGATCCGGCCGCGGAGGAAGAAGGCTCGGGCGGCTCGATGTTTCCGACCGGCAACCTCGTCGACGACCTCGCCGTGCCGGGCATCGGCACGCTGAAGGCGACGATGATCAACGCGGGGATTCCGACCATCTTCGTCGAGGCCGAGGCGATCGGCTATACGGGCACGGAGCTGCAGGACGCGATCAACGGTGACGCGAAGGCGCTCGAGAAGTTCGAGACGATCCGCGCGCACGGCGCGCTGCGCATGGGCCTGATCGACACGCTCGACGAGATCGCGACGCGTCAGCACACCCCGAAGGTCGCGTTCGTCGCGAAGCCGGCCGACTATGTTGCGTCGAGCGGCAAGCGCGTGAACGCGGGCGACATCGACCTGCTGGTGCGGGCGATGTCGATGGGCAAGCTGCATCACGCGATGATGGGCACGGCGGCGGTCGCGATCGGCACGGCCGCGGCGATCCCCGGCACGCTCGTCAACCTGGCGGCGGGCGGCGGGGAACGCAACGCGGTGCGCTTCGGCCATCCGTCGGGCACGCTGCGCGTCGGCGCGGAAGCCCGGCTCGAAAATGGCGAATGGACCGTCACGAAGGCGATCATGAGCCGCAGCGCGCGCGTGCTGATGGAAGGCTGGGTGCGGGTGCCGGGGGATGCGTTCTGAGCGTGCCGGGCGTCGTATCGACGAACGGCAAGGGCGGCTTCGGCCGCCCTTTTTCGTTTCTGCGTCGATGGCGGTCAGCCGTGCAGCAAGCGGCGCAGAGCGTCGTGGCTGATGCGCCGCGCGGCCGTCGATACGCGCGCGTCGGGCACGATGTCGAAGCCGTGCACGCCGCCCGGGAAGACGTGCAGCTCGGTGGGCACGCCGGCCCGGATGAGCCGCTGCGCGTAGCCGATGTTCTCGTCGACGAACAGGTCGACCGTGCCGACGGCGATGAACGCCGGCGGTAGCCCGTCGAGCCGTTCCGCTCGGGCCGCCGCCGCGTATGGCGACACGCCGTCGAGGCCCGGTGCGTGGCCGAGCAGTGACGTCCACGCGAACCGGTTGTTGGCCGCGTGCCAGACGAATTCGCGGGCATGCGGATGCGGTGCGCGCACGCAGGTGCGATCGTCGAGCATCGGATACATCAGGTGCTGGAACGCCAGCGGGTATTCGCCGCGATCGCGCGCCAGCAACGCCAGCGCTGCCGCGAGCCCGCCGCCCGCGCTTTCGCCCATCACGCCGATGCGCGCCGGATCGATGCCGAGCGCGTCCGCGTGGTGGAAGGTCCGGGCGAGTGCCGCGTAGCAGTCGTCGATCGCGCCGGGAAACGGCGTCTCGGGCGCGAGGCGGTAGTCGATCGACACCAGCGCGCACCCCAGCGTTTTCACCAGCGGGCGGTGCACGGCTTCGAGATCCTTCGCGGCCCCGCGCACATAGCCGCCGCCGTGCATGTGCACGATCGCTGGCAGCGGGCGCGTCGCGTCGTCGGGCAGGTATACGCGCACCGGCACGTCCGGCGCGCCGCCGGAGCCCGGCACGCGCCGATGCTGGAGCGTGTTGCCGACCGTGTCGACCGGCGGCAGCGGCAGGACGCGGTCGCGATACCGGGCGAGGTTGTCGGCGGTGAGCGTGACGGTCGGCCAGGCGTCCAGCCAGGGGCGGATGTCGGGATCGACGAGATGACGTGTATCCAAGGTGCGACTCCGTGAGGAAAACGGCGCGACGCGCGCGACCGGGGAACCGGTGATGGCGGCGTCACAGCACGCTGCGTGCGACGACCCAGCGATGCACTTCTGTCGGGCCTTCGAAGATGCGCATCAGCCGCGCTTCGTTCGCCATCTGATGCAGCGGCAGCTCCTTCGTCATGCCCATCGCGCCGAGCGTCTGCATCGCATGATCGATGACGCCCGACGCCATCTCCGTCGCGAACACCTTGACCATCGAGATCTGCGTGCGCGCATCTTGTCCGGCATCCACTCGCGCGGCCGCTTCATAGGTCATCAGGCGGCACGCGTGGATCTGCGTCAGCGCGTCGGCGACCCACCACTGGACCGCCTGGCGCTCGGCCAGCGGCACGCCGAAGGTCTTGCGCTGTTTCGCATGGTCGCACAGCAGCGCGACCGCGCGCTCGGCGCGGCCGATGCACCAAGCGGCCATCTCCAGCCGACGGTTCGACAGGCGCGCCTGCATCGGCGCGAAACCGGCGCCTTCGCGGCCCAGCAGCTGCGTGGCGGGAACGCGGCAATCCTCCAGCACGATTTCATAGGTCGACAGCCCGCCGATCATCGGAATGCGGCGTTCGATGACGAAGCCCGGCGTGTCGCGCTCGACGATGAATGCCGACATGCCGCCGCGCTTGCCCTTGCTTCGGTCGGTCAGCGCCATCACGATCGTCCAGTCGGCTTCGCGCGCGTGGCTGATCCAGATCTTCCGGCCGTTCAGCACCCATGTGTCGCCGTCGCGCTCGGCCGTCGTCGACAGCGCGCCCGGGTCCGAGCCGGCGCCCGGCTCGGAAATCGCCATTGCGGAGCGCGTGACGCCGCGCGCGTACGGTTCGAGGTAGCGCGCGCGCTGTGCGTCGTCGGCCGCGTCGCACAGCATCCGCAGGTTCGGCGAGTCGGGCGGCAGGATGTATGGCGTCACGGTCGTGCCGATCGCTTCGTTCACGCCGACCATCGCGACGGCCGGCAGGTCCGAGCCGCCGGCATCGGCGGGCGCGTCGAGACCCCACAGGCCGAGTTGCCGCGAGCGCTCGTCGAGCCGCGCGCGCTCGTCGGCGAGCAGCGCGAAGCGCTGGCCGTCTGCCTCGCGCGCCATCACGGCCGCTTCGAGCGGCATCAGCTCGTCTTTCACGAAGCGTGCGACGAGATCCTTGATCATCTGGTGGTCGAGATCGAGTTCGAAATTCATGGGTGTGTCGATGAAGGAGTGAAGGGAAGGGGGCGCGCTCAGATCGCACGCGCAGGGCACGCTGCCCGGGCGCGCAGCGTGCCGAAGAGCGCCATGCAACCGGCCGCGAGCAACGCGGCGTTGAAATAGAGGCCGCCGCGCATCGAGCCGGTGGCGGTGTTCAGCACGCCCATCAGGAACGGGCTCGCGAATCCGCCGATCGCGCCGGACATCGTGATCGCCGCGATCGCGATGGCCATCGAGCGCTTCGGCAGCGCGAGCCCGGGCAGCACCCAAAACGCGGGCAGTGCCGCGGCATGCGCGGCGACTGCGACGCAGAGCGCGATCGTCAGGTTCGCGGTGCCATCGACGCGCGCCAGCACGACGAGCGCCGCCGCGCACGCGAGCATCGCGGCCGCGCCGTGTTCGCGCCACGCCTGCCGGTGTTCGGTGCGCCAGCCCATGCCGAGCAAGCCGATGACGCCGCACAGGTAGGGCAGCGCGGACAGCACGCCGATCTGCATCGCGCCGTGCAGGCCACCGCGGTGCAGGATCACCGGCATCCAGAACACGAGCGCGTAGCCGGCCGCCGCGATCGAGAAATTGGCCGCGCACAGCAGCCAGAAGTCGCGATGCGCGAGCAACGGTCGTGTCGACGTCGCGCCGTTGCCGACATCGGCATCGGCCTGCGCGTGCGCGTCGCGCAGCGCGGCCTTGTCGGCGTCCGACAGCCAGCGCGCGTCGTCCGGCCGGTCGTCGAGGAAGCGCAGCGCGACGAGACCGAGCGCGCTGCTCGGCAACCCTTCGACGACGAACAGCCATTGCCAGCCGCTCAGGCCGGCGACGCCGTCGAAGACCGTGAGAATCACGCCCGACACGGGGCCGGCGATCAGCCCCGCCAGATACAGCGCGCTCATGAAGAGCGCGAACGCCTTTGCACGCTGCTTCGGCGGATACCACGCGCCGAGATGGAACAGGATGCCGGGGAAGAAGCCGGCCTCGAATACGCCGAGCAGGAACCGGCACACGTAGAACTGCGCGGGCGTCGCGACGAACATCGTCGCGGCCGAGCCGAGCCCCCACAGCACCATGATCCGCGCGATGGTCCGGCGCGCGCCGATCCGCGCGAGCAGCGCGTTGCTCGGAATCTCGAACGCCATGTAGCCGATGAAGAAGATGCCCGCGCCGAGCCCGTAGACGGCGTCGGAGAAGCGCAGCTCGGCGGCCATCTGCGCGTGCGCGAAGCCGATGTTGATGCGGTCGATGAACGACAGCGTGTAGCAGAGGATCAGGAACGGCAGCAGGCGACGCGAGATGCGGCGGTAGAGGGCCGGCATCGCGTCGTCGCGCACGCTGGCCGGGGTGGACACGGTCGAGGTCATGGGCACTCCGTCAGAAGCGGTGAGTGATGCCGAGCGCCAGCACCTGCTCGGCGCCGCCCGGTTGCGGTTGCACGCCGGCGACGACGGTGTTGCGCGCGCGGCCGCCGTTCTTCATGTACAGGTAGCGGGCATAGAGCGAGGTCCGCTTCGACAGCGGATGGTCGTAGCCGAGGCCGAACGCGGTCGCGTCGTTTGCCGAGCCCTTCACGTCGCGGCGCACGGCCGACACCAGCACGCGGTCGAGCGCGCCGACGTCGACCGTCGCGCCGACGCTCGCCGTCGAGAACGCGGGCGAGCCGGGCGCCGTGCTGGCGCCGTGGAGGAACGCGCCGTACAGCTTGACCCGCGCGAACGCGTAGTTGGCGGCGAATACGTAGTGGCGGGTGGTCGTCGGCTGGACGACGGGTGCGAGGTGGCCGGCCGACATGTCGTCCTGGAAGCCCGCGCCGACGTACAGGCCGCCGATCCGGTACTGGAGCCCCGCGCCGTAGTTGCGGCCGGCCTGCATGGACAGCGCGTTCGGCGTCGGAAAGCCGTAGGTGGCCATCACGCGCAAGCCGTTCCAGTCCGGGCCGAGATACGACGCCGCCTGGTTGAAGCGCGGAATCGGCGGCGTCGTGGCGGTCGTGATCGAGTCCGTCGACGTCGCGAGCAGCGCGAGCGGCGACATGCGTTCGTTCAGGCCGAACGGATCGCCCTCGTACACGATGTAGAACGACGGCGTGTATTGCCGGCCGAGCCGCAGGTCGCCGTAGCGCGTGTCCTGTAGCGCCACGTACGCCTGCCGGTAGAACAGCGTGCCGCCCTGGAGCGAACCGTCGGCCGGCGAGAAGCCGCTTTCCAGCACGAATTTCGTCGAGGTGCCGCCGCCGAGCTCCTCGACGCCCGTCAGACCGACGCGGCTCGTCGACCCGCCACCGCCGCTCTGCCGGAAGCTCGACACGCTGCCGATGCGATCGAATTCGACGTAGCTGTCGACGATTCCGTACAGCGTCACCGACGACGCGTGCGCGTGCGGCGCGCACAGCACGCAGGCGCCGATCAGGAGTGCTTTGCGTTGCATGAATGTGTCTCCGTTCCATGTTTGTTATGCGCCGCGCCCGCGTGCGGGGCGGCGATCGACGGCACGCGGCGGACGGGGCCGCGCGCCGCCGGGCTCAGCGTCCCTTGAACACCGGCTTGCGCTTCTCGAGAAACGCGCGGGCACCTTCGACCCGGTCCTCGCTCGCATAGACGTCGGGGCCGACGTCGAGCCGCAGCGCCGCGGCAACCGGCAGGCCCCAGCTGCGGGTCGCCGTTTCCTTGATGCGCCGGATCGTGAGCGGCGCGTTCGCGGCGATCGCCTGCGTCAGTTCGCGCACGGCATCGTCGAGCGCGGCGCCGGGGACGACCCGGCTAAGCAACCCGACGCGCAGCGCTTCGTCAGCGTCGAAGCGGCGGCCCGTGAACAGCAGCTCCATCGCGACCGCGCGCGGCAGGATGCGCGGCAGCAGCACGCTCGCGAAGTTCGCGCCCATGCCGACTCGCGCTTCGGGCAGCGCGAAATACGCGTGATCGGCGGCGATCCGCAGGTCGCATGCGAGCGCGATTTCGAAGCCGCCGCCGACCGCGTAGCCGTTGATGGCCGCGATGGTCGGCTTGCGCAGTTCGAGGATCAGCTCGTGCACGTTGCGTGCAAGTCCGCGCATCGGCCGCATGCCGCGCATCTCGGGATCGCCGAGATCGATGCCCGCGCTGAAGGCGCGCTCGCCCGCACCGCGGATCACGATCGCGCGCACCGCGGGGTTGTCGTCGAGCGTGACGAGTTCGTCACACAGGCGCCGGATCGCGTCGGCGGACAGCGCATTGGCGACATGCGGGCGATGAATCGTCAGCCACGCGATGCCGTCGTCGTCGCTGCGCAGGATCGACGGGGCGTCGTCGCCGGGCAGGGAGGAGAACGTGCGCGGCGTGGTCACGACGCGCTCCCGGACGTGGCGGCGCGCTCGTCGTGAACGACGCCGGCCTTGCGCAGCGCGTCGCGGCGGGCCGCGTCGAGGCCGAGCGCGTCGAGCACAGTGTCGGTGTCGGCCGCGAACGGCCGCGGCGGCCGGCGGATCGAGCCGGGCGTGCGCGACAGCCTGGCCGGGATGCCCGCGCCGGTGTAGGTGTCGTTCTTGACGAACATCGCGTTGCGGGCCGCTTGCGGATGGCCGAACCCGTCGGCGATGGTGTTGACTGGTCCCGTCGCGACGCCGGCGCGCATCAGCCGGTCGACGACCTCGTCGGCGGGCAGCTCGGCGGTCAGCTGCCCGATCAGCGAGTCGAGCGCGTGGCGGTGCGCGACGCGCTGCGCGTTGGTTGCGAAGCGCGGATCGCGCGCGAGCTCGGGCACGCCGAGCGCTTCGACCAGCTTCGCGAACGTGCGGTTGTTGCCCGCGCCCGTCGCCACCGGCTTGTCTTTGCAAGAATACACGCCGTACGGCGCGATCGCGGCATAGACGTTCCCCGTCGCGACGGGCACGTCGCCGGTCGCCATCCAGGTCGTGCTGAGCGGATGCAGCATCGACAGCGCGGTGCTGAACAGGTCGATGTCGACGTGCTGCCCGAGCCCGGAGCGCGTGCGTTCCACCAGCGCGAGCAGAATGCTCGACACGGCGCTCAGCCCGGCCGCGTAGTCGACGACCGGAAACGGTACCTTCAGCGGCATGCCGCCCGGCTCGCCGTTGATCGACATGAAGCCGGCGAGCCCCTGCGCGACGGCGTCGTAGCCCGGAAACCGCGCGAGCGGGCCGTCGGTGCCGTAGCCGGAGATCGAGCAATGGACGAGGCGCGGAAAGCGTTCGCGCAGGCAATCGTCGTAACCGATGCCCCAGCGTTCGAGCGTGCCCTGCTTGAAGTTGTCGACCAGCACGTCGGCCGTCTCGAGCAGGCGGAACAGCACGTCGCGGCCGTCGGGATGCGACAGGTCGAGCGCGAGATTGCGCTTGTTGCGGTTGAGCCCCCAGTAGTAGCTGGAGAGGCCGCTCGGCATCGCGGGCCCCCAGTCGCGTGTTTCGTCGCCTTGCGGCGGTTCGATCTTGATGACGTCCGCGCCGTGGTCGGCGAGCGTCTGCGTGCAGAACGGGCCCGCATAGACGCGGCTCAGGTCCACCACGCGCACGCCCGCGAGCGCGCCTTCGTTGCTGATGATCATGACGATGGTTCCTTCGATGGTCGGCGATGCTGGCGTTCGCCGGCTGGATGCCGGGCGAAGCGCCGCGGGGTCAGTCGCGCGCGGCGAACAGCGCTTCGACGGCCGCTCGGTGTTCGGGCGTTGCATGGGCGAATGCCTGGTACGACGCGGACAGGTCGAGCAGCGTGTCGAGGCTCGCGTGCCGGCCTTCGCGCAGCAGCCGCTTGGTCAGGCGCAGTGCGGTGCCCGGATGGCGCGCGATGCGCGCGGCGAGCGCGTGCGCGTGGGCCAGCAGTTCGCCGTCGGAGACGACGCGCGACACCAGCCCGTGGCGCAGCGCCGTTTGCGCGTCCACCGCGTCGCCCGTGAACGACATCTCGGCGGCCACGGCCGCGCCGACGATCTGCGGCAGGAACCACGCGCCGCCGTCGCCCGGCACGAGGCCGAGCGCGATGAAGCTTTCCGCGAAGCGCGCGCTGTCGGCGGCGATGCGGATGTCGCACATGCAAGCCAGGTCGGTACCGGCGCCGATGGCCGGGCCGTTGATCGCCGCGATGGCCGGCACTTCGAGCTGGTGGAACGCGTGCGCGAGGCGCTGGATGCCGCGGCGATAGCCGGTGCGGATCGCCGCGAGGTCGTGCAGGTCCGACTCGGCGAGCGCACGCATCGCCTTCACGTTGCCGCCCGACGAAAACACGGCGCCGGCGCCGGTCAGGACCAGCACGCGAATCGACTCGTCGCGGTTCGCTTCGTCGCAGCACGCGACCAGTGCATCGATCGCATCGGTGTCCGAAATGGCGTTGCGGGTTTCGGGGCGGTTCATCGTGACGGTCAGGATCGGTCCCTGTCGTTCACGGATCAGAAAGGCTGACATGGTGTCTCCGTATGTTCTGTACCGCGGGGCTTCACGCCGCGGGCCGAAGCCTAGTATCGTCACGACGGTTGGCGGCGGGAAATTCTGTTCCACATACGTGGAAGGGGCCGCCGTGACGGGCGCGGAGGGGCGGGATGAGCGGAAACGTGGTCAAGAGCGCGGCGCGCGTGTTCGAGGTACTGGAGCTGTTCAGCGAATTGCAGCGGCCGCTGAGCGTGCGCGAGATCGCCACGCGCTGCCGCTATCCCGGGTCGAGCGCGGCGGCGTTGCTGACCAGCATGAAGGTGCTCGGCTACCTGTCGTACGACGAACGGACGCACGCGTATGCGCCGACGGCGCGGCTCGTCAATCTCGGCGAAGCGCTCGTCGATTCGGCGGCGGCCAGCCGGCGATACTGGCACGCCTTGGCGAAACGGCTGGCGGCCGGCACGCGGGAGGCCGTCGTGATTGCGGTGCAGAGCGATCTTTACGTGCAGTACATCGACGCCGTCGCGGGCGCGCACCGGATTCCGGTCCAGTTCTATGCGCCGATTGGCACGCGTCGCGAGATCTGCATGTCGGGGCTCGGCTGGGCGCTGCTGAGCCTGCAGCCGGACAGCACGATTCGCCGGCTCGTGGCGCGCAGCATCCGGCGCATCGGAAAGTCGGGCAGGACGATCGACGAGGACGTCGTGCTGGACAAGGTCGAAGAGACGCGCCGGCTCGGCTATTCGTATTCGGCGCATACGGTGACGCAAGGCGCGGCGATGATCTCGATGGTGATCGCTGACGGCTGGAACGGCATGCCGCTCGCGATCGGCGTCGCCGGGCCGGTCGAGCGGATCGAAGAGCATCGCGGCGCGATCGTGCTCGCGATGCGCGACGCGCTGGCCGAGCGCGTGGACGAAGCGGTCGGCGAGTCGCGTGGCCGCTCGTGCGACGACGCGTCCGCCTGCGGCGGCCTCCGCCGGCATCGGGCAGACGGCGGCGGGTGATCATCCGGTGTCGACGCGAACCTCGCGTATCGGCCGTCTTGCCGTCGGCGCCGCGCACGTTCGCATAGAATCGGAGCGTCGTTTCGTTTCGCCCCTGTCCGGTTGCATTTCCGCGAGGTCGCCATGTCATTGAACGCGCCGCTTTCCGGCGTCCACATCGTCGAATTCGAAGGCCTCGGCCCCGGCCCGCTCGCGGGCTGGATGCTCGCCGGGATGGGGGCGCGCATCACGCTGATCGCGCGTCCCGCAGGCCGCACCAGCGCACCGGACGCGCTGCAGAGCCGCGACGGCGACCTGCTGCGCGAAGGCAAGACGATCGTCGAACTCGATCTGAAGACGCCGGCCGGCCGCGACGCGGCGCTCGCGCTGATCGCGCAGGCCGACGCGCTGATCGAGGGGCTGCGGCCCGGCGTAATGGAGCGCCTCGGGCTCGGCCCGGACGATTGCGCACGCGACAATCCGAAGCTCGTGTACGGACGGATGACGGGCTGGGGCCAGGACGGACCGCTCGCGACGGCCGCCGGGCACGACCTGAACTACGTCGCGCTGACGGGGCTGCTGTCGCTGTCCGCGCCGCGCGACGGCCGGCCCGGCGTGCCGCCGACCGTCGTCGGCGATGCCGGCGGCGCGCTCGGGCTCGCATTCGGGATCGTCTGCGCGCTGTTCGATGTGCGCGGCGGCGGGCCGGGGCGCGTGGTCGACGGCGCGATCGTCGACATCGTGTCGATGCTCGGCTCGCTCGCACTGTGGGCGCGCGCGAACGGGCAGATCGATGGCGCGCAGCCGAGCCTCTTCCACGATGCGCCGTTCTACGACGTATATCGCTGCGCGGACGGCGAATGCGTGACGATCGGTGCGCTGGAGCCGCCGTTCTACGCGCTGCTGGTCGAGCGGCTCGGACTGACCGACGTCGATCCGGCGTCGCAGTACGATCGCACGCGCTGGCCAGCGCTGAAGGCGCGCTTTGCGGAGGTGTTCGCGCGGCAGCCGTCCGAGCACTGGCGCGCGCTCCTCGAAGGGACGGACGCGTGCTTCGCCCCGGTGCTGAGCGTGGCCGCTGCGGTCGACCATCCGCACAATGCGGCGCGCGGGATCTATCGAACTGACGAGAACGGGAACGTGCGGGCGCGCGTTGCGCCGCGGTTTCTATCGTTGCAGGATGATGACGCGGGTTGACGGAGCCGGGTGCGCGGGCTCGCCGCCGCGTGTGCTTCGCCGTGTCGAGCGATATCGGCCGCTTACGCCGTTTCCTCCGGCGAATCCGGCATCTTGCCGTCGCCGACGCGATTGATCGTGCCTTGCGCGATCGCGACGAGCCGCTCGTGATCGCCGTCGATGACGAACACATGACACTGGCAGGTCGCCTGGTGCCGGCCCGCATAGACGACCTTCGCGCGCGCGACGAGCGTGCCGTTCACGGCCGGCCGGAGGTAGTTGATCTTGTATTCGGCGGTGATGACGCGCGGGCCGAGTACGAGCGCGCCGGCGAAGGTCAGCGCGTTGTCGGCGAGGTAGCCGATCACGCCGCCGTGCACGAAGCCGTGCTGCTGCCGCAGTTCTTCCCGCACGGGCAGGCACAGCGACACTTCGTTGTCGCCGATATGCATCAGCTCCGTGCCCAGCAGCATGCTGAACGGTTGCGCGCGCAATGCGCCGCGCGCGTGGTCCGTGATGTCCGTCATCGACTGCCCTCGCAATGCGTGTCCGCTTGCGCTGAACTCTAGGAAGGGGGCTGCGGATAAGCAAGGAAATTCGTCCGCATTTCGCGTGACGGCCGGCGCGATGCGACGCGATTATTGCGCCGAACGCGCGCATTGTCCTCGTTTGCCGGCGATTCCACGAGGATGGAGGGGATTGGCCGGGCGCCGCTCGCCGGATGTTCCTAAAGTCCGACGCAGAAATGCCGCTAATGCCGGGGCATTGCTCCATCGTCGCCTCTCCAGGAATCTCCCCCATGTTCGGAAAAATCAAGCTCGCGTCGGGTCTGCTCGGCGTGTTGACCGTGTTTTGCCTCTTTCTGTTCGCGATCGAGGCGCTCGGCTTCTGGGCGCTCGCATCGACGCGCAGCGGCGTCGACGACCTGTCGAACGTCGCGATCGCGCAGGTCGACGCGGCCAGCCAGGCGACCGAGCGCCTGCTCGACGCACGCGTGAACCTGTCGCGCGCTGGCACGCGGATGGTACGCGGCGGCCCGAAGCCCGACGAGATCATCCGCCATGCCAGCGCTTCGCTCGCCGAAGCGGACAAGGCGTTCACCGTGCTGACGGCCGCGCAGGCCGTCGACGCGACGAACCGCGCGCGCGTGGCGGCGCTCACCGAGCGCTATCGCGCGCTGCGCGGCGCGCTGGGCGAACTCGTGCAGTTCCTCGATGCCGACAACATCCAGGCGTTCCTCGATCAGCCGACGCAGGGCTTCCAGGACGCGTACCTCGCCGAACTGCACCGCTTCGCCGACTACGGCGCCGCGTCGAGCCGCGACGCGCTGGCCACGATCGATAGCGGGGTGCAGTGGTTCAAGTGGGTCGGCATCGTGCTGCTGATGGCGATGCTCGCCGCGAGCGCGGCGATTTACGCCGCCGCGCGGCGCGCGGTGGTCGCGCCGCTGGACGAGGCCGGCCGCCATTTCGAGCGCATCGCGCAGGGCCGGCTCGACGAAGCCGTGCGGGCAGGCGGCGTGTTCGAGATCGACCGGATGTTGCGCGGCCTTGCTGCAATGCAGGCGAGCATCACGGACACCGTGCGTACCGTGCGTCACGCGTCCGACGCGATCCATCTCGGCGCGGGCGAGATCGCCGGCGGCAACGCAGACCTCTCCGCGCGCACGGGCACGCAGGCCGCGTCGCTCGAGGAAACCGCCGCGAGCATGGAGGAACTGACCGCGACCGTCCGCCAGAACACCGATAGCGCGCGTGCGGCCAGCGCGCTGGCCGACGCGGCGCTCGACGCGACGCGCCACGGCGGCGGTGTGGTCGACAGCGTGATCGAGGGGATGCGGGGCATCGCCCAAAGCTCCGGGCGCATCGCGGAGATCATCTCGGTGATCGACGGCATCGCATTCCAGACCAACATCCTCGCGCTGAACGCGGCGGTCGAGGCCGCGCGTGCCGGCGAGCAGGGTCGCGGCTTCGCGGTGGTCGCGGGCGAAGTGCGCTCGCTCGCGCAGCGCAGTGCGCAATCGGCGAAGGAGATCAAGGCGCTGATTGAGGAGTCGGTCACGCAGATCGATGGCGGCTCGGAACTCGTCGAACGGGCCGGCGACGCGATGCGGACGGTATCGGCGTCGATCACGCGGGTCGTGCAGACGATGTCGGAGATCACGGCCGCGTCGGTCGAGCAGAGCGTCGGCATCGAGCAGGTCAATCAGGCGGTCACGCAGATGGACCAGCTGACGCAGCAAAACGCGGCGCTGGTGGAGGAAGTCGCGGCGGCGGCCGCGTCGCTGAACGACCAGACCGCGCACCTGATGCAGGCGGTGTCGGTGTTCGAACTGGGCGACGCGCGCGCGGCTCGCGGTGTTCGCGACGCGCGCGCGCCGTCGTCGTTTGCCGACGCCGGTTACGAAACGGCGGGCAGCGCCGCGTAAGCGGTCGCGAGGTGGTAGGGCGTCGTCGACGGCATGTCGGCGCGCGACACCTGGCCGTCGGCCGTCTTGCACTCGAACCAGCCGCGCGGATGCAGGAAGCGCGCGGCGAAGCGTTCAATCTGCTGCGCGAGCGGCGCGGACGCCGGCGTGCCGCCGTGCGTGGCGAGCGCGCGCAAGTATTCCGTCTGCGCCCAGATCCGCTGCGTGCCGTCGATGCATGCGCCTTGCGCGTCGACTGCCGCGCACACGGCACCCGTCCGCGGATCGATTCCGTGCTGCTCGGCGAACGCGAACGCGCGCGCGAGCGCGTCGCGGAGCCCGGTTTGCGCGAGGCGCGCGCCGGCCGCATCGACCAGATAGAACCATTCGAACTGATGGCCGGGCTCGAAGCGGTTGTCGGCCGCCCCGAGCGGCAGTTCGGCGACGCAGCCGGTCGCCGTATCGACGAACGTGCGCTCGACGGCCTGCGCGGTGCGCGCGAGCGCATCGTCGAACGCCGCGTCGCCGAACGCATCGGCGGCCGCGAGCCAGGCTTCGGTCAGGTGCATCAGCGGGTTCTGCAGCGCGCCGCTGCCCGATGACGAGAAGTCGGCGTGACGCGCGGCGTCGAGCAGTGCGTCACCCGGCTGCGGCGCGAAGCGGTCCTGGATCAGCGCGGCGGTGTCCTCGGCGACCGTGCGCGCCGCGGCGTCGCCCGACGCCGCATGCCATGCGGCGCACGCGAACACGACGAACGCATGCGTATAAAGGTCCTTGGTCGTGTCGAGCGGCGCGCCTTGCGCATCGACGCTGTAGAACCAGCCGCCGTGGCGCGGATCGCGGAAGCGGCTGCACAGCGAATCGAACAGCGTGGCCGCGTGCGCGGTGTGGCCGGCCTGCGCGAACACGAACAGTTGTCGCGCGCATGCCATTGCGCGATAACGGGTGACGGGCAGCGGTGCATGGGTGGCCGGATCGACGGCCTCGAACGGCAGCCGCAGCGTCTGGTCGAACCCTGAACCCTGCCAGATCGGCAGGATGACGTGCGCAAAATGGTCGCGCAATCGGGCGGCCCGGGCGGAAGCGGAATCGGGAACGGACATGGCGGGGTTGAGCGCTTGGATCGAATTGAGTCGGCGCGGAGCGGCGCGGCCGGGGCCAAGGATAAACCATTCCGCGCGGCAGTCTTCAAAACAGGAGAGAAATCGGATGCTCGGCAATCTGGAACTCGTGATGCGCCTGGTCCTCGCGGCGGCGCTCGGCAGTGTCATCGGCTTCGAGCGGGAGCGCCTGTCGTGGGCGGCCGGCCTGCGCACGCACATGCTGGTCTGTGTCGGCTCGACGCTCATCATGATCGTGTCGGCGTTCGGTTTCGCCGATGTGCTGGGCAGCAGCGACCACATCGTGCTCGATCCGTCGCGGATCGCCGCGCAGGTGGTCTCGGGCATCGGTTTCCTCGGCGCGGGCTCGATCCTGCTGCGCGGCGAGATCGTGCGCGGGCTGACGACGGCCGCGAGCCTGTGGTCGGTCGCCGCGATCGGCCTCGCGGTGGGTGGCGGACTGTACGTCGCGTCGATTTCCGCGACGATCATCATCCTGATCATCCTGGCCGGCATCAAGCCGCTCGAGCGGCGCTACTTCACGGTGCGGCAGCGGCGTCAGCTCGCGCTGACGGTGGTGGGCGGCGCGCTGACGTTCGATTCGCTGCACGCGGCCCTCGGCCCCGACAGCGCGCGCGTGAAGCAATTCATCGTGCAGCGCGCCGACGACACGGGCGAGCACGACGAGGTGCGCATCGCGCTCGCGCGCGTGTCGGATCTCGAATACCGTGCGATCTGCGACAAGCTGCGCGGGCTGTCGTGCGTGACGCGATTCGAGGAAGGCGGCGGGTTGTCGGGCGACGAATAGGCGGCATCCGGTCGGCAGGATCGGCGATCGGTCATGCGACAATGGCCGGTCACTGATTCCGTTCGACATCCGGTTCCGCGTTTGCGGGCCTGTAATCCGACTCCATGACCGAATCCGTTTCCCTGCCTCGCTCCCGTTCCCGCTCCGACCGCTCGTCGGCCCGTTCGCGTCCACGCTCCGTCGCGGCCGCGGCAGACACCGCCGCCCAGGCAACCGCGCGGTCGGGCAACGCGACGGGCGGCGATGCGCCGCGGGACGAACGTACGCTAGACCTGTTCGGCGATCCGGTGCTCGAGCCGGCTGCGCGTGGGCCGGTGGTCTCGCGCGTTGACGGGGCGATGGATGCCGACACGGCGGTCGCCGTCGCGGACGGCGATGACGGCGGTCGGCAGGCGACGCTGGATGGGTTCGGCACGCCGGGCGCCGACGGCGGGTCGGTCGAGTCGGCGCCTGACGTTGCGACGGCGTCTGCGTCCGCGTCGACGCGAGGAAACGGCGCTGTGGCCGATACCGATGTCGTGCGTGCGTCCGCTGCCGATGCAACGAAGCTCGGCGAGGCGCGGCGGTCCGATGGTATCGCCGCAATTGCAGCCGGCGAGCCGGCAACCGACGGCAACCAGGTGAAGACCGGCGGCGTGGCGGAAGCAGGCGATGCGGCCGGGACGCAAGCCGAGCGTTCGACGGCGAATGCGGGAGCGGTGGAAGGTGCGGTGGTCGATGCAATCATCGGCGACCGCCCCGTGAAAGCGGGCAGTGAGCCCGAAGGCGCCGCCGTGCCGGCCACACGCGACGAAGCGGTGCGGACGCCCGGCGAGACCATGAAGGGGCGTCGCGCATCCTCCGGCGGCAAGCGCCGTGTGGGCGCAGGCGCGCGCGAAGCGGCAGCGGCGCGTAGCGCGCGGGGAGTGGCCGCCGTCGACGCGGGGGCGGAAGCGACCCCGGCGCTGCACCTTGCGCCATCCACTGAACGGTCAGCGACCGCCGAACCGGCCGAGCCCGCCGTGGCCGCGAGTGCCCGTGACGCCGCGCAAGCAGCGGAAGCGCCGGCCTCCCCGTTCGTGCAGCCTGTTGCATCTGCTGCGTCGTTCGTGACGAAGCCGTCGGCGGATCGTGCGCAACCGGCCACGTCGGGCGCGTCGGCCTTCGACCCCGATACGCAACTGCGCCCGCTGTCGGATCGACTCGCCGCGCTGCAGGCCGAGACGGCCGGCATGAAGCAGGCGGCCGATCGCGAAATGCGTCGCGTCAACCGGCTGCTGCTGGCGCTGGCGATCGTCGTGTTCACGGGGCTCGTCGCGCTGGTGCTGCAAACGCGGCAGATCGCGCACCTGAAGCAGGAAGTCGACGCCAGGCAGCAGCGGATCGACCGGCTGGCTGCCGACCTGTCGACGCAGCAGGCAACGCTGATGACGCTCGCGGAACACCACGAAGCGATGCTGTCGCAGGTCGACCGGCTGCAGCGCAATGCGAATCGCGAGGCGGCGGCCGCGAAGCGCGTGCGTCGAACGCGCTGAATCGTCCGACCCTACCTGCGAACCCAGGCGTGACAAGGCGGGACGGGGCGGACGATCGATCGTCGGTGGAGCGGGTGCGGCAAACTGATGCGGTGAGCTGGCAGAGTTCAGGGAAAACCCTTAGAATGGCATCCATCTAAGGGAAAACCCTAGCGCCATCTGTCAGGAGTCTCACATGAGCTTCATTCTTGCCCTGCTGCAAAAGATCGACGACCTTTTCGTCTCCCCGCACCTGCCGCTCGACGCGGAATATTCGTACGCTGCGCGTCACGCCGAAGCCGAGCGCGTGCGTCGTGCGAACCACGTGCCGACCGTCCTGTACCGTCGCTGATTCGCTGATTCGCTGATTCGCTGATTCGCTGATTCGCTGATTCGCTGATTCGGCGCGGCGCTCGCCGCCTCTGCCTGCCCGTTTTCCACCGCCGCCTCGCGCGCCGGTGCGACCGTCCCGCTACACTGGAAGTCCGACTTCCCTCGCGACACGGGCCATGTTGCAGATGCGGCCGATGACGGCCGGTGAATTCCACGCATACCGCACGCGCGCCATCGACGGCTACGCGCGCGATCTCGTGTCATCCGGGCAGAACGCCACTGACGACGCGCAGACCCGCGCCCGTGCCTGCTTCGATACGCTGCTGCCCGACGGCCTGCTCACTTCCGGCCAGACGCTCGTCCAACTGATCGACGCCGCCAGCGGCGACACGGTCGGCGACCTCTGGTACGCGATCGTGCCCGAAGGGCCGAACCGTACGCTATTCATCTACGATCTCGACATCGTCCCGACCCGGCGCCGCCAGGGCTGGGCCACACGTGCGCTCGATGCGCTCGAGGCCGAGGCGCGCCGTCACGGCGTCACCGAAATCGGGCTGTCGGTGTTCAATCACAACACGGCGGCCCGTGCGCTGTATCGGGCGTGCGGCTTCGTGCCGATCACGACGACGCTGATCAAGCCGGTCGTCCAGAGCTGAGGCCAGCACACGCGCGTCGGTGACGCGCGTTGTTGTTTTCCCAGCCTCTTCCGCTGATCTGTCCCGACGCAGTGCATGCAATTTGCGCCACGCAGGTCGGCAAGCCATTTCCGCTACGACAAGCGCCGGACGTCCATCGAACGACCCGGCGCCCGTCGTGGCCCGCATCAGCGTGCGCGGCCTTTCCATCTCCTCAGCAGCAACGCGTTCGTCACGACGCTGACGCTCGAGAACGCCATCGCCGCGCCCGCGATCACCGGATTCAGCCAGCCGAGTGCCGCGAGCGGCACGCCGATCAGGTTGTAGACGAACGCCCAGAACAGGTTCTGCTGGATCTTCCGATACGTCCGCTTCGAGATGTCGATCGCATCGGCGACGAGCGCCGGGTCGCCGCGCATCAGCGTAATGCCGGCCGTATGCATCGCGACGTCCGTGCCGGTCGCCATCGCGATGCCGACGTCGGCCGCGGCGAGCGCGGGCGCGTCATTGATCCCGTCGCCGACCATTGCGACGATTCCGCGGTGCGCGCGTTTCAGTTCGGCTACCACGCGTGCCTTGTCGTCGGGCAGCACCTGCGCATGCACTTCGCCGATTCCGAGTGTCGCCGCGACGGCCGCCGCGCTGCCGCGGTTGTCGCCGGTGACGAGCACGCTCGCGACGCCACGCGCCGACAGTGCCGCGACCGCGTCGCGCGCGCCCGGCTTCACGGTGTCGCCGAACGCGATCAGTGCGAGCGGCGCGCGCGGCGCGTCGGCACGCATCAGCCACGAGATCGTGTTGCCCGCGCGTTCGAGTTCCGCGGCACGCGCGTCGAGTTCGGGCGGCACGACGATGCCGAGTTCGTCGCGCCAGCGGGTGCTGCCGAGTGCGAGAAGTTCGCCGCCTATGCGCGCCTCGACACCGCGACCGGCCACCGCGCGCGCATCGGCCGCGACAACCTCGGTCGAACCCGCGCCGCCGCCGCGGGCCACGACGTCCGCATCGTGCGCGGCGACCACGGCGCGCGCGAGCGGGTGGTCGCTTTGCCGCTGGACCGCGGCCGCGAGAGCGAGCGCTTGCTCACGTGGGATGCCGACGGCGTCGAATGCCGTCACGGACGGTTTGCCTTCGGTCAGCGTGCCGGTCTTGTCGAACGCGATCACCGTGGTGCGCTGCGCGAGTTCGAGCGCCTGGGCGTCCTTGATCAGCACGCCGTGGCGGGCCGCGACGCCGGTGCCGGCCATGATGGCGGCGGGCGTCGCGAGGCCGAGCGCGCACGGGCACGCGATGACGAGCACCGCGACCGCGTTGAGGATCGCCGTTTCGATGCCGGCGCCGGCGATCAGCCAGCCGGCCAGCGTCAGCATGGCGATGCCGAGGATCGCCGGCACGAACACTTCGCTGACGCGATCGACGAGCCGCTGGATCGGCGCCTTTTCCGCCTGCGCGGATTCGACGAGACGGATGATGCGCGCGAGCGTCGTTTCCGCACCAATCGCGGTGGTTTCGACGACGAGCGCGCCTTCGCCGTTGATCGAGCCGGCCGTGACCGGATCGCCGTCTTCCTTCGGCACCGGCAGGCTTTCGCCGGTGATCAGCGATTCGTCGACGTGCGAGCGGCCCGACACGATCCGGCCGTCGACGGGCACACGCTCGCCCGGACGGATGCCGACGGTCGTGCCGACGCGTACCTGCGCCAGCGGCACGTCGCGTTCGATGCCGTGCTCGACGACGCGCGCGCGGTCGGGGCGCAGCGCGTTCAGCGCGCGGATCGCCTCGGTCGTCTGGCGTTTTGCGCGCGCTTCGAGCCATTTGCCGAAGCGCACCAGCGTGATGATGACGGCCGATGCCTCGAAATACAGATGGCCGGGGTGCGCGGGGTCGCGCAGCAGCATCCACAGGCTCAGGCCGAACGCGGCCGACGTGCCGAGCGCGACGAGCAGGTCCATGTTGCCGGTGCGTGCCATCACCGCATGCCAGGCGGCGCGGTAGAAGCGCGCGCCGAAGCCGAACTGGACGACCGACGCGAGCACGAGCTGCAGCCAGCCGGGCAGCATCGCGTCGATGCCGAACGGCGCGACGAGCATCGGCACGATGAGCGGCACGCTCAGCACGGCCGAGCCGATCACGAGATTGCGTTCGCGGATCGCTTCGCGGCGCTTGCGGGCGTCGGGGGCTTGCGCGGCTTCGGCGGCGCGGGCTTCGGCGTCGGCCGAGACGCCTGCGTCCGGCGCAACGGCGAGCGATGCCCGATAACCGGCCGTCGTGACCGCCGCGATCAGCGTGGCGGCGTCGAGCGCGCAGGCGCCATGCACCGACGCGCGTTCGGTCGCCAGATTGACCGACGCGCGCGTGACGCCAGGCACGGCGGCCAGCGCCTTTTCGACGCGGCCGACGCAGGATGCGCACGTCATGCCGCCGATGTCGAATTCGAGATCGCTGGAAGCGGCCGGCGGCGGCGCGGCGACCGGTGTCGCGCCGTAGCCGGCTTGCCGCACGGCTTCGGCCAGTTGCGACGCGGAAACGTCCGGAGCCGCGTCGACGGTCGCGCGCTCGGTGGCGAGGTTGACGGACGCGCGCGTGACGCCGGGCACCTTCGCCAGCGCTTTTTCGACGCGCGACACGCACGACGCGCAGGTCATGCCGTCGATGTCGAGTTCGATGCTGGCGGCGGGCGCGGGCAGTGCGGTCGCCGCCATTGCGGGCCCGGCGTTCTCGTGCATCGCGTGTTCGACGTGCGCAGACGCTGCGGCTTCGACTGCCGCTTCGCGCATGGCCGCGCGGTAGCCGGCGGCATCGACCGAGGCGACGAGCTGCGCGGGCTCGACCGTGTCCTGTGCGGTTACCGTCGCCGCATGCGCGTCGAGATCGACCGCGGCCTCGACGACGCCCGGCACGGCGGCCAGCGCACGCTGCACGCGGCCCGTGCAGCCGCCGCAATGCATGCCGTCGATGGTCAGTTCGATCGTTTGCATGTCGGCGGAGGCGAGTGGTTCAGTCATGTCGGATTCCCCAAAAGCGCGGTTCGTGCCGCGAATGACTTCAGTATCAACATTCCCATGATGGGAAGGTCAAGGGGGGCGTGCAATACAGGATCGTGCCGACGGCCGACCCATTCTCGCTCGACATGCCGCCCCGCGCAGGCGGCGGACGGCGCCGGACAAGGGCCGGATCAATGGAAGTCCTGGCTGACGACAGCCCGGTTACCGCTCCGCCCGATATTCGGCATATTGGGGGATGCCCTTAGGCGCTATGATACCGGCCTGACATCAGCGCCCGCCGAGCGAAGCGGCGACCGGGCACGCTGGGGTGCCTTGCTTTCGCCGATCGTGAGTCGAACAAGGCGTTGACTGACAAGAACGATATTCGGCCAGTACTCAATGATTGAAAACCTACGAGAATCAGTTTCTCTGCGGCGCGCGGCAGGCGCGTCGCTGGCTCTGGCGGCGCTGCTGGCGGGATGCGCGTCGCAACCGGACGCGATCCAGCGGAAAACCGGCTGGATGCGTGCCGAAGTGGCCGACTCCTATATATACGCGTATCCGCTCGTGCTGATGGACGTCGCGAAGGAAGCCGCGACGGGCGGCGACAGCGCGCAGCCGGGCCAGGCGCCGCTCAACACGCTGCGTCACGCGCAGGCGCTGCCGCCGGTCGGCGCGCTCAACCCGCCGCTGCCGGGCGTCGATACGCTCGACTCGACCGGCTGGCTCGACGTCGGTGCCGAACCGGTGATCGTGACGCTGCCGGATACCCGCGGCCGCTACTGGGATGCCCGCGCGCTCGACATGTGGACGAACGTGCTGTGGTCGTCGTCGAGCGTGGCGGCGCGAGGCGCTCGCGGCGCCGCGCGATCGCAAACGATTGCCTTCGCCGCGAAGGACTGGCAGGGCACGCTGCCGAAGGGCGCATTGCGTATCGACGTGCCGTCGGCCAACGCGTGGCTCGAGGTGCGGCTGCAGACGAGCGGCGGGCGCGACCTCACGAACGTGAAGAAACTGCAGCGGGCGATCCGCGTGGTGCCGCTGTCCGTCTATACGGGCAGCACGCGTGGCGCGTCGGTCGCGGTCCATGCGGGCAGCGCGCCGTTGGAAGCGGCGAGCGGCGGCACGCCGGCCGAGCAGGTGGCCGCGCTCGACCCGAAGGCGTTCTTCACGCGCTTCGCGCAGGCGCTTCAGGATAATCCAGCACCGGCCGACGACGCGCACGCGAACGAATTGCTCGGCGACATCGGCGTGACGGCCGGCTACCCGGTGCTGTGGACGGGCGATCGCCTGAACGCCGCGACGGCCGGCGTCGCCGAGGCACGTGCGCGGCTCGTCACGCCGCCGTCGAACCTGCTGAGCGCGAACGGCTGGAGCTGGATCGGCGACACGGCCGGCAAGTATGGCCAGGACTACGCGCTGCGCGCGTACGCGGCCTACACGCAGTTCGGCACCGCGACGCGCGACGACGAGACGCTCGCGCTCGTGCGCGTCGACAGCGACGGCCACTCGCTGAACGGCGCGAACCGCTACGTGCTGCACTTCGCGCCGGGCGCGCTGCCGCCGGTGCGCGGGTTCTGGACGCTCACGCCGTACGCGACGAACGGCGCGCTGCCCGACGTCGGCTCGGCGCGCCGCTCGCTCGGCGACCGCGACCGGCTGCGTCGCAATCACGACGGCTCGATCGACGTGGTCGTGTCAGCGTCGCCGGGCGGCACGCACGCGGCCAACTGGCTGCCGGCGCCGCGCGCCGACTTCACGCTCGCGCTGCGACTCTACGCACCGAAGCCGCAGGCGAGCGACGGCTCGTGGATGCCGCCCGTCGTCGTCCGAAAATGAACCGACGGGCGCCGCCACTGTCCGATCCGCGGGCGCGGCGGCCTCGCCCGAACGTCGTTCCGTCACCACCTGAGCCTATACTTTCGGGATAGCGTGCGCGGCCGTGCCGGTTTTCCGGCGCGGCCCGGCATCCATTTCCGAGGCATCCAAGCATGTCAAGCGCAGACAAAGAAACCGTACCCTCGACCTTCCATGCCCTCGGCAGCGTTGCACGCTCGCGCCGGACGCGACGTATCGGCCTCGGCGTGCTGATCTTCCTCGTTTTATTTGGACTGCTCGGATTCTTCGCGGCGCCGCCGCTGATCCGCCACATCGCCGAACAGCAACTGAGCCAGCAGCTCGGTCGGCCGTCCACCATCCAGCGCATCGCGCTGAACCCGTACACGCTGAATCTCGAAGCCGACGGCGTGCACATCGGCGAGCGCGGCGGCCAGGGCGACTTCATCGACATCGGCAAGCTCGTCGTGCGGCCATCGTGGTCGTCGCTGTTCCGCGGCGCGCCGATCGTCAACGAAGTGCGCGTCGACTCGCCGCGCTTCCATATCGTCCGCTACGACGCGCAACGCTTCAACTTCACCGACCTGATCGAAAAGTTCTCGACGCCGTCCAAACCTGAAAGCAAGCCGACCCATTTCTCGGTGTCGAACATTCAGGTCAACGACGGGCGGATCGACTTCGACGACCGCCTGCTGAACGAAAAGCACGTGGTCGACAACTGGACGCTCGGCATTCCGTTCATCGCGACGCTGCCGTCGAAGACCGACATCTTCGTGCAGCCGAAACTGCGCGCGCGATTCGACGGCAGCCCGATCGCGATCGACGGCAAAACGAAGCCGTTCGCGCTGTCGCGCGAGTCGGAAGTCGCGCTGAAGTTCGACCGGCTCGACGTGCCGAAGCTGATTTCCTACGCGCCGGCGAAGCTGCCGGTGATCGTCGCGAGCGGCTTGCTGAGCAGCAACCTCACGCTGAACTTCGTGATGAGCGGCGCCACGCCGTCGCTGCGCGTGTCGGGCACCGTGGATCTCAACGACGCGAAGGTGACAGACCGCGCGTCCGCACCGCTGTTCGCCGCGCGCGGCGTGCACGTCGCGGCGGCCGGCCTCGAGCCGCTGCGCAACGTGCTGCATTTCGACGAGATCCGGCTCGACCAGCCGGTCGTCGACCTGGCGCGCGACAAGCAGGGCGTGCTGAACGTCGAGAAGCTCGCCGGCACGCCGGCCGCCGCGCCGAAGGCCGACGCGGGCAAGCCGGCCGCGTCGGGCGCCGCCGCATCGGCCGTCGCCGCCGCCAACGCCGCGAGCGGCGCGAAGGCCGAAGCCGCCGCGAAGGAAGCGCCGCCGCTCGACCTGACGATCCGTCATTTCGCGATCGACGGCGGCACGATCAACGTCGACGACCGCGTGCCCGCGACGCCGACCGCGATGTCGCTGACGAAGCTCGCCGCGACGCTCGACGGCTTCACGCTGCAGGGCAAGACACCCGCGAAATACACGCTGTCGACGTCGCTGTCGCGCGGCGGTGACGTGAAGGCCGAAGGCGCGTTCAGCCTGGCGTCGAAGCAGGCCGACACGAAGCTGGCGGTCGACGCGCTCGCGCTGCCGGCGCTGCAGCCGTATCTCGGCGAGGCGACCCGCGCGCGCGTGCTCGACGGCACGCTCGGCGCGAGCGTCAACGCGAAGGCCGACTGGGGCAAGACGCCGCTCGACGCGCAGGTTGCCGACAGCACGGTGAGCCTGAAGTCGCTGAAGCTCGCGACGCCGGACGCGAAGGCGCCCGCGATCGTGCTGCCCGACGCAAGCGCGAAGATCGCGAAGGTCGACGTCGCCGCGCGCACCGCGGAAATCGCGAGCGTCGATGCGACCGGGCTCGCGCTCGACGTGAAGCGCCTGAAGGACGGCAAGATCGACCTGGCTGCGCTGGCCGAACCCGCCCAGGCGGCGGTGCCCGGGCGCACGGTCGCGCGCAAGGCCGAGGCGGCCGCGCCGTCGTGGCATTACCGGATCGACGCGCTGAACGTGAAGGAATCGTCCGCGAACTTCACGGACCTGTCGACGCCGCGCCCGGTGAAGCTCGCGATCAAGCCGCTCGACCTGTCGGTGCAGAAGATCAGCGACGACATGACGAAGCCGCTGCCGGTGCAGCTGAAGGCGACGCTGAACCGCAAGGGCTCGGTGAACGTGTCGGGCGACGTGACCGCGCAGCCGCTGAAGCTCGGCCTGAAGATCAACGGCAACCGCCTCGACGCGGCCGCGTTCGAGCCGTACTTCGGCAGCGCGCTGAACGCGACCATCGCGAGCGCGCTGCTCAACGCGCAGGGCAACCTGACGTTCGCGCAGGTGAAGGACACGCCGCGCGCGACCTATCGCGGCGATGTCGCGCTGGTCGACGTGCGGATGCTCGACAAGGCGACGTCCGACCCGTTCGCGGGCTGGCGCTCGCTCGCGCTGTCGAACCTGAAGGTGAACTACGACGAGAAGGGCACCGACGTCGACGCCGCGCGCGTGACGTTCTCGAACTTCTACGGCCGCGTGCTGCTCGATGCGCAGGGGCGGCTGAACTTGAAGGACGTCGTCGCAAAGGAAACGGGCCCCGCGCAATCGCTTACGCGCGACGCGAGCAAGAACGAACCCGTGCCGCTGTCGCCGGGCGTGACGCCGCCGGCCGCCGCGCAGGCCGCGTCGGCCGCGGCCGTGCAGCAGGCGTCCGCGCCGGCCGCCGCATCGGCGACGGTCGTCGTGAAGGCCGCGCCGCCGCCGCAGAATCCGGTACGCATGCATTTCGGCCAGCTCGTGCTGCAGAACGGCCGCGTGACCTACACCGACAACTTCATCAAGCCGAACTACACGGCGAATCTGGTCGCGATCAAGGGGACGGTCGGCGCGTTCGGCACGGACTCGACGACGTCCGCGCCGGTCGACGTCGCCGCGAACCTCGCGGGCAACGGGCCGATCTCGATCAAGGGCTCGGTGAACCCGCTGATCGACAAGCCGGCGCTGGACCTCACGGCGACCGCGCACGACATCGAGCTGACCAACCTGACGCCGTATTCGGCGAAGTACGCCGGCTATCCGATCACGAAGGGCAAGCTCAACGTCGACCTGCACTACCAGCTCGCGAACGACCAACTGCAGGCGAACAACCACATCTTCATCGACCAGCTCACGTTCGGCGATCACGTCGAGAACGACACGGCGACGAAGCTGCCCGTGAAGCTCGCGATCTCGCTCCTGAAGAACACGCGCGGCGAGATCGACGTGAACCTGCCGGTGTCGGGCTCGCTGTCGAATCCGGAGTTCAGCGTCGGCGGGCTGATCTGGCGCGCGGTGCTGAACCTGATCGCGAAGGCCGTGACGTCGCCGTTCACGCTGCTCGCGAACGCGTTCGGCGGCAGCGGCGGCGAGGATCTCGGCTACGTCGAGTTCGCGCCGGGCACGTATGCGCTGACCGACGCGCAGCAGAAGAAGCTCGACACCGTCGTGAAGATGCTGACCGAGAAGCCGTCGATCCGGCTGGACCTGATCGGCCGCGTCGATCCGGCGAAGGACACACCGGGGCTGCGCGACGCGTACGTCGAGCGGCTGGTGCGTCAGCAGAAGCTGAAGGACGTGGTCGGCCAGGGCGAGAGCGTCGATCCGATGTCGGTGAAGGTCGAACCGGCCGAGTACACCAAGTACCTGACGCGTGCGTACAAGGCCGCCGACTTCAAGAAGCCGCGCAACCTGATCGGCCTGCAGAAGACGCTGCCCGATGCGGACATGAAGCAGGCGCTCGCCGATCACGCGCCGGCCGACGACAACGCGCTGCGCGCGCTCGCGCAGCAGCGCGCGCAGGCCGTGCGCCAATACCTCGACGGCAAGATCGATTCGAGCCGCATGTTCGTCGTGGCGCCGAAGCTCGATGCGAAGGGCATCGAGGACAAGGGCGCGACGACCCGCGTCGACTTCGGCCTGCAGTAAGCCGCGTCACGCCATCATCCGCCGCCGCCGCGCCCGACCGGCAATCGGGCGCGGCGGCGCGCCTTCGTTTCAGCGCCCGGCGATCGCCGGTTCGCGCTTGTCCAGTTCCTTCCTCGCGGCCAGCGGCAGGCGGGCATCGTCCCACTGCGTCAGCCACTCGACTTCCTTCGCGGTGAACACCTGTCCGTAGTTGCGCAGCGCGTACTGCAGCGCGTCGACGACGTGATGGCGAATGATTTCGGGGGTACGTGCATCGTCCAGCACGAACCGGAGAGCTTCCAGGGTCGACATACTCGTGCTCCGGGTCAGGGAAAACCCTTTATCACACGCCAATACTCATGCGCCAAGCACGAAAAAAATCGCGCGGCGGGCGATGGCGCGCACCATGCACCGGCCCGGTGCGCACGTCGCGGCGTGCGCCGGGTGACCCTGCATTGCGACGGCGTCGTGTCACTTGCGATTGGTTACGTTTGACAGAAAACAGAAAGCCCCGCTTCATCGGACCGCCGCACGATCCGGCCATATTCTGCGCGCCTGATGGCAGGTCACGCAGTTCAACGTCAATCGATGAGGTGGGGTGATGATGTCTTTCCTTGGTAAGCAGCGGAAGGTGGCGGCGGTGGTGGCGGGCGCGCTGGCGCTCGCAAGCGCGGGTGTCCATGCCGCGCAGCAGGACGGCAACGGTCAGGGCGACGCCGCCGGCCACGGCCGGCGCGTCGTGAAGCACGTGCTGCTGATCAGCGTCGACGGCCTGCACGAGCAGGACCTCGCGCGCTGCGTCGGCGCGAATACGTGTCCGAACATTGCGGTGCTCGCGCAAAACGGCGTCACGTACACGAATGCCTATACGCCGGGCCTGTCGGATTCGTTCCCGGGCCTCGCGGCGCTCGTGACGGGCGGCTCGCCGAAAACGGCCGGCCTGTTCTACGACGTGTCGTACGACCGCAACCTGTATGCGCCGAGCGACACGACCTGCTCGGGCAAGCAGGGCTGGAACGTCGTGTTCGACGAGACGACCGGCATCGATGCGTTCAACGGCGGCGCGCTCGTGCACCTCGACGGCGGCGGCGCGTTCAACCCGCAGGCGATCCCGCATGCGAAGGTCAATGGCCAGTGCGTGCCGGTCTATCCGCACAACTACGTGAAGACCAACACGGTGTTCGAGGCCGTCAAGGCCGGCGTGCCGAACGCGTACACCGCGTGGACCGACAAGCACGCGTGGGGCTACGACTGGCTGAACGGCCCGTCGGGCACCGGCGTCGACGATCTGATGCGCACCGAGATCAACTCGATCGACCCGGCGACGAACACCGCCTACACCGACGTCTATTCGCACACCGCGCGCTTCGACAACCTGCACGTGCAGGCGCTGGTCAACCAGATCGACGGCCGCGACTCGACCGGCACAAAGAACGCGCCGGTGCCGACGCTGTTCGGCGCCAACTTCCAGACGCTCAGCGTCGCGCAGAAGGCGCCGGTCGCGAAGGGCGGCGGCTATCTCGACGCGAACTTCACGCCGAACGGCCAGGTCGCGAACGCGATCACGTACGTCGACAACTCGATCGGCCGCATCGTCAACGAGTTGAAGCAGCGCAACCTGTACACGTCGACGGCGGTGATCGTCACGGCGAAGCACGGCCAGTCGCCGACCGATCACACGAAGCTCGTGAAGAACGGCGACACGCTGACGAAACTGCTCGAAGCGAACAACTATCTCGACCCGAACGGCAACTTCGGCCAGAACAACACGACGACGGGCAACCTGAACGACGGCTCGGGCCTGGTCGGCACGGGCTTCGTGCAGACCGACGACGTCGGCCTGATCTGGCTGCGCGACCGCAGCCAGCGCACGGCCGTGGTGCAGACGCTGAAGGCGAACCTCGGCTGCAACGCGCCGGGGATCTGCGCCGACGGCTCGCAGGCATACATCCTGTACGGCGCGGCGCTGGCCGACCGGTTCGGCGATCCGGCCAACGGCCGCACGCCGGACATCGTCGTCCAGCCGAATCCGGGCGTGATCTACACGTCGAGCACGAAGAAGGACGAGGAGCACGGCGGCAACGCGCCGGACGACAGCCACCTCGGCCTGCTCGTGTCGTATCCGGGCCTCCACCGCGCGCGCACCGTGAGCGATCTCGTCGGCACGAAGCAGGTCGCGCCGACCATCCTCGGGCTGCTCGGCGCCGAACCGAAGCTGCTGCACGCGGTCGTGGCCGAGAACACGCACGTGCTGCCGGGGCTCGGTATCGACCACTGACGCAACGTGACGGGCGGCACGGCGACGCGCCACGGGCGCCGCCGTGCCGTCCAGACGTGCCCGGCCACATCGGGCACGCTCATCGGTCCGCGCATTCGTCGAGCATCCATTCCCTGAAGCGCCGCAACGCGGCGCTCGTCTCGAGGCGCTCCGGCGCGTAGCACAGGTAGTGCCCCTGCGCGTCGACGTCGACGGGCGCGTCGAACGGTTCGACGAGCGCGCCGCTCGCGAGCGTGTCGACGACCAGGAAGCGCGGCACGAGCGCGAGCCCGAGCCCGGCTTGCGCGGCCTGGATCAGCACCGAATACTGTTCGAAGCGGGGCCCCGCGAGCGCGTTCATCCGGGCGACGCGATGGCGCTCCGCCCAGAGCGACCACGCGATTTCCGCCTGCTCGTGCACGAGCCGCGGCGCGGCGGCCGTGTCGGCGGGCGTGCGCAGCGCATGCCGCGCCGCGAATTCGCCGGAACAGACCGGCACGAACGTGCGGCCATCCAGGTAATCGCACCGGACGCCTTCCCATGCGCCGTCGCCATAGCGGATCGCCGCGTGGAGCCCGAACGGAAACACGTCGCCGTGCGCGAGATGGCGGCGAAAACTCAGCGTGACCGCCGGCGCGACGGCCAGAAAGCGCGCGAGACGCGGCACCAGCCACTTCGTCGTGAAGGTCGGCACGCTGGCGATCGTCAGCAGGTCGCTGTCCTCGCGCGCGCTCAGCAATTCGATCGATGCGTTGCCGATCTCGCGCAGCGGGCCGATCACGCGCGCGTGATAAACCTGCCCGGCCCGCGTGAGCGCGAGATTGCGCCCCTCGCGCACGAACAGCTTCACGCCGAACAGCGCCTCGAGATTCGCGATCTGCCGGCTGACCGCGCTCGGCGTCAGGCCGAGCTCGCGCGCCGCATACGAGAAGTTCAGGTACTTCACGGAACTCGCGAACGCGTGCAGCTCCGCGACGTTGGGAAACAGGTGCTTCACGGCGAACTATTCCTTGCGCGCACAGATCGATGCGGGCGTTGTACGTTTTTTTCATGACGATGCCATGTCGGATCCGCACACTGCGTCCGTCACGACGACGCGTGCCGGCCCGGCACGGCGGGCGTTGCGTGACCCGTTCCGTGTCCGTCAGCGAGATTCGCCATGCATTCGCCATCCGCTCCGGCCCTTGCCGAAGCTATTCCGATTCGTCGTAACAAACGGCCGCGCGCGATGGCGGGACGCCTGCTGCTGCGGGCGTTCGTCGCGGCGTTCGGGCTGTATCTCGCGCTGCCGATCGTGCTGCTGCTGATCGGCTCGGTCGGCCAGTCGTGGACGAACACGCTGCTGCCGACCGGCATCACGTCGCACTGGTTCGTCGATCTGGCCGCGAATCGCAGCTTCACCCGCGCATTCGGCACGAGCCTCGCGGTCGCGCTCGCCTGCTGCGCGATCAATGCCGTGCTGGCGCTGCCGCTCGCGTATGCGCTGCATCACCGAGCACTGGCCGGCCGCGGCTTCGCGGCGCGCATCGTGATGCTGATGCCGATCGCGGTGCCGGCGCTGACGCTCGGGTTCGGCTACATCGCGATCTTCAGCGGCGATGCGCTGCCGTGGCTCGGCACGCTGCCGCTGATGATCGCCGCGCACGCCGTGCTGACGCTGCCGTACCTGTTGCAGACGCTGCTGAGCGACCTGCGGCACCTGGGCCTCGCGCATCTCGAGGCATGTGCGGCGACGCTCGGCGCGACGCCGCTGCGCCAGTTCGTCACGATCGTGCTGCCGAACCTGCGGCACAGCCTGTTCTCCGGCCTCGTGATGGTCGCCGCGCTGTCGATCGGCGAATTCCAGATCTCGAACCTCATCGCCGGCTTCCGTTACCGCAACTATCCGATCGTGCTGCTGCAGGCGTTCTACGGCGCGTCCGGGATGGCCTGCGCGGCGACCGTCGTGCTGCTCGTCCTCGCCGTGCTCGCGACGCTCGCCTCCGTCTTCACCGTGCAACGCCTGAAGTGAAACCGTCATGAGTCTCGATTTCGAAAACGTCAGCTTCCAGTATCCGGGCGCCCGTCACGGCGTCGACGCGGTCACGCTGTCCGCGGCCCAGGGCGAACTGCTCGCCGTGATGGGTCGCAGCGGCTCCGGCAAATCGACGCTGCTGCGCCTCGCCGCCGGCCTGCTCGACGGCTACCGCGGCCGTATCGCGATCGGCGGCCGCGACATGGCCGGCGTGCCGGTGTGGCAGCGCGAGGTCGGGATGGTGTTTCAGCACTACGCGCTGTTTCCGAACCTGTCGGTCGTCGACAACGTCGCCTATGGCCTGAAGATGCGCGGCATGGCCGCGGCGCCGCGCCGTCGCCGCGCGCTCGACATGCTCGAACGTGTCGGCCTCGCCGCGCAGGCCGGGCGCAGCACGGCGCTGCTGTCCGGGGGGCAGCAGCAGCGCGTCGCGCTGGCCCGCGCGCTCGTGATCGAACCGAAGCTGCTGCTGCTCGACGAGCCACTCGCGGCGCTCGACGCCGGCATTCGCCACCAGCTGCGCGACGAGATCCGCGCGCTGCAGCGCGCATGCGGCGCGACGACGCTGCTCGTCACGCACGACCAGGACGAAGCGCTCAGCATGGCCGATCGCGTGGCGATCGTCGACGGCGGACGCGTGCTGCAGGCCGGCACTCCGCGCGACCTGTACGAGCGCCCGGCGACCGCGCAGGTTGCGCGTTTCGTCGGCCATTCGACACTGCTGCGCGGCCGTGTGCTGGCGCATGGCGCGGTCGACGTGCGGTTCACGACGCTGTGCGCGGATACGGGTGCGCACCGGCCGGGCGACCCGGTCGAGGTGCTGATCCGTCCGGAACACCTGCAGCCCGATCCACCCGCGTACGTTGCGAACCGCATCGATGGCCGGGTCGGCGAGGTGCGCTACTTCGGCGCGACACAGCGCTTCGATTTCGTGCCGGCCGGCGCGACCGACGCATTGCTCGGCGAAGGGCGCGAACTGCCCGCGCGCTGCGTGTCGATCGAGCCGCGCCATCTGCTCGTGCTGCCCGCCGCGTGAGCGCGGGCGACCTATTCATTCAACGGAGAATCACGATGTCCGCACGCCGCCACTTTCTTCATGCGACGCGCCGCCGCCTGCTGGCGCTCTGCGCGTTGGCGACCCTGGCGCCCGCACTGGCCCATGCCGCGCCGCTCTATCCGGGCGAGGACGCGCTGTACGAGAAGGCCGCCGACGAAGGGCTCGTCGTGTCGTTCGACACGGGCCCGGAGTGGGCGAACTGGAAGTCGCTGTTCGCCGAATTCCGCAAGCGTTATCCGAAGGTCGAGATCACGTACAACGACATCGGATCGGCGGCCACGGTCGTCGCGCTCGACAAGTCGCGACGTCGCCCGCAGGCCGACACGGCCTACTACTTCGCGGCATCGGCGCTCGATGCGACGGCCAAGGACGTCGTCGCGCCGTTCAAGCCGGTCAATTTCGACAAGCTGCCCGCGGTGTTTCGCGCGGCCGACGGCCGCTGGTTCGCAGTGCACTCGCTGAACATCGCGTTGCTCGTCAACAAGAAGCTCGTGAAGAACGTGCCGCAGCGCTGGTCCGACCTGCTGAAACCCGAATATCGCAATGCGGTCGTCTATCTCGACCCGCGCTCGACCGGGCAGGGGCAGGTCGCCGTGTTCGCCGCCGCTTATGCAAACGGCGGCAGCGTCGACAACCCGAAGCCGGGCGCGGAGTTCTTCGGCAAGCTGAAGCAGGCCGGCAACGTGCTGCGCGTCGAGGGGACGACGCCGTATGCGAAATTCGTCAAGGGCGAGATTCCGATCCTGATCGGCTACGAGAACGACGGGCTCAAGGCCAAGTACACGGACGGCATGGGCGATGCGGCCGAAGTCGTGATTCCGCAGGACGGCAGCGTATCGGCGCCGTATGCGATGAGTCTCGTGAAGAACGGACCGAATCCGGCCGCCGCGCAGTTGTGGCTCAATCTCGTGATGAGCGACGTCGGGCAGGGGCTGTTCGCGCAGGGCTACGTGCGCCCGGCCGTGCCCGGCACGCCGGTCGCGCAGGACGTCGCGGCGAAGCTGCCGAACGCGCCGCAGGTGCGTCCGCTGGACGTCGCGAAGGCCGCGACGCACAAGGCCGAAGTCGACCAGCTCTGGTCGCAGGCCACGCTCGGCAAGTAAGGGGCGCGCGATGCGGGTTTCGTCCATGCGGCACGGCGTCCTGCGCCGCTACGGCGCGGCGCCGGCGGCCGCGCTGTTCGCGGTGTGTTTCGTGCTGCCGCTTGCCGCGCTCGTCGGCGCCGCGTTCGACGGCGGCGGTCGCGCGTTCGCCGCGGTGTTCGGCGATCCGCTCGTCGCCGACGCGATCGTGCGTTCGCTGGCGCTCGCGATCGGCGCCGGCACGCTGTCCGTCGCCGTCGGCGTGCCGGTCGCGTTCGTGCTGGCCGGACAGTCGCCGGCGCGGCGCCGCTGGTCGCTGGCGCTGCTCGGCGTGCCGCTCGCCTTCTCCGGCCTCGTGATCGCGTACGGCTTCATCCTCGTGTTCGGCCGCGCCGGTTTCGTCACGATGCTGCTGGCCTCGCTCGGCGCGGACCCGACCGTGGTCGGCGGCGCGATCTATTCGATGCCGGGGCTCGCGTTCGCCTATGCGTATTACCTGATTCCGCGCGTCGCGCTGATTCTTTACCCGGCGCTCGCAAATCTCGACCGGCGGCCGCTCGAGGCGGCGCTGACGCTCGGCGCGCGGCCGTGGCGCGCGTGGTTCGACGTCGCGTGGCGCGAGCTGTGGCCGTCGATCGCGTCCGCGTGGTGCCTCGTGGGTGCGATCGCGCTCGGCACGTACGGCACGGCGCTCGCGCTGGCCGGCACGCAGGTCAACATCCTGCCGCTCCTGATGTACCTGAAGCTGTCCGACGGACAAACCGATTTCTCGCAGGCCGCCGTGCTGTCGATCGTGCTGACGGCGCATTGCACCTGCGTTCTTGCACTGGGGGAAGGACTTGCACGGCAACGACGTCATTGAATGGTCGAACGACACGCGCGACGCGCTGGCGCAACTCGCGCGGCGACAGCGCGGCGCGCAACGGCACCGGATGCCGGTCGGCGTGATCGGGCCGCGCGACGCGACGCACGCGCAGCTCGCCGTCGCCGAGCGGATCGCGCACGGGATCGCGGCGGCGGGCCTCGCGATCGTCGGCGGCGGCAAGCAGGGCGTGATGGAGGCCGCCGCGCGCGGCGCGCGGGCCGCGGGCGGATGCGCGATCGGGCTGCTGCCCGAGGATGACGCGCGGGACGCGAATCCGTACCTGACCGTCGCGCTGCCGACCGGGCTCGGCATCACGCGCAATGCGCTGATCGCGCGCGCGTCCGTGTGCCTGATCGCGGTCGGCGGCGGGCTCGGCACGCTGTCGGAAATCGCGCTGGGGCTGCAATGGGGCAAGCCGGTGTTCGGGATCTGCGACGCGCCGCAGGTGGCGGGCGTCGAGCGTTTCGACGAAGCAGACCCGCTCGTCGCGCGCGTCGCGCGATGGCTGTCCGCCTCGGCGTAGCTCGACTTGAAATGGGGGGCATGACGCGCCATATTGGCCGCGTACGTTCTTCGTCAATGATGCGAAAAGGAAATCCGATGCGTCTGCTGCTTGCCCTCTTGCTGCCGTGGTTCCAGTTCTTCACGATCGGCCGGCCGATCGCCGGCGTCATCTGCCTGATCCTGCAGCTCACGATCATCGGCTGGCTGCCGGCCGCGATCTGGTCGGTGTATGCGCTGAGCCAGTACAAGACCGATCGCAAGATCGAGGCGGCACTGCGCGAGCGGCGGTAGGGGAGCGACGCGCGGCGCCGGCGAGGTCGGCGAATCGGAAAAATCGGCCGGCGATACGAAAACGGCCGCCCCGATCGTCGTCCGATCGAAGCGGCCGCGTGGCTTACTTCACCGCGAACAGCGTCAGGTTCATGAAGATCTTGAACGCATAGCCGAGCGTGACGGCGCCGAGCACGCCGCCCGCCCACAGCACGACGAACCACATCCAGCCGCGCATCCGCGGCCGCGGCGCGTCGGGCTGGCGAGCGGCGGAATCAGTGGTGGTAGTAATGCTGGTCTTCATGGCGCACCTTGCCTCGGAATACCCAGTAACCCATCGTCGTGTAGGCGATGATGATCGGGAGGATAACCGCCGCGCCGACCAGCGTGAAGGTCTGGCTCGAACGCGGTGCCGCGGCTTCCCAGATCGTCATCGTCTGCGGAATTGCATACGGGAACATCGTGACGAGCAGGCCGACGTAGCCGAGCAGCACGAGTGCCAGCGCGAGCACGAACGGCGTCATGTCGTGCCGGTCGCGCACCGCGCGACGCATCCACACCGCGCATCCGGCGACCAGGAACGGCACCGGCAGCAGGCGCCAGAACAGCCCCGAATCGAACCAGCGCTGCGCGATGGCCGGGTCCTGCAGCGGCGTCCACAGGCTGACGACCGCGATGAAACCGAGCAGCACGACCGTCAGCGGCCACACGACGCGATGGAGGCGCCGCTGCAGGTCGCCTTCCGTCTTCGCGACGAGCCAGCAGCAGCCGAGCAGCGCGTAGGTCACGAGCAGGCCGAGGCCGGTCAGCAGGCTGAACGGCGTGAGCCAGTCGAACGCGCCGCCCGCGAACACGCCGTCCTTCACGTCGATGCCCTGCAGGAACGCGCCGAGCGCGATCCCCTGGAACAGCGTCGCACCCGCCGAGCCACCGATGAACGCGAGATCCCACAGCTGCTTGGTGCGCCGCGCCTTCGCGCGGATCTCGAACGACACGCCGCGGAAGATCAGGCACACCAGCATGAAGATCAGCGGCAGGTACAGTGCCGACAGCACCGTCGAATAGACGATCGGGAACACCGCGAACAGCCCGGCACCGCCGAGCACGAGCCACGTCTCGTTGCCGTCCCACACGGGCGCGACGGTATTCATCATCAGGTCGCGTTCCTTCTCGTCCGGGAAGAACGGGAAGACGATGCCGATGCCGAGGTCGAAGCCGTCGAGCACGACGTACATGAAGAGCCCCAATGCGATGATCGCGGCCCAGATTACGGTGACGTCCATAGGTTTTCTCGTTTGCGAATATAAAGGGGCTCAGACGGTCTCGATCAGTTCGTCGACGGCCGACATCGGGCGGCGCGCGGTGTGGTCGGGGCGCGTGTCGGGCTCGCCGTGATGCGCGTCGTGCCCGACGTCGGGCAGCGCGGGGCCGGCCTTCATCAGCTTCAGCATGTAATACACGCCGGTGCCGAACACGAGGAAGTACACGATCACGAACGTCATCATCGACAGGCTGACCTGCTGCACCGACAGCGGCGACACGGCTTGCGCGGTGCGCATCACGCCATAGACGACCCACGGCTGGCGGCCCGCTTCGGTCGTCACCCAGCCCGCGAGCAGCGACACGAATCCGGTCGGGCCCATCACGAGCGCGAAGCGCTGGAACCACTTCGATTCATACAGGCCGCCGCGGCGGCGCAGCAGCCATGCGAGCGCGGCGAGACCGATCATCGCGAAGCCGAGGCCGACCATGATCCGGAAGCTCCAGAACACGACCGTCGAATTCGGGCGGTCCTCGGGCGGGAAGTCCTTGAGCCCGCGGATCTCGCCGTCCCAGCTGTGCGTGAGGATCAGGCTGCCGAGGTGCGGCACCTTCACCGCGTAGCGGGTCGTTTCGGCCTTCATGTCCGGAATGCCGAACAGGTTGAGCGCCGTGCCGCCCTTTTCGGTTTCCCACAGCCCCTCGATCGCGGCGATCTTCGCCGGCTGGTGCTTCAGCGTGTTGATGCCGTGCTGGTCGCCGATCACGGCCTGCAGCGGCGCGAGCACCAGCAGCAGCCACAGCGCCATCGAGAACATCTTCTTCACACCCTTGTCGCGGCGGCCCTTCAGCAGGTGCCATGCACCCGTCGCGGCCACGACCAGCGCGGCGACGATGAACGCGGCGATCGCCATGTGGAACAGGCGGTACGGGAACGACGGGTTGAAGATGATCGCGAACCAGTCGGTCGGCACGACGCGGCCGTCGACGATCTCGAAACCCTGCGGCGTCTGCATCCAGCTGTTCGATGCGAGGATCCAGAACGTCGAGATCAGCGTGCCGATCGCGACCATCAGCGTCGCGCCGAAGTGCGCGCGCGGGCTGACGCGATTCCAGCCGAACAGCATGATGCCGAGGAAGCCGGCTTCGAGGAAGAACGCGGTCATCACTTCGTACATCAGCAGCGGCCCGGTGACGGCGCCCGCGAAGCTCGAAAAGCCCGACCAGTTCGTGCCGAACTGATAGCTCATCACCACGCCGGAGACGACGCCCATGCCGAACGCGACGGCGAAGATCTTCGACCAGAACAGGCAGAGGGTTTTGTAGTACTGCTTGCCGGTCTTCAACCAGCGATATTCGAGCACGGCGATGAAGCTGGCGAGGCCGATGCTCAGCGCCGGGAAGACGATGTGAAAGGAGACGGTGAACGCGAATTGCAGGCGGGCCAGATCGAGGGCCGAAAAAGCGGTGTCCATACCAGTTGACCGAAGCTGACGATACCCGCCGGCGGGGTGCCGGCGGACCCCGGCCGACGGGGCATCGGGGTTGGCTGGAGTATGTGGCGCGATGTTGCGCCGCGAAATGCGCCAACTCGTCGCAGATGTCCAGCCCCGCACGGGCGGTTTCGGGATAAATCGTTGATTCGTATCAAGATCGCGACGCGCGCCGCGGGTGCCGGCGGCGTGGCGGTCTGCCGCATGTGCGGCAATATGGCGCGTCGCATCACGGGAACGGCGCGCCGGCGCGGAGTGTGTGCGCCGTGCCGGTCGCGCCCGGATCGGGCGGTGCGATGCATCGGCAAGCGCTGCGCGAATTGCGTACACTCTGAATCTCGTTTCGGCAGGGCCGGGCGCATCGGTTCCGGTCCGCGTTCACTCAGGGCACGAAGATGATCGATTTACGCAGCGATACCGTGACACGTCCGAGCCAGGCGATGCTGGCCGCGATGACTGCCGCCGAAGTCGGCGACGACGTATGGGGAGACGACCCGACCGTGCTGCGCCTGCAGGCGGTGACGGCCGAGCGGGCCGGCAAGGAAGCCGGCCTGTTCTTCCCGAGCGGCACCCAGAGCAATCTGGCCGCGCTGATGGCCCATTGCGAACGCGGCGACGAATACATCGTCGGTCAGCTCGCGCACACGTACAAGTACGAAGGCGGCGGGGCGGCCGTGCTCGGCAGCATCCAGCCGCAGCCGATCGAGAACGCGCCCGACGGCACGCTGCCGCTCGCGAAGATCGCCGCCGCGATCAAGCCGCTCGACAATCACTTCGCCCGCACGCGCCTGCTCGCGCTCGAAAACACGATCGGCGGCCAGGTGTTGCCGAACGGCTATGTCCAGGAAGCCGTCGCGCTCGCGCGCAGCCGCGGGCTGGCCACGCACCTTGACGGCGCGCGCGCGTGCAATGCGGCCGTTGCGTCCGGCCGTCCGATCGCGGAACTGTGTGCACCGTTCGATACCGTGTCGATCTGCTTCTCGAAAGGGCTCGGCGCGCCGGTCGGTTCGGTGCTGGTCGGCAATCGCGCGCTGGTGGAGCGCGCGCAGCGCTGGCGCAAGGTGCTGGGCGGCGGAATGCGCCAGTCGGGCATTCTCGCGGCGGCCTGCCTGTATGCGCTCGACCATAACGTCGAACGGCTGGCCGACGATCACGCGAACGCCGCGCATCTCGCCGCGGGCCTCGCGCGCATCGAGCCGGTGAAGGTGCTGTCGCATGCGACGAACATGGTGTTCGCGCAATTCCCCGAAGCCGATTGCGCGCCGCTCGAGGCGTGGCTCAAGGAACGCGGAATCCTCACGCAGATGCTGTACGCGTCGCGCTTCGTCACGCATTGCGACGTGTCGCGCGCGGACATCGATACCTTCATCGACGCGGTCGGCGCGTATTTCGCGCAACGGCGCGCGTAAGGCGGAATGCGCCGGCCGGCGGAGGCGCCGGTCATGGCAGCGGCGCGAGCAGCCGGCGCGCCGCTTCGACCACCCGCGCGGACAGCGACGCCATCGTCGGCGACTGCACGGTCCATGCGTGCCAGTACAGCGCGATATCGGTCGGATGCACGGGCGCGAGATCGACGAGCCCCTGCGCGTCGAGCGGCGCGCCGCGGATCAGCGGCTCCGGCACCATCGCGTAGCCGAGCCCGTGCCGCACCGCCGCGAAATGCGCGTGCGTGCCCGGCACGTAATGGCACGGGTACGCGCCTTCTGGCAACCCGAATTTCTCCTTGAGGAAAGTCGACTGCAGCGTATCGCGCCGCGAATACGCGACGACGGGCGCATGGCGCGCGCTCGTGCGGTTCAGCCCGCGCGGAAACCAGCGCACCGCGAACGCGGCCGCCGCGAGCAGCCGGTAGCGCATCGTGCCGAGCGGCGTCGCGACGCAGCCGCGCATCGGTTTCGGCTCGGTCGTTACGCAACCGACGGCCATCCCGCTTTCGAGCAAGGCAAACGTGTGATCCTGGTCTTCGACGATCAGCTCGAACAGGATGCGCTCGCCCGCGAGCACCGACGTCAAGGCGGGCAGGAACCACGTGCCGAGGCTGTCGGAGTTCAGCGCGATCGTGACCGAGATCGGCGATTCGCGTTCGGCCGCGAGCGTGCTCTGCAGGTCGGCCTGCAGCAGCGCGACGCGGCGCAGGTGTTGCAGCACGCGCTGTCCGGCCACCGTCGGCCGGCACGGCCGCGTGCGCAGCACGAGCGGCGTGCCGAGACTCGCCTCCAGCGCGCGCACGCGCTGCGTGACGGCGGACGCGGTCACGTGCAGGCGCACGGCGGCCTGTTCGAAGCTGCCGGTGTCGGCGACGGCCAGCAGCGCGGCGGCCTGCTTCGGATCGATCGTCAGAGACATGTTCTGGATTGCCCGAGACAGATGGTGTTGCTCAAATCAATAAAGCCTTGCCCACTAAGGTGCTACGAACAATCGCGACCCCGGGCGGGCCGGTCCGACGTTGAAATTGGGCGCATCCTGAGACCAAACCTGACCGGTTCGGCATGTTGTGCCAGGTACCGTGCGTCGTGAAACCGAAAATTCTCGACTTTCTCCCGCGTACAGGCGCCGAGCCTCGTTTCCGGTCCCACGACGTGATCTGCTTGCCGTTTCGGACGCGTACAAACCGGTGGTGCTGGCCGATCTTCTTGCGGATCAGTGCGATCGCTCGAGATACCGATTTCGGGTGGCTACGGAGGCGGGATTCGTCTGCGCTTTGATGTATCTCACCACGGCTTCTTCGCAAACGCAGCGGCGCGGTTATCCGAGTTTCTGCACACGCCACGGTTCCACTTTCAGCTTGTGGCGATACTCATCAGGTTCGTCCCGGTCGGGAGTCCCGCAAGAGCGGCGTATTCGTTCGCCGCTTGGCATGCGGAGATCGAGCCAATAAACGCCACCGCGCTTTCGGATGGACATTGTTGCCTCTCCTTGCCTTCCATCCGCGCCGGTCGATCGGCATTTTACCCGGACGAGTTCGATTTCAGAACTTCAAGCCAAATTCGCCTAACCCCTCCGACCTTGAGAAAACCCAGGGCACGCCGACTGGCATGGATTGTCCAATATGAAACCGCGAGCAACTCCGCAGCTTCTTCGTGGAGAGTACGCGAAGCTGGCGCAGCGATCTGAGATCGCTGAAGGGCAGGGCGATCGTCAGACTGAATGACCATCCGGACCGACGTACCGATCACGAAAATGCGCGTCACCTGACGACGCGACTATGCCTGATTTTCGATGTAATCGACTTCGATCGACGATACTCACGTGATATCGTCGCGGAGCGATAGAAGCATCCACCATTCATTCCGTTATGGGGAGCGACATGCGTCTAGCTGATTTCATCGTTCGGAACACGGAACCGATCTTGGTGCAGTGGGAAGCATTCGCTGCCACGCTGCTGCCGGCCGCGAGAAGCATGGACTCGCGCGGGCTGCGCGACCACGCACGCCAGATCCTGGAGGCCGTCGCCAAAGACCTGGGTACCCCGCAAACACGGGAGGAGCAACACGAAAAATCGCTTGGACGCGCTCCCGAACCAGCGAACGCCAAGGAAACGGCGGCGCAGACGCATGCCGTCCTGCGCGCCCGGCGAGGCTTCAACATCAACCAGTTGGCGGCCGAGTATCGGGCTCTGCGTGCCAGTGTGCTGCGCTTGTGGATCGACGAATGCCAGCCGAGCGTGCCTCATTTGGATGACATGATTCGCTTTAACGAGGCAATAGACCAGGCGCTCGCGGAATCAGTTGCTTTTTTTACGGCGCAGGTCGACCAGGCTCGCGACTTGTTGCTGGGTATGCTTGGTCACGACATGCGCACGCCGCTGCAGACCATTCAGGTAACGGCCTCATATCTTGCTGCGCTCAATGCTGGCGAGGACATATCGGAGGCCGCGGCCCGGCTGATCAGAAGCGGTCGTCGTATGCAAGGTCTCCTCGACGATCTCTGCGATTTCAACCGGACCCGGCTCGGGCTGGGCATCAACGTTGTTCCTGGCAATATAGATCTCGCTCATGTCGTCGCCAATGTGGTCGACGAATTGCAGACAGTTCATCCGGATCGCGAGATCAAAATCGACGTGAACGGCGATCTGCGGGGTGACTGGGATGGTCAGCGGCTGCAGCAACTCCTCAGTAATCTGGTGAGCAACGCCATCAAGTACGGCGCGCCCGATACACTGGTGCGGGTGGCCGCGACGTCGGACGACACCGAGGTGCATATCGAGGTAGGGAATAGCGGAGCTGCCATCGATCCGCTCACGCTGGATCGTATCTTCGATCCGCTTCAGCGCGGTGCCGACCGGTCGGAAAGAACCGATGAGGATGTCGGATTGGGGCTCGGTTTATACATCGCCGGCGAGATTGCCAAGGCACATCACGGTCGCATTGATGCGCGATCCGATCAGACAGAAACGGTATTCGCGGTGCACCTGCCAAGACGGGCGCGAATTGAGCTTCCCTGAGCCCGTGTCTAGCCGCGATAACGCAGCGTTGTGTTCCCGTTAGAGCCTCGTCGCATAAGGCGCAGGTCGCCGGATATTCAACAGAGATCAGCAAAGCTTACATAGCCTGCGTTCCGACCCGCGCGAGACGAGTGGTTGGAGATCGATGATTTGCATGTCTTTGTCCGTGATCGACCGTCGTCGGCATGTCGACGCAATTCCTGTGAACGTAAGACGAGAACAGGCGGTAGGGCAAGGCAGTGCGCGTGACGCTCCGGGCGCGGCATGACGTCCCGCCGCGTGCGTCGATGCCGGTTACGCGCGTGTTTTGAACTACGCTGTATGAATGTGCGCCCCGCGCGCCGGCGATATACGCGGGGCGGGTTGTACGACCCGCGCCCTCCACCCAACCGACATGCCCAGCCGACGGAGCGACTTCGCCATGATCTTCCGGCAACTCTTCGACCCGCAATCGTCGACCTACACTTACCTGCTCGCCGACCGCGCATCGCGCGAGGCGCTGCTGATCGATCCCGTGTTCGAGCAGGTGCGCCGCGATGCGGCGCTGCTCGACGAACTCGGGCTGCGGCTCATCGCCACCATCGATACGCACGTGCACGCCGATCACGTGACGGGTGCGTGGCTGCTGAAGCAGCGCACCGGCAGCGCGATCGCGATTTCGGCCGCGAGCGGCGCGCAAGGCGCCGACCGCTACCTGAACGACGGCGATCGCTGCGCATTCGGCACGCGCTACCTGACCGTGCGCGCGACACCGGGCCACACGAGCGGCTGCATCAGCCTCGTGCTCGACGACGAATCGATGGCGTTCACCGGCGACTGCCTGCTGATTCGCGGCACCGGCCGCACCGATTTTCAACAGGGCGACCCGCGCGCGCTGTATCGCGCGGTCCACGGTCGACTCTTCACGCTGCCGGCGGCCTGCCTCCTGTACCCCGCGCACGACTATCGCGGGTTGACGGTGACGAGCGTCGGCGAAGAGCGGCGCTTCAATCCGCGCCTCGGCGGCGATCTCAGCGAGGACGATTTCGCGGGCTACATGCGCAATCTCGGGCTCGCGCATCCGCGCCAGATCGACGTCGCGGTGCCCGCGAACCTGCAATGCGGCGTTGCCGCGAACGCGCCCGACGTGCAAGCGGCGCCCGACTGGGCGCCGCTCGTCTATACGTTCGCCGGGTTTTGGGAAATCGATCCGCAATGGCTCGAGGATCACCTGTCGGCGGTACAGGTGGTCGACGTGCGCGAGCCGGACGAATTCACCGGCCCGCTCGGCCATCTGCCCGGCGCGACGCCGATTCCGCTCGGCGAACTGGCCGCGCGCACCGGCGAGCTTGCGCGTGACCGACCGATCGTGACCGTATGCCGCGCGGGCGGCCGCTCCGCGCAGGCGACCGTGATTCTGCGCAAAGCCGGTTTCGATGCCGTCGCGAACCTCGGCGGCGGGATGCTGCGCTGGCGCGGCGAAGGCCGCGTCGTGATGGACGGCCGGTCGTAGCGGCGCGGTGCGCATGGCGCAGAAAAAATCGATCGGTCCGATGTCGAATCGGCCTGGCGCCGTTCGTCGTCAAGGTATCCGATCACGTGGCGCCGCATGACGCGGCGCCGAAACTCTGAGAGACCTCGCGATGATGCCGACGCTATACGCCCATCCCTTTTCCTCCTATTGCCAGAAGGCGCTGACCGCGCTGTACGAGAACGGCACGCCGTTCGCGTATCGCGTGCTCGCGCACGACGACCCGAAGCCGATGCAGGAACTGGCCGCGCTGTGGCCGCTGAAGCGCTTTCCGGTGCTCGTCGACGCGGACCGCACCGTGATCGAGGCGACGATCATCGTCGAGTATCTCGATCTCTATCATCCGGGCCCCGTGCGGCTGGTGCCCGAGGACCGGCGCGCGGCGCTGGAAGTGCGGACGATGGATCGTTTTTTCGACAACTATGTGTCGACGCCGCAGCAGAAGGTCGTGTTCGATGCGCTGCGGCCGGCGCACGAGCGCGATGCGCGGGGCGTCGCCGATGCGCGCGCGATGCTCGAAACGTCGTACGCATGGCTGGATCGAACGATGGCCGATCGTGAATGGGCGGCCGGCGACCGCTTCAGCCTCGCCGACTGCGGCGCGGCGCCGTTCCTGTTCTATGCGGACTGGACGCACCGGATCGACCCGTCGTTCGCGAACGTGATCGCGTATCGCAAGCGGCTGCTTGCGCGGCCGTCGTTTGCGCGTGCGGTCGACGAGGCGCGGCCGTATCGTGCGTTCTTCCCGCTCGGTGCGCCCGATCGCGACTGACGTGCGCGGCCGCGGTTGCCGGCGCGGCGACGACCTGACCGGCGGCGCGCGCAGCGCGCGATGCCGCCGCGCAGGGCCGGCAGCGCGTGCCCGGGCGTCGTGACGACAGCAGCGGATGCATCGCGGCGCCGTCCCGTTACATCGTCGTGTGCTTGACCGACTGCGCGAGCGTCAGCAGTTCGTCGAACTGCGTGATCAGCTCGAAGCACAGCAGGAACGCGAGCGTATAGGCCGGCGCGGGGAAGCGCCGGATCGCCTCCAGCACCTGCGGCGCGAAGCGCGATCGGATCGCGTCGCGCGTCAGCAGCCACGCGATCGCGATGCCGATCGCGGCGCCGGCGATCAGGTCGGTCGGATAGTGATAGCCGAGATACGCGCGCGGCACGCAGATGAACACGACCGCGTACAGCAACGCGAGCACGCCGGCGCGGCGCGCGATGATGAAGATGCCGGTCGCGATCGCCATCCACAGCATCGCGTGATCGCTCGGAAACGAACTCCAGGCCTGCAGCGTGGCCGCACGCAGTTCTTCGGACGGGAAGTGCAGGTGCAGATCGGGGTTGTAGATCGGCCGCACGCGGAACGGCAGGACTTTCGCGAGCATGCGGCCGAACGCGAGCGCGACGAGCCCGCTCGCGACCGTCGCGATGACCAGTTCGCGTTGCCGTTCGCGTTCCGGTCCCGGCTGGAACCACAGCCAGCACAGCACGGGGATGAGAATGAAACCCTTGAACGTATAGAGGCCGGCGATCACGCGGATCGCGTGGTTCATCAGCGGTCCGAACGTGATGTGGGTGAGGAAGACCTGGATCGTGGTGTCGAAATTGTTCATGTTCTGCGACCCGGCGGACGCGCAGCACATGACACGCGACCGACGGGATCAGGAAGCGCGCTCGCACCGGAGCGCAATGGGGGGCAAGTATGTCACCGGTAATTTCGAAGAAAATGGGAAAAAATACCGGGATTCCCCTGAGAAAACGCGATTTTCCGATGGGGCCGGATTCGAAGCGACCGTGCGGCGCGGTCATGTCGAATCATCTGACGGTTGCGGGCGCATTCGCTGCGCATCGTCGAAAATAATCCGTTGAACTGGACAATTCGGCGGGCCACCGAGGATCTTGCATCGGATGACCGAATGCGCGTCGCGTCTCGCGCGGATCTGCCGTGCCGCGCCGGGCCGCGCAGCACCGAACGAAAATAAAAATAAAAAGAAAAAGTGGGCAGGCCGTGTGGGCCTGCCCGCTCCGCATTTGCCAACAGCGCTTGCGCCCCGCGCTGCTCATCGACTTCATCGCGATGATGCGCGAAGCCGTGCCGCTGCGCGTCGAAGGGCGCGACACGCAAGCGTCGTCGTGCGTGCCGTCAGCCGCGCCGGATGCCTTCCGGCAGCGCGCTGATGCGGCGCACTTCGGGCGAGTCGAGCCACGCGCGAGACGTCGCGCAGTCGACGAACATGTCGGTCGCATCGTCGCCCCAGAACAGGTCGCCGTCGAGTTCGAAGGTCGGCACGCCGAACACGCCGTGCGCGATCGCCTGATCGGTGTTCGCGCGCAACGCGTCCTTCACCGGTTGGGCCTCGACGGCCGTTACGCCTTCCGGAAAGCCGACCGCCTCGCACAGCGCGGCGAAGCCGTCCGGCGTCGACACGTCCTGGCCGTCGCGCCAGATGTGCCGGAAGATTCGCCGGATCGCATCGGGCGTGTTGCCCATCGCGATCACGAGACGCAGCGGCCGGATCGGGTTGAACGGATGCGCGGGCGGCATCCGGAACGGGATGCCGAGCTTGTCGGCGCGGTATTGCGCGTGGCGATAGGTGAAGATGCGCTTCGCGGCGATCTCGGCCGGCGCTTTCTGGCCCCAGTGCGTGAGCAGCGCGCCGAGTACGATCGGTTTCGGCTCGTATGCGGCGGCAGGCGGCAATGGGTCGAACCGTTCCTGCTGCAGATACGCGAACGGCGAAACGAAATCGAAGTACCAGGTGGCGGTGCGCGGGGTGTTCATCGTGGGGTTCCCTTGCGTGTCCTGACGGCGGTTGCATGTGCGGCGCCGACGGGCGGCGTGCCGCATGCGTCGACGGCCAGTGTCGCATGCGGCCGCCTTGTGCGCTGCCTCATCGCCGCATGCGCGCGGCCGGCTATGGCTGGGCGGGGCTGCCCGGTATCGCGAATCGGGCGAGACTGTCGCGCACGGCTTGCGCATCGTAACGCGCGCCCGCGCCACCGAGCGCGACGGTCGCCTTCTGCGCGAGCGGCAACAGCATCGCGAGCGCCGCGGCCATCGCCGGCGCGGCGGCCAGCCGCGACATCGGACCGGACACCGTCAGCGCGCCGACGCAGTCGCCGGCCGCGCCGAACACCGGCACGGAGGCCGATGCGGTTTCCGGGTCGCGCTCGCCGTACGACGCAGCCCACAACTGTTCGCGCACGTCGTTCCAGCGCGCATCGTGCGGCTCGGTGAACGCGAGCAGCACCTTCCCCGACGCCCCCTGGTGAACCGGAAACTCCTCGCCGACCCGGATCGACACGCGCACCGTGCGCGTGGGTTCGACGCGATGGAGCACCGAGCGCATGTCGCCATGGCGCACGTAGAACGATGCCGTCTCGCCGAGTTCGCGGCTCAGCGTCTCGAGCAATGGTTCGACGACCGGGCCGACGCGGAACGAGCGCTGATACAGCGCGGCAAGCCGCAACGGAGTGGTCCGGCCGTAGTGAAAGGGATCGTCGGGCATGCGGACCTGCGGCTCGGCGCGCGCGACCCGCCCGAAGCGCATGTCGACGCCGGTCGCGGACACTTTCGCGGCGTTCGACACCTGACGACCTGGGATGCCGATCCGTCGCTCGCCAACCCGTTGTCGGCGGTGCCGCGCGGGCTGTTGCTCGATCCCGCGTACCGCGCCGGCGTCGCGCAGCTCGCGCCGCTCGGACTGTCGTACGACGCGTGGCTGTTCTTTCCTCAATTGCCCGAGCTGTTCGATCTGGCGAAGGCGAACCCCGACACGCGGATCGTCGTCAATCACTGCGGCGGCGTCGTGCGGATCGCGAGCTATGCAGACCAGCGGCCGGAAGTGTTCAAGCGATGGTCTGCGTCGATGCGCGAACTGGCGCGGCTGCCGAACGTATTCGTGAAGGTTGGCGGCCTCGGCATGCGGATCAATGGCTTCGAGTTCGAGAAGGGCGCGCGGCCGCCGTCGTCCGAACAGCTCGCCGACGCATGGAAGCCGTGGATGCTCACGTGCATCGAGGCGTTCGGCGCCGAGCGCTGCATGTTCGAGAGCAATTTCCCGGTCGACAAGGGCTCGTATTCGTACGTGAACGGCTGGAACGCGTTCAAGCGGCTGACCGCGCACGCGAGCCCGAGCGAGCGCGATGCGCTGTTCCGCGGGACCGTCACGCACACGTACCGGCTCGGCTGACGCGTATTGCGTGGTCGCCTCGGGCTAGCCCGTCTCGACCAACGCGGCCAGCCGGGCGAGCGCCATTTGCCAGCCGGCCTCGTTGTCGGCGGCCGGCACGCCGGGCGGCACACCATCGTGCACCGCATCGACGCGCGTGCCGCCTGCTTCGTCGGACAGCGTGATCGTGACCGTCATCGCGCCGCGCAGCATCGGATCGTCGGTTTCGAACACGTCGATTTCGACGATCTGCTGGTCCGGCACGAGCGTCACGAAACGGCCGTGATAGGTGTCGGTGTGCGCGGTGGTCTTGCCGGTGCCGTCAGAAGGTCCGTCGTAGCTCAGCGACACGCGCAGCGCGCCGCCTTCGCGCGTGTCGTATGCGTGCACGCGGCACGTCATGCCGTCGGGCACCTTCCATTGCTCGACGGCGTGCGGATCGAGCAGCGCGCGGTAGACGCGCCCGCGCGGCGCGTTCAGGTGCCGGCTGACCCGGGTCGAATGCGTGTGCATGTGCAGCATGTGGCCTCCCGCGGAGCGCGCACGACGGTGCACGCCGGATGCCGGCGTGTCGTCGTGCTTCCTTCAGGAATCCTAGGCGCGCGCGCGGCCGCATGCAATGGCCCGCGCATGCGGCCGCATTCAGCGCAACGCGGCCGCGAATTCGTCGAGCTGCGTGATGCAGATGTTCCAGCCCTCGAAAAATCCGAGAGCCTCGTGGCGTTCGCGCGTCGCGGCATCAGGATGCATCACGCGCGCCTCGTAGCGGCAGCCGGCGGGGTCATCGGCCATCGTGATGACGGCCGTGAAGCCCAGCCATGGCACCTGCGGCCGCCAGCCGCCCGTGAGCATCGACGTGAATGCGATTCGCGCTTGCGGGACGATTTCGAGGAAGCAGCCGGGGTTGTCGCTCGTGCCGCCGTCGGGGCCGCGCATGAACGTGTGGAAGGCGCCGCCCGGGCGCAGGTCGAACGCGAGCACTTCGGTGGTCCACGGTTTCGGGCACCACCATTCCTTCAGCAATTCCGGGTCGGTCCATGCGCGCCAGAGTGCCTGGCGCGGCGCGCGCAGCGTGCGCGTGATCACGAGGTCATGGGTTTCGGCGGGGTCGACGTGGCTGGTTGACATGCGCTTGCTCCTCCTGGTGACGGCGTTCGACGAATTCCACGAGGCGATCGGAGCGCGCTTCCCACTGCGCGCGCTTCGCGGCGAGCCACTGCTCGGCCTCCGCCAGCCGGCTGCCGACCAGCTCGCAGGTGCGCGAGCGGCCGGTTTTCCGGGTCGTGACGAGGCCGCTGCGCTCGAGCACCGCGAGATGCTTCATGAACGACGGCAGCGCCATGCCGAACGGCGCGGCCAGTTCCGAAACGGTTCGCTCGCCATTGCCGAGCGCGCCGACGATCGCGCAGCGTGTCGGATCGGCGAGTGCGTGGAATACGTCGCTGATACCGGGTTGAAAGTTAGCCATGTGGCTAAGCATAGGCGATGCAGCGGGGTTTTTCATCGCGTAGCATGATGGGGCGGGAACACGCGCCGCTCGGGCTGGGTGCGGTGTTGCCTGGCACCGGCCGCCACTGCGCATGCATCGACCGCACGCCGGCATTCCATTCGATCCGGGTGCACGCCGACCGAACGCGTGCCCCACCTGACATACAGGAGAGGGTATGACCGAACCCGTGACCGTGCGCCGCCTCGATGCGAGCGAAGCGTATGCGTGCATCGATGCGCTGGCCGATGTGCTGATCGATTGCGTCGAGGGTGGCGCGTCCGTCAGCTTCATGTTGCCGATCGAGCGTTCGACCGCCGTGGCGTTCTGGGCGCGCGTCGCCGACGGCGTCGCGAGCGGCGAGCGCATCCTGCTGGTGGCCGAGGACGCCGCCGGCCGGATCGTCGGCACCGTCCAGGTCGTGACCGCGCAGCCGGAGAACCAGCCCCATCGCGCGGACATCGCGAAGATGCTCGTGTCCCGTCATGCACGCCGGCAGGGGATCGCGGCGCGGCTGATGACGGCTGCCGACGAAGCCGCGCGCGATGCCGGCAAGACCGTGCTCGTGCTCGACACGGTGACGGGCGGCGATGCCGAGCGTCTGTACGAGCGGGCCGGCTGGCAGCGCGTCGGCGTCGTGCCCAACTTCGCGCTGATGCCCGACGGCGCATTGTGCGCGACGACGTATTTTCACAAGCAGCTCGCGTAACCGGGCTGGATGCGATCGCCAGCCGGTTCGCGATCGGCGCGCCTTGCGGCGGAGCGGGGCCGCGGGCAGGACGCCGGGCGGACACGAAAATCCGGCCGGCGACGGCGCCGCTCCGATATATTCGTGCTGGAACACGCCACGACCATGCCAACGGAAGGAATCGCCGCCTCGATGAAACGCTCCCATGTCACCTTCGCCCTCGCGGGCCTGCTCGTCGCGGTGCCGATTGCCGCCTACGCGCTCGTCAAGCCGCTGCGCGTCGTTGCGCCCGCGCTGCTTCCCGGCGTATCGTGCCCCAGCGCGGACATCTGCACGGACGATGCCGCGAAGTTCGGCGCCGCGCAGCAGCTCTATCGCGACGGCTATGCGCGCGCGGCGGCGGCCGTGGGCCCGTTTCGCGAGGCCCCGCGCGTCGTGTTCTGCTCGACGCGCGAGTGTGCCGACAAGTTCGGTCTCGGCGAACGCGCGGCACTGACGCTCGGGGATTTCGGTGTGGTCGTCGCGCCGCGCGGCTGGCAGACCTACTTTCTCGCGCACGAGCTGATCCATCACCGTCAGGCCGAAGTGCTCGGCAACGTCGCGGTCGCGACCAAGCCGCGCTGGCTGATCGAGGGGATGGCGTATGCGCTCAGCGACGATCCGCGTCATCCATTGACGGAGCCGTTCGAGGCATGGCGCGCGCGTTTCGGCGCGTGGCATGCGGCGCTGGGCGGACAGCCGATGTGGGATGCGGCAAGGGCGGTGGAATAGCGCGGGACGCGCGCGCACGGCGGGCGAGCGCGAACCGCGTTGTCGGCGGACGTGTGCAGACGGGGCGACGCCGCTCGTGCTTCGCCCCGTGGAGAGTCAGCCCGCCGCCACGCGTCGTGCGCGGCGGGCCCGGTCGTCAGACCGTGGTGTCGATGATGCCCGGGATCTTCACGTCCGGGTTCACGTCCGCGTCGTAGTCGACGCCGGCGATCTCGAAGCCGAACAGGCGCAGGAACTCGGTCTTGTAGCCGGCGAAGTCGGTCATCTCGTACAGATTCTCGTTCGTCACCTTGTCCCACATGGCGACGACCTTGGCCTGCACTTGCGGATCGAGCTCCTTGTAGTCCGCGCGCAGGCGGCCTTCGTCGTCGATGTGCGGCGTCGCGCCGTACATGCTGTCCTTCAGGAGCCCGTACACCTGCTCGATGCAGCCTTCGTGCGTGCCCTTTTCCTTCATCACCTTGAACAGCAGCGACAGGTAGAGCGGCATCATCGGGATCGCCGAGCTCGCCTGCGTGACGACGGCCTTCAGCACCGACACGCGGGCATCGCCGCCGTGCGCGGCGAGCTTGTCGCGGATCGACAGCACCTTCTTGTCGAGATCCTTCTTCGCTTCGCCGATCGAGCCGTTCCAGTAGATGTCGTGCGTGATCTGCTCGCCGAGATACGTGAACGCGGTCGTCTTCGCGCCGTCGGCCAGCACGCCGGCTTCAGCGAGCGCGTCGATCCACATCTGCCAGTCCTCGCCGCCCATCACGGCGACGGTGCCGTCGATCTCTTCCTGCGTCGCCGGCTCGAGCGAGACTTCGCGGATCACTTCCTTGTCGGTGTCGAGGCCGCGGAACGTGACCGACTTGCCGACCGGCTTCAGCGTCGAACTGATCGTTTCGCCCGTCTTCGGATGCGTGCGGCGCGGCGCCGCGAGGCTGTAGACGACCAGATCGACCTTGCCGAGATCCTGCTTGATGGTGTCGATCGTGATCTGCTTGACCTTGTCGGAGAATGCGTCGCCGTTGATGCTGCGCGCATAGAGCCCCTTTTCCGCGGCGAATCTCTCGAACGCGGCGCTGTTGTACCAGCCGGCGGTGCCCGGCTTCGTTTCACTGCCGGCACGCTCGAAGAACACGCCCAGCGTGTCCGCGCCCGAGCCGAACGCGGCCGAGATCCGGGCGGCGAGGCCGTAGCCCGTCGACGCGCCGATCACGAGCACCTTCTTCGGGCCGTTGGCGATCGGGCCGTGCGAAGTCACGTAGTCGATCTGTTCCTTGACGTTGGCTTCGCAGCCGACCGGATGTGTCGTCACGCAGATGAAGCCACGCACGCGCGGTTTGATGATCATGAAAACCTCTAGTCAGAAAGGCGCGGACGGCCTGAAATCGGAAAAATCCCGCGCATTGTAATGGAAGCGGGCGGTCAGGGCGGGAAAGGCGGGCGGCGGCGACATTCGCGGTGGCCCGGGGGCGGACCATCGAGGGCGGCGATTGACGTCGCCGCCAGTTATTTCTCTCTTGACAGAAATAACTGAAAAAACTAAATTTCCGGACATGGAACTCACACCGATTGCCGAACGATTCATTCTCCACTGGGGCGAAATGGGCTCGCGGTGGGGCGTCAACCGCACCGTCTCGCAGATTCATGCGCTGCTGTACCTGGCCGGAAGGCCGGTCGCGGCCGACGAGATCGCCGAGACGCTCAACGTCGCGCGCTCCAACGTCAGCACGAGCCTGAAGGAACTGCAGGCGTGGCGGCTCGCGAAGGTCGTGCACGTGCTGGGCGATCGCCGCGACCACTTCGAGACGTCGACCGACATCTGGGAACTGTTCAAGCTGATCGTCGAAGGGCGGCGGCAGCGCGAGATCGAACCGACGCTCACGGTGCTGCGCGATTGCCTGACGAGCCCCGAGATCGCCAACGAGAGCCGCGAAACCGAACAGCGCATTCGCGACACGCTGCAGTTCGTCGAGACGCTCACGACCTGGTCGGACGAGATGCTGCGGCTCAAGCCCGACACGCTGATGAAGGCGCTCGGGATCGGCGCGAAGATCAGCCAGACGGTCAGGCGCAAGTCGTCGAAGTAGGCGGCACCGGACATGCGGGCACGCAGCCCGCTTTTTTTGGAATCTGTATTTCTGTCATTACAGAAATAACTGTATATAGAGGATGAAACAATGAACGAAATCGTGCTGTCGATCCGCCGGCATTGCGCATCGCGGAGCGCGACATGAACATCCTCGTCTGCGGCGCGAACGGCTTCATCGGGCGGGCGCTGGGCGCGCGGCTCGAGGCCGGCGGCCATCGCGTGCTGCGCGGCGTGCGGCATGCGGTCGGCCCGCACGACGTCGCGATCGACTTCGCGAAGGACGTCGATGCCGACGCGTGGCTCGCCCGGCTGGATGGCGTCGACGTGGTGATCAACGCGGTCGGGATCCTCGCCGACCGGCGTGACGAGACGTTCGACACCGTGCATCGCGCGGCGCCCTGCGCGCTCTTCACCGCATGCTGCCGTGCCCGCGTGCGACGCGTGATCCAGATCTCGGCGCTGGGCGTCGAGCGCGGCGACACGCCGTATTTCGCCAGCAAGTACGCGGCCGACACCTTCCTGCAGACGCTGCCGCTCGATTACCGGATCGTGCGTCCGGCGCTCGTCTACGGCACCGCCGGCACGTCCGCCCGGTTCTTCCGGATGCTCGCGAGCCTGCCCGTGCACGTGTTGCCTGCGGGCGGCCACCAGCGGCTGCGCCCCGTGCACGTCGACGATCTCGCCGAACTCGTCGCGCGGCTCGTCGATGCGCCGGCGGTCGGCGGCCCGGTCATCGACGCGGTCGGCGGCGATGAAGTCGAGTATCGCGAGATGCTGAGCGTGTATCGCGCCGCGCTGGGCTTCCCGCCGGCGGCGCGCGTGACGCTGCCGGGCCCGCTGGTCGGCGCGGCGGCCGCGCTGCTCGGCACGATGCCGGGCTCGATGCTGACCCGCGACACATGGACGATGCTGCGCGGCGGCAACACCGGCGATCCCGCCGCGCTCGCGGCCGTGCTCGGCCGGCCGCCGCTCGGCATGCGGGATTTCATCGGCGCGAGCGCGTACGCGGCCGCGCTGCATGGCGATGCGCTCGCGATGTGGCGGCGGCCGCTGCTGCTCGGCGCGCTCGCGATCGTCTGGATCTGGACGGCCATCGTCAGCGCGTTCATCCATCCGCGGCACGACAGCCTCGCGATGCTCGCCCGCGTCCACCTGAACGGACTGCCCGCGCTGATCGCGCTCTACGGAGCATGCGCGCTGGACTTCGCGTTCGGCGTGGCGACGGTCGCCGCGCCGTCCCGCCGCCTGTGGGCCGCGCAAGGCGCGTTGATCGTCGCGTATTCGGCCGTCATCGCGGTCACGATGCCCGGGCTGCTCGCCGAGCCGTTCGGCCCCGTGCTGAAGAACGTGCCGATTCTCGCGATCCTGTTGATCCTTTTTTCAGAAGAAGAACACGCATGAACATCTATCTCGTGATCAAGACGCTGCATATCCTGTCCTCGGTGCTGATGGTCGGCACGGGCTTCGGCACCGCGTTCTACCTGTTCTTCGCGAACCGCACGCGCTCGGTGCCGGCGATCGCCGCCGTGTCGCGCCTCGTGGTGCGCGCCGATTGGTGGTTCACGACGCCGGCCGTGCTGTTCCAGCCCGCGTCCGGGCTGTGGCTCGCGCACACGGCCGGCTGGCCGTTGACGACGCCGTGGCTCATGGCGTCGATCGTGCTGTATGCGGTCGCGGGCGCGTGCTGGCTGCCGGTCGTGTGGCTGCAGATCGAGCTGGCCGCGATGGCGAAGCTCGCGCATGCGAATGGCGATGCGGAGCTGCCGGCACGCTACTGGCGTTATGCGAAGCGCTGGGAGTTGCTCGGCTATCCGGCGTTCTTCGCGATGTTGAGCGTGTATTTCCTGATGGTGGTCAAGCCGATGTAAGCGCGCTGCCGGCGCACGGGAGCGGCGGCATGGCGTACGGGAAAGCAGTCGATCGATTCATGATGCACGCGTAAACAAAAGGAGTGCGAATCATGGACTCAAGTGAACTGGTGCTGTACTTCGACGGGCGATGTCCGTTATGTGTCGCGGCAATACAGCGTCTTCGGGCCCGCGACGCGCGAGAACAGCTGGCTTTCGTCGATATCGCCGGGCCAGGCTTCGATCCCGCTCCGCTGGGCATCGACCTGCCCGCGCTGAATCGGGAGCTGCACGTGCGCCTGCCGGACGGACGCATGCTGACCGGTGTGGACGGCATCCTGGCCGCCCATGCGCTGACCGGGCGAAGCCGGCTCGTCCGGCTGCTTCGCGTGCCGGTCGTGCGCAGTGCGCTGGCGCTGCTGTATCGCCGCGTCGCGCGCAACCGCCTTGCCGTCTCGCGCTGGCTCGGCTATCGCGTCGAAGCACAGTGCGACGGGGTGGCGTGCGGCAACGACCGAGCCGCCGAATCCGCAGCGGATCGCCCCGCACGTGATGACGTGCGCCGCATCGTGTTGGCCTGGGTGTACGGCGCGGCGATCGCACATTTGCTCGTCGGCATTGCCGTTCCGTGGGTAGCCGGTACGCCATGGTTCGACGCGTATCACCGCGTCATCGAGTTGCATTTCTGGGCGGGAACGGCGCCCGCACCGGCGCGCGCGCAGCAGATCTGGTGGATGGCGCTGATCGGTGCGACGGTGCAATGCGCGTCGGTCTGGATGCTGGCGCTCGTCCACCTCGGCAACCGGCTGCGCCGGCGGGAAGTGTGGGGGTGGCTGCTGGCCGGCCTGCTGATCTGGGCGCCGCAGGACATGCTGTTTTCATTGCAGGCACATGTATGGGGCCACGTCGCGATCGACGCGGCGGCACTCGTCGCGATGATGCCGCCACTCGTCTGGCTCTGGAGGAGGGATAGCATATGAACACCTTGCCCGCTTTCGATTGGGCGCTCATCCTGTTGATCGTGCAGGGCGCGATGGGCGCATTCGATACGCTCTATCACCACGAGCTCACGCAGGATCTGCCGCACCGCCCGCGCGCGCGGCTCGAGCTGGCGATTCACGCGGTGCGCTCCGTGCTTTACGGTGTCGTGTTCGCGTCGATCGCGAACGTCGCCTTTCACGGTGCCTGGGTCGCGGTCATCGCGGCGGTGGTGGTCGTCGAGGTGGTGCTGACGTTGTGGGATTTCGTCGTCGAGGATCGGAGCCGCAAGCTGCCGGCGACCGAGCGCGTGCTGCACACGCTGCTGGCCATCAACGGCGGTGCGCTGTTCGGGATGATCGCGATACAGCTGGCCGCCTGGGCGCACGAGCCGACCGCGCTGCAGGCGCTCGATCTCGGCTGGCGCGGCGGGTTGCTGAGTTTGTTTGCCGTCGGCGTGACGGTATCGGGATTCCGCGACGGGATCGCGGCCTGCCGGGTCGCGCGACGCGCCGGCCGCCAATCCGTTCGCGGGGCACCCGCCGGCGAACGTGCTCGTCACCGGCGGGACCGGCTTCATTGGCGAAACCCTCGTGAACGGGCTGCTCGATGCAGGGCACACGGTCACGTTGCTGGCACGTGATCCGCTGCGCGCGGCCTACCAGTTTCACGGCAGCGTGCGCAGCGTGACGTCCGTCGAGCAGTTGCAGCCGCATGAGCGTTTCGACACGATCATCAATCTCGCGGGGGCGCCGGTGCTCGGCGCGCGCTGGAGCAAACGCCGGCAGGCATTGCTGCTCGCCAGCCGGGTTGGCGTCACGGAATCGCTGATGCGCTGGGTCGAGACCGCCGATGTCAAGCCGCGCACGTGGATCCAGGCGTCGGCGATCGGCTACTACGGCGTGCGTCCTTCCGACGAGCCGCTCGACGAGAGCAGCAGCGCCGGCACCGGCTTCATGTCCGAGCTGTGCCGGCAGTGGGAGCAGTCCACGCAGGCGCTCGAGCATCACGGCGTTCGCTCGGTGGTGCTGCGGCTGGGCCTCGTGTTCGGCCCCGGCGGCGCGTTGCGCGCGATGCTGCTGCCGCATTACTTCGGGGTGGGCGGGCGATTCGGCGACGGCACGCAGGTGATGAGCTGGATCCACCGGGACGACGTGCTGCGGATCATCGCGCGCGCGATGGGGAATTCGGGCATGCACGGCGTCTACAACGCGGTCGCACCCGCGCCGTTGACCCAGCGCGAGTTCGTGCAGGTCGTGTCGAAGGTGCTGCACCGCCCGGTCTGGCTGCACGTGCCGGCCGCGCCGCTGCGCGTCGCGATGGGAGAGATGGCCGCGCTGCTGCTGGACGGGCAGCGGGTGATGTCGGCGCGGCTGCATCAGGACGGATTCGTGTTCCGGTTCCCGACGGCCGAGCATGCGCTGCGTGACCTGACGAATCGGCCGCACGCGGATTTTCTGCGCACGGCATGTCGTTTGCCGGGTGGTCGTGTATAAACTCGACGGAAGCGCGCTCGGCCCGTTTCGCGCGTTCCGAACGCTTCGCACTCGACCTCACAAGGAGCCTGCATGCTGCACATCCTCGGCAAGATCCCGTCCATCAACGTCCGCAAGGTGCTGTGGCTGTGCACCGAACTCAACCTGCCGTTCGAACAGGAAGACTGGGGTGCGGGCTTTCGCACGACCAACGATCCGACGTACCTCGCGCTGAATCCGAACGGCCTCGTGCCGGTGATCAAGGACGACGACTTCGTGCTGTGGGAATCGAACACGATCATCCGCTATCTCGCGAACCGCTATGGCGGCGACGCGCTCTATCCGGCCGAGCCGCAGGCGCGCGCGCGGGTCGACCAGTGGATCGACTGGCAGGGCACGGACCTGAACCGTTCGTGGGTCGGTGCGTTCCTCGGCCTCGTGCGCAAGTCGCCCGATCACCAGGACCCGGCGGCGATCGCGCAGTCGATCGCGGGCTGGACGAAGCACATGCAGATCCTGAACGCGCAGCTCGAAGCGACCGGCGCATTCGTGGCCGGCGACCATTTCACGCTCGCCGACATTCCGATCGGCCTGTCGGTGAACCGCTGGTTCGGCACGCCGTTCGAGCACCCGGATTTCCCTGCGGTGAAGCGTTACATCGAGCGTTTGGCGACGCGCGAGGGCTTCAAGCAGTATGCGGGCAGCGCGAACCCGTAACGCATTGCATGTCGCGCGCGGTGCGGCTGCTTGACCGCCGCCGCATCGCCGCCTCCCCGTGGCGCGTCACGTGCCGGACGCCGGTACGGCCTCGAGCACGCGCGCGAGAAACGCCTCGTGATTCCACGCGGATTCCGGCCGCGACAATCCGAGCCGCACGACCACCAGCTCGCGGCTCGGCACCACGCTCACGAACTGGCCTTCATGGCCGACCGCATGAAACGCATCGGCGGGCAGCGGCCGCGCGTGCGGATCGCGATCGTTGAACGGCTCAGGCACCTTGACCCACAGATGCGCGCCGAATTCTCCGCGCGTCGACAACGGCGTCGCGCGCGTCAGGTAGCGCACCCAGCCTTCCGGCAGCCGCCGCTGCCCGTCCCATACCCCGTCCTGCAGCAGAAGCTGCCCGAAGCGCGCCCAGTCGCGCGCGCTCGCATACATGAACGACGCGCTGCCGAGCGTGCCGGCCGCATCGGGCTCGAACACCGCGCTGCGCATCCCGAGCGGTGCGAACAGCGCGCGGCGTGGAAATGCGAGGTAGTCGCTCTCGGTGCCGCCCATCGCCTCGCGCATCACACGCGCGACGATCGCGCTCGTGCCGCTCGAGTAGTACCACTGCGTGCCGGGCTGCGCGGCGAGCGGCTTGGCCGACGCGAAGCGCGCGGTGTCCGGCTGCGTGAACAGCATCACGGCGACGTCGGACAGCGGGTCGTCGTAGTCCTCGTTGAATTGCAGGCCGCTCGTCATTCGCAGCAGCTCGTCGAGCGTGATCGCCGCGCGCGGATCGCCGCTGTCGCGCCATTCCGGCAGCAGCGCCGACGCGTCCGGCGACAGCTTGTGCTGCGCGACGAGCATGCCGGCCAGCGCGGCCGTCACGGTCTTCGTCATCGACCAGCCGGGTAGCGGCGTATCGGCGGTGAAGCCGGGCGCATAGCGTTCGGCGACGATCTGGCCGCGCCACATCACGACGACGGCGCGGGTGCGCCGCGGCCGCGCCGGATCGGGCTCGTCGAACGCGCGGTCGAGCGCGGTCTGCAGCTTGCGCGCGTCGATGGCGGCGGGCGGTGCGGCCGGCGCCACTTCCTGCGCGGGTGGCGGATCGGGGACGGGCGGCAGCGCGGCGGGCAGCACGCCGGGCGACGGCCCGAGCGCGAGCGTGCAGCCGAGCCCGGGGCGAAAGTCCGCCTCGCGTTGCGCGAACCCGGCGAACGTTGCGACGGCCCGATGATGTTCCGCATCGATCGACGGACGCACCAGTTTCAGCAGCGGGTGCACGCCGGCCATGATGTCGACGTCGATTACCGACGCGGCCGGACGGCCCGACACGAACACGCCGGAACACAGCGCCTTCGCGGCATAACCCGTCGCGATCGGGGCGAGCCGCGACAGCATGTAGCCGGCGTAGCCGGCCGCGGCGACGAGCGCGACGGCGATGCCGCGCAGGATCAGCGATTTGAAGGGGATCGTCATGCGCGAGCGTCCTCGGTGGCGTGCCGGCCGGCAACGATCCGGCAGTGTCGCAGGTTCGGGCGAGCGGTGGCAATCGCGGGGGTGGCGGTGGGGCGACGCCGGCCGGCAGCTTCACGATCACGGTGGCGGTGACTTGCGTGTTCGATGCCGCGGCGACACGGCCTGACAAGTTGAAATCCGACCGGCCGTCGGCCGATAATCGTCCGGCATCGTTCCCAGTCAAACCGCAATCGCCAAATCGGAAAACGCCATGTCCTACGACAACAACAACCCGTTCGCCCGGATCCTGCGCGGCGAACTGCCGTGCGTGAAGGTCGCCGAAGACGACGCCACGCTCGCGATCATGGATCTCATGCCGCAGGCCGACGGTCACGTGCTCGTAATCCCGAAGGAGCCGGCCGCGCAGATCTTCGAGCTGTCCGGCGACGCGGCGACGGCCGGCATCCGCATGACGCAGCGCGTCGCGGCGGCCGTGCGCGCGGCGCTCGGGCCGGACGGCGTGTTCATCGGTCAGTTCAACGGCGCGGCGGCGGGCCAGACGGTCCCGCACGTGCATTTCCACGTGATTCCGCGCTGGGAAGGCGTCGACCTGCGGATGCACGCGCGCGACATCGCCGACGCGGCCACGCTCGAATCGCTCGCCGAGCGCATCCGCGCGCATTTCGTGTAACGCCTGTACGGCGCGTGATTCGGGCGGCGCCAGCGGGCGCGCGCGGCGACGCCGTTCGCGCCTGTTTCAGCGGTCACACCACGTAACACGTGTAACCGCTCGCGAAACTCGATCCGGCGGCTCCGGCGCTAGACTCCGCGCATTGCTGCATCGAGCGATAGAACGGGCCGGTTGCCTCTTCGTGCCGGCCGTCACGGGTTGCGACGGCACGGCTTTCGCGCGATGCGACGTGTCCTCTTCGCCGGGAATCGAGCCATGTACAAAGTTCTCATCACGTTTGCGCTGATCGGCGGCCTGTCCGGCTGCTATGTCGCGCCGCCTTACGGCTACGCGCCCGTGCCGGCCTACTACGGCTATGCGCCGGCCTATTACGCACCGCCCGTCAGCGTCGGGATCGGCGGCAACTTCCGCATTCGCTGACCGGGCGGCGGTCGCGGGCGCAGCCCGCACGTCGATCGAGCGCGTCGTTCGACGCGCCGCCACCGCTTCTCGCAGGGAAAACTCGCGCGCCGCATGACGGCGCGCGTGCGCATCGCCCGCCCGGGTTCCTATACTTCACAGGAAAGCCCACCCCGGCGAGGCAAGCCATGGCCGTTACGCGCAAGTTCGCAATCGTTGCGAGCGTCTCCACGCTCGTCTATCTCGGGCTTGCCGTGCTCGGCATCGGCGGGTTCGCCGCCTTCTTCTCGCATCCGCCACTGATCGCCATTGCCGTCGCGACGCTGGCGCTTGCCGTCGTCGCGATGTTTACCGAAGGCAACCTGAGTGCCGGCGAACGCGAGAACCGCGACAACCGCTGGGTGCTCGCGGCCTTCGGCGCGAGCGGGTTCCTGCTCGCGTATTTGCCGGCGCTGACCGACCGGCTCGACGTGTGGACCTTCGGCGGCGACACGGTGCGCTGGATCGGCGTCGTGTTGTACGTCGCGGGCGGCGTGCTGCGCATCTGGCCGGTGTTCGTGCTCGGCAAGCGCTTCAGCGGGCTCGTCGCGATCCAGCCGGGCCATACGCTGGTGACGGACGGCATCTACAGCAAGATCCGCAACCCGAGCTATCTCGGCCTGCTCGTCAATGCGGCCGGCTGGGCGTTGGCGTTCCGCTCGGGCGTCGGGCTGCTGCTCGTCGCGTTGACGGTGATTCCGCTCGTCGCGCGCATCCGTTCCGAGGAAGCGTTGCTGCGCACGCAATTCGGCGCCGAATACGACGCGTATTGCGCGCACACCTGGCGGCTGATTCCGGGCGTGTACTGACCCTCGTTCGACCCGAACCACCGGTGCGATTCCGCCGGCGCGCGGCGCGGCTCCGATGTGTTGCCACGTGTGTCCGAACCCGCGCGACGGGCACGTTCCGCATCGCCGAAAAACGGGGCTTGACCATGGCCGGAGCTCCTGCCGGCGGGCGTTGCCGGCGGTTTCCGGCAAGCTTTTCCGGTCCTTTTTCGGTAAACAACTTGTTACCAGAATGTCGACGGCAAGCAGGCTCGACAGGTGCTATTCTTCGCCGCAAGCTCATTGAAATGAATTGGTCCGGGATTCGGCACAATGCCGGCATCGACGCCGATCGATTCAGATCGTCGTATCGAGCGGACCTTCGATAACCAGATTGCGAACAAGGAAGAATACGGGAATGTGGAAGAAAATCGCCCCCGCTCTCGTCGTCGCCGTGCTGACCGGCGCGACCGCAGTGCCGGCATTGGCCGGTGACATGAACAACGCGCTCGGCGGCGCGCTCGGCGGGGTTGCCGGCGCAGCGGTCGGCGGCGCGGTCGGCGGCAGCACCGGCTCCGTGATCGGTGGCGCGATCGGCGGCGGCGCGGGTGGCGCCGTGACGTCGAACCGTCGCGAGCGCACCGGCGCGATCATCGGCGGCGCACTCGGCGGCGGCGCGGGTACCGCGGCCGGCAACGCGATGGGCGGCCGCACGGGCGGCCTGCTGGGCGCGGCCGTCGGCGGCGGCGCCGGCGCGGCGCTCGGCGGCAACCTGTCGCGCAATTCGTACGATCGCGGCGGCGATTATGGCGATCGCGGCCATCGCCACCGCAAGCATCGCCACCACCGCGACTGGGACTGATCGCCGCGGGCGCGGCACGGTGCGCGGCCTGCGCACCGGCGCGCCCGACGCGTCGGCATCCGATCCGACAGCCGGCCCGGCGGCCTCAGCCGGGCCGCCATCGCCGGCAAGACCGGCGGCCTTCACCCCCTTCGGCAGTCCATGCCCGGCCCCGCTCGACGGGTTGGCACGCTCTCTCCCGCTTCACCTTTCCCGCTTGTAGACGACATCGCCAGTTGCATCGACATGCAGCTGCGCAGGTTCGCCCAATCCCATTTCGCCATTGCTGACCGACGCGTTGCCGTTCGGTCATCAGGATTTCCCCGATGCGCCGACGCGCTCGCGTCACGCGTTCACCGGCCGTCGCGCGCCACGGCGGGTAGTGCGAAATCGAATGGATGTCATCGCAACATTTAATTGGTCGATCAGGATCGACTTCGCTATCGTCAACGCTGCCCGCGTACGGAACCGAATCGTGCCGTCCCCCGTGCCCCGCCGCATGACCCCGAGTGTCCGCGGCCCGGCCGCCGGACCCGCAAGCATGGGGCGCCCCGCCCGCTGAACCGGGCGGGCCCGTCGCGAAGCCTGGCCGACCGAACGAAGGCGCCCGCGCTTTCAAGCCACCCCGGCAACGATGTCCCGCCGCCGCATGCGTGCCCCACGCGCGTGCCGCGCCTGCCGTTGCGACCCGGGGCCGGACCAACCCATTGCCTGGATGCTTTATGTCTAAGACAACGTATTACGCGCCGCATGGCGGCCACCCGCCGCAGACCGATCTGCTGACCGATCGCGCGATGTTCACCGAGGCGTATGCGGTCATTCCGAAGGGAGTGATGCGCGACATCGTCACGAGCTGGCTGCCGTTCTGGACCAACACGCGCTTGTGGGTGATCGCGCGTCCGCTGTCGGGTTTCGCCGAAACCTTCTCGCAGTACATCGTCGAAGTGAATCCGGGCGGCGGCAGCGACAAGCCCGAGCAGGACAAGAACGCCGAAGCCGTGCTGTTCGTCGTCGAAGGCGAGGCCGAACTGACGCTGCAGGGCAAGCAGCACACGCTGAAGCCGGGCGGCTACGCCTTCATCCCGCCGGGTGCCGACTGGACGCTGCACAACGTCAGCGATGCCGCCGTGCGTTTCCACTGGATCCGCAAGCACTATCAGGTCGTCGACGGCATCGCGCTGCCGGAAGCGTTCGTGACCAACGAACAGGACGTCGAGCCGATCCCGATGCCGGGCACCAACGGCGCATGGGTGACGACGCGCTTCGTCGACATGAGCGACATGCGTCACGACATGCACGTGAACATCGTGACGTTCGAGCCGGGCGGCGTGATTCCGTTCGCCGAGACGCACGTGATGGAGCACGGCCTGTACGTGCTCGAAGGCAAGGCCGTGTATCGCCTGAACCAGGACTGGGTCGAGGTGGAAGCGGGCGACTTCATGTGGCTGCGCGCGTTCTGCCCGCAGGCATGCTATTCGGGCGGCCCCGGCCGCTTCCGTTACCTGCTGTACAAGGATGTGAACCGTCACATGAACCTGACGCTGAATCCGGCGCGCTAAGCGTCGCGCACGTCGGACACGAAAACCCGCCGGTGCATGCCGGCGGGTTTTTGTTATTGATGCCGCCGTGCGATGCAGTGGACGTGGCGGCCGGGCCGTCGTCGCACGCTACGCGTCGAGCGCCGAGGCGGCCAGCGTCGCGACCTCCAGCCGCGTATCGGGCGGCAGGCTGTCCTCGATCAGCCAGACCGCCGACAAGCCGGCCCACGCAAGAATCCACTGCAGCAACCGGCGGCGGTCGAGTTGCGCAGCCTCGGCGACGAGCGCGACGCGCCGCGCGAAGCGGGCGGGATCGACGGCGATGTCGTGCGCGGGATTGCAGAACAGGTTCGCGTAATCGAACGCGCGGTCGCCGCGCAAACCCTTCGGGTCGATCGCCAGCCAGCCGCGATCGCCGAAGTGCAGCACGTTGCCGTGATGGATGTCGCCGTGCAGCACGACGTCGTCGTCGACGGGCGGCGCGGCCAGCAGCCGGCGCGCCGTCGCCGCAGAACGCCGCAGCGTGTCATCGCCGGTGTCATGCGACAGCAACGCGTGGAACCAGTCGGTCAGCGGTACGACCTCGGGCGCTGCCGGTGCGCGATGCGCATGCAGCCGCGCGACCGCGCGGCATGCAATCCGGATCGCATCGTCGTCGTGGCCCGCGGCGGACAGGCCGACGAGCGTCGGCGCCGGCTGCGCGCGTTCGAGCAGCACCGCGTCGCTGTCGTGCAGCCACACGCGCGCGGCGCCATCCCCGTTCCACCAGGTCATCAGCGCATTGCCGCGGCGCTCTTCGTCGCAGGTCGCGACCTTGAGCATCGCGGGGCGCGCGTGCCAGACGACGGGCAGCACGCCGCCGCTCGCGGTCAGGATCGGGCCGCCGTCGGGAACGAGGTCCCACAGGCGCAGGTACGTGTCGAACATGCAGACGATGGTACAGGCGAACCGGCTCGTGCGCCGCGCGGGGCACCCGGCACGGCTGCCGCGCAACCATTCCTAAATAAAATTTAGCCAGCCAAACTTAGGCTAAAGAATCTTCCGGTATCCCGGCATCCCTTCGACAATGCGCGCCTTCCGTGACCGACGGGCGCCAGTTGCGCGCCCGCGTTCGCCGCATTGAAGAAGGAGCCTGCATGACCGACCACACCGCCAACCCTCCAACGCCACCGGCCCCGCCTCCCGCATCGCCGCGCCGCCGCGCATGGCGCATCTTCGCGGGCGCGCTGTTCGGCCTGACGCTCGCGTGCACGGGCATCGGCGCATGGACCATCCACCGCATCTGGACGCAGTTGCCATCCGTCGAGCATCTGGCCGTCTACCGGCCCGCGCTGCCGCTGCGAATTTTCTCGCGCGATGGCGAACTGCTGGCCGAGTACGGCGTCGAGCGCCGCGAATTCGTGCCGCTCGAACGCATTCCGCCGCTCATGCGGCACGCGCTGCTCGCGGCCGAGGACGCGAAGTTCTACCAGCACGGCGCGGTCGATATCGGCGGCCTCGCGCGCGCGACGTTCGCGAACGTCGTGACGGGACAGCCGGGGCAGGGCGGCAGCACGATCACGATGCAGGTCGCGCGCAACTTCTACCTGACGCGCGACAAGGTGCTGAGCCGCAAGCTCGCCGAGATCCTGATGGCCATCAAGCTCGAGCGCGAGTACAGCAAGGACAAGCTGCTCGAGCTTTACATGAACCAGATCTATCTCGGCGAGCGCGCGTATGGTTTCGCGGCGGCCGCGAACGTGTATTTCGGCAAGCCGCTCGACGCGCTGAGCGCGGGCGAAGCGGCCGTGCTCGCAGGATTGCCGAAGGCGCCGTCCGCGTTCAATCCGGTCGTCAATCCGGCGCGCGCGACCGCGCGGCGCAACTACGTGCTCGGCCGCATGCATGCGCTCGGCGAGCTCGACGAGGCGACTTATCGCGCATCGGTCGACGTGCCGATCGCGCTGGCGACCACGCCGCCGCCCGGCATCATCGCGGCGCCGTACGTCGCGGAGCGCGCGCGCCGGATGATGGTCGAGCGCTTTCACGACGACGCCTATACGCTCGGCCTCGACGTGACCACGACGATCTCGATGCGCGACCAGCGCGCCGCCGAAGCCGCGCTCCAGCGCACGCTCACCCGGCAGCCGCGCGCGAGGCGCGATGCGCGCAACGGGCTCGAAGGCGCGCTCGTGTCGCTGGATGCGGCGACGGGCGACGTGCTCGCGCTCGTCGGCGGCGCGGATTTCAACCGCAACGTGTTCGACCACGCATTGCAGGCGTATCGCCAGCCGGGTTCGAGCTTCAAGCCGTTCGTCTATTCGGCGGCGCTGGAGAAGGGCTACTTTCCGGGCGTGCTGGTCGACGACACGCAGCGCACGCTGACCCATGAGGAGACCGGCGCGCGGCCGTGGCGCCCACGCAATTTCGGCAACCGCTACGAGGGCTTCATTCCGGTGCGGCGCGGGCTCGTGCGCTCGAAGAACCTGGTCGCGGTCAGCCTGATGCAGGCCACTGACGCACGCTACGTGCAGCAGCACGCGGTGCATTTTGGCTTCGACGCGCAGCGCAATCCAGCGTCGCTGCCGCTCGCGCTCGGCGCGGGCGCGGTGACGCCGCTCGAACTCGCGAGCGCGTACAGCGTGTTCGCGAACGGCGGGACGCGGATGGAGCCGCGCCTGATCCTGTCGGTGAAGCAGCGTCACGGCGGCGCGATGTACGAGGCGACGACGCCTGAAGGCGCACGCGTCGTGTCGGCGCGCAACGCATTCATGATGGACAGCATGCTGCGCGATGTCGTGAAGGCCGGCACCGCGCGTGGCGCGCTCGCCTTGCGCCGCGACGACGCGGCCGGCAAGACGGGCACGTCGAACGGATCGAAGGATGTCTGGTTCGCCGGCTACTCGTCGGGCATCGTCGCGGTCGCGTGGCTCGGCTACGACACGCCGCGCCCGATGGGGCGCGCGACCGGCGCGACGCTCGCGCTGCCGGTCTGGCTCGACTACATGAAGACGGCCGTCGACGGACGCACGCCGGTCGCTGCAACGCCGCCGCAGGACGTCGCGCTCGTCGACGGCGATTTCGTGTACGCCGAATACACGCGCGGCACGTGCACGGCGGACGTGCCGTCGTACATCCGCAGCCGCTTTGCATGCGGCGGCTCGCCGGCGGCCGAGGCGCGCGATGCATCGGGCGAGAAGGGCAAGCCCGACGAGCCGATGCCCGCAGCCGTCGATGCGGCCGAGCGCGAACGCGTGCTCGACCTGTTCCGTACCGCAGACTGAGGCGCGCGATGCATACGCTTTATCTGATCGCGATCGTCGCGGAGGCGATGTCGGGCGCGCTGATGGGCATGCGGCGCGGGATGGACCGCTTCGGGCTCGCGCTCGTCGGCGCGGTGACGGCGCTCGGTGGCGGCACGGTGCGCGACGTGCTGCTCGGCCACTATCCGCTCGGCTGGATCGCGCATCCCGAATATCTGGTGATCACGCTCGTCGCGGCGACCATCGCGTCGTGGGCCGCGCGGCACGTCGCGCGGATGAAGACGCTGTTCGTCATCGTCGACGCGATCGGTCTCGCGGCGTTCACGATCATCGGCTGCGATATCGGCGCGGCGACGGGCAGCGCACCGATCATCGTCGTGCTGGCCGGCGCGATCACCGGCGTGTGCGGCGGGATGCTGCGCGACCTGCTGTGCAACGAGATGCCGCTGATCCTGCGCGAGGAACTGTATGCGAGCGTCGCATTCTTCACGGGCACGCTGTACGTCGGGATCCAGCATCTCGGCATCGATGCCGGGTTGGCGTCGGTGGTCGCGCTGGCGGCGGGGTTCACGACGCGCATGCTCGCGGTGCGGCTCGGATGGAAAATGCGGACGTTCGGCGTCGCGGACGTCGAGCATTGAGCGACGTCGCCGCGGACGCGACGACACGCGTGTGCGGCGCTGCCGGTGCGATACGCGGTGCGACGCGCCGTGACGCCCGGCTCGTCGCGCAGCGTGTCCTTGATGTTGGTGGCCTGCTGTTCCTCGAGATCGTCGGGGGTGATCACCGACGCGGACGCGGCCGTGCGGCTCGCGGCGGTGGCGGTGCGGGTGGCCGTGACAGGGTCGAGCAGCGCCGCATGGCCACGTGTGGACGCGGCGGCGGTCAGGGCGACAGGTGGCGGGTTGGCCGAACGCGCCGAACAGCGCGGCACAGATCGGCCGCCGCGCCAGCGGATCGCAATGCGCAGGTGGTCTGCCCGAAGGCTGGCTGAGTGACGCGTTCGCTGGCTGGCCCGTTCGTGCGCGACTGACGGCGAACGGCGAATTGAAAGGAAATTGACGATTTCGCCATCGCAAATGCGAATCATTATTAATACAAGGGCGAAAAGCGGCGCATGCGAATGCGCGCCGTCGGCGCGGATCGGACGAGCCGCGCCCGGCGAGACATGCGGTGAAAGCAGGCTGGCCTTAGGCCAACGATTCGATACGAATCAGCAGGTTGCGCGCATGCGCGATGAACGCATCGTGCGTCGCGCGATCGCCGTGGCCTTCGAAGCCGGCCTGTTCGGCGAACGCGAGTTGTTCGGCGTAGAGGTCGACGAGCGCGCTGCGTGTGTCGGGCGGCAGCGCTCGGATCATCGAGACGAGCAGCAGTTCCTGCGCGCGCAGCATGCCGGACAGCGATTGAGCGTTCATGCCGACCTCCTCGAACGACGCGGCGGCGTGCCGCTCATTTCATAGTAGGTGGTCGGCGCGCACAGCGGAAATCAGCCGGCGGCCGTCGCCGTCCGTGCATCGCGCACGACCTGCGCGACGCGCTCGACGAATTCGGCATCGACGCTGGACAGCGCCTCGCGCTTGCCGTCGGGCATCTCGACCATCAGGCGGTACGTGATGTCCTGCGTGGTCCATGCGAGATAACCGACGACGGTGAGCATCACGCCGACGACCAGCGCGGCGCTCGATGTGCCGATGCCGCCCGCGACGGCGGTGGCCACGCCGATCAGCGAGATCAGCGACGGCACGAGGCGATTCTTCGGGATCTTGACGACATCGACGTTGCGGATGTCACGCAGCGGGAAGACCTGCCCTGCGGCCGACAGGCCGTTGCGCGTGACCATCACGCCGCGTTCGTTGAATGCGTTTTCCATCGTGCGTTGCGTGGACGAAAACGCGCAGCGTAGCAGACTTCGTTGCCGCGTCAAACGAGACCGAGTGCCGCACGATGCGTGCGGGCCGGCCGCGATGCGGGCAACGGCGGGCACAATGGTGGGTAATGGCGGGTAACGGGGAGAGTCAGAACTGCAGCCGGCCGTCGCCGTACAGGCGGCCCGGCACGTGCGACGCGACGACCTCCGCGATTTCTTCGTCGGTCGATTCGGCCGGCACGATCTGGCGCCGCGCGGGTGCGTCGAGATGCATCGTCCATTCGACGAGCCGGTACGGGCGGCCCCACGGGCGCTGCATTTCGACCGACACGCGGCAGCTCTGGACAGGCAGCGAATGCCGGCGCGTCAGAATCGCGTGCAGATGGCTGAAAACGGTATCTTCGATCATCTTGGGCTCCGATCCTGTCTTGTGGGCAGTTGATGGCGGTGCCGTAGTGGGTCTCAAAAAAAAAGCCGCCGATGCTCAGGCGGCCAACAGGGGGGGTGAGAGCATCGTCTCAGCCCAGAATTAAGCGAAACTTAAAAGCCCATAAAAAAGCGCCCCGCGTGGAGCGGGGCGCTTCTTGCCGTCGTCGTCCGCGAAATGAGCGGACAAGTTAAGCGGATGCTTTAGAACTTGTGACGGATACCGACGCGAGCGGCCAGCTGGTTCGACGAACCGTTGCCCGACGTGCTGAAGTAGCTCGTGCTCGAACCGATCTGCGCTTGCACGCCGTTGCCCGACGCCTTCTGGTAGACCACCAGGCCGTACACGTCCGTACGCTTGCTGAGCGCGTAGTCGAGGCCCAGGTTGCCCTGGTTCCAGTGCGCCGAGTTGCCGCTTTGCGTCGCGTTCGTGTACGTGTAGCCCGCTGCTGCCGACAGGGCCGGCGTGATCGCGTACTTCACGCCTGCTTCATACGCGTTGTAGAACGTGCCCGACGCGCCAGCCGCGATCGGGGTGAACTGCGTGCGCGTCCAGAGCAGCCATGCCGTTGCCGGGCCGAAGATGTAGCGGCCGCCGACGCCGTACGTGCGCAGGTCGCGGATGTTCGTCAGCGCGATGTTCGCGATCGACGTCGAGAATGCCGGCGTCGACTGGCTCGGGAAGCGGATGTCCGTGTATGCGGCGCCGAGTGCGAACGGGCCGTTCGCGTAGTTCAGGCCGAAGCTGTATGCGCGCGACGAACCGGCCGTCGTCGTGGTGCCCGTCGTCGTCGACGGTGCGCCGGCGAAGTCGGTCGAGTTCGAGAAGCCGTACAACGCGCCGAACGTGAAGCCGGCGTAGTTCGCGCTCTGGAACTTCACCGAGTTGTTGATGCGGCTCGACGTGAGCTGGTCGATGTCGTTCACGTGGTACGCGTAGTTGCCCGCGACCGTGTTGCCGCCCGTCGAGTAGTTCGAACCGAGGATGTCGGTCGAGAAGGAGTACTGGCGGCCGAACGTGACCGTGCCGTATTGCGACTGGCTCAGGCCGACGTAGGCTTGACGGCCGAAGATCGCGCCACCCTGGCCGATCGTGCCGTTGCCGCTGTTGAAGCCGTTCTCGAGCACGAAGATCGCCTTCAGGCCGCCACCGAGGTCTTCGGTGCCGCGCAGGCCCCAACGGCTGCCCTGGGCCACGCCGTCGTCGTACTTGAACAGCTTGCCGCTGCCACCGTTCGCGGTCTTGCTGTGGTTCACGTAGCTGATACCGGCATCGATGACGCCATACAGGGTCACGCTGCTTTGTGCGTGTGCCGCGCCAGCCGTTGCTGCGAGGATGGCGATGGTCAACAGTTTCTTGTTCAAAGGATTCTCCGAGCGAGTAAATGGCGTGTCCAGTTGCGGTTCCGGCGCTCTCTATGGGCGCTTTCACGGACCGGTCGCAACTTTATCGGCGGGCCACGTAATGAATGTGACAGGCTTTGTCATATGACGAATCTGTGGTGCCGAAGCGACACTGGATTCTGCCCGGTTGTACAGCGGGGAGTTATACCGATTTCGGCTGAGATTCGATCGGGATCCGGAATATGCACATGAAACAAACTTGGTTGGTGTCGTTCCGGCCCCGTGCCACGATGCGCGCTTCAACAACGACACGGGACAAGAGGACACCATGCGACGTTCGATCCTGACCGGCCTCGGCGCGCTTGCCGCGGCGCTGGCCTTTGCCGCGCCCGGCGCGCACGCCGACTCCCGGACGCTGAAGATCGGCACGATGAGCGGCCCCGACGCGCAGATCTGGACCGAGGTGACGAAAGTCGCCGCACGCGAAGGCCTCACGATCAAGGTCATCGAATTCAACGACTACGTGCAGCCGAACGCGGCGCTCGACGCCGGCGACCTCGATGCGAACGGTTTCCAGCACCAGCCGTTTCTCGACAGCCAGATCAAGCAGCGCGGCTACCGGATCGTCAACGTCGGGCTGACCTACACGGCGCCGATGGGCTTCTATTCGCAGAAGCTCAAGTCGCTGAAGGACCTGCCGACCGGTGCGAAAGTCGGGATCCAGAACGATCCGTCGAACGGCAACCGCGCGCTGCTGCTGCTGCAGAAATACGGGGTGATCAAGCTGAAGGCGGGCGCCGGCACGAACGGCGTGAACGCGACGCCGCTCGATGTCGCCGAGAATCCGAAGAGGATCAGGATCGTCGAGCTCGACGCCGCGCAATTGCCGCGCGCGCTGCCCGACCTCGACGCCGCGTCGATCAACACCGACTACGCGGTGAAGGCCGGGCTCACGCCGGTGAAGGACGCGATCGCGATCGAGGATCTGCGCGGGCCGTACGCGAACCTGATCGCGGTGCGCGCGCAGGACAAGGACAAGCCGTGGGTGAAGAAACTCGTCGCGGCCTATGAATCGGACGACGTGCGCAAGTTCATCGACCGGAAGTTCGGCGGTGCGATCGTGCCGGCGTTCTGAACGTCGGCCGATGCCCGGCCGCATCGCCGGGCAACGCGCCGGACCGAAAAGGAAATCGCCCGCGCAAGCGGGCGATTTCGTTGGCGCGCCGCGATGCGGCACACGGGCCGGCCGCTCGGGCGGCCCGGGGGCTCAGGCCGACAGCAGCGACCCGGTGCGGATCGGCGTCGCGCCGGCGATCCGCGCGACTTCCATCCCGGCGGTCGCGAAGCGCACGACCTGGCGCGCGTACAGCACGCCCGACACGCTGCTCTTCAGCGTGATCACGCGATCGGTCAGCGGATCGACGATATCGGCCACCTCCTGACCGGCCTCGATCCACGCGCCGACCGGCGTGCGGAACACGATCACGCCCGACACCGGCGCGACGAGCGGATCGGTGCCCGCGAGCGGCGTGGCCGGATGCGCGAGCGGCGGCAGCGGCGCCGGCGTGCCGTCGATGACGCCGCGCTCGGTCAGGTATTCGACGATCGCTTGCGAATCCTTCTCCGCGAGCTCGTACGACACGTCGCGCTCGCTGCGCAGTTCGACGGTGACGGAAATCGCGCCGTTGGGGATCGGGAAGCGATCGCCGAACCGGCTGCGCAGATCGGACCAGCAGAAGCTGTGGATCTCGTCGAACGGATTACCGACCGAATTCAGCGCGAGCAGCGACGCCTGTGCGTCCAGATAGCGCGACAGCGGCTCGACGTCTTCCCACAGGTCCGGGTTCGTATACAGGTGCATCACCGCGTCGTTGTCGCAATGCAGGTCGAGCACGATGTCGGCATCGAACGACAGTTTCTGCAGCGCGAGGCGCTGCGATTCGAGCTCGGTGCGCGGCTTCTGTTCGTCGAGCGCCTCGCGCATCGCGGCGCGTACCGCGGCGACGTTGCGCTGCGCGTCGTTCGTCAGGCGGCCTTCGATGCGCGGCATCACGAGCGCCGCGAGATCGTGGAAATTGCGGTTGAAGTTCTGCATCGAGCCGAGTTCGAAGCGGCCGAGGTGATCGCCGAACACGTGCTGCGACAGGCCGATCGGGTTCGGCACGGGGACGATGACCACCTCGCCGCGCAGCTTGCCGGCCGTCTCGAGCGCGGCGATCTTGCGGCGCAGCAGCGTGGCGACCAGCATGCCGGGCAGTTCGTCCGCGTGCAGCGACGACTGGATGTAGACCTTCTTCCCGCCGCGCGGGCCGTAGTGGAAGCTCGTGATCTGGCGTTCGGTGCCGACGGCGGGGGAAATCAGCGGATGGGTCTGCGTTTGCATGGTGAGGGGAGGGCGGCGCAGCCGCGAGTGATCCGGTATGCGTGGAAGATCGATTGTACGTTGCCTTCCGCGAACCTATCAAACCGCGTACGCGGCAAGTCGATTTCCTTTACGAATCATCGGGTTGCTGCGTAAAAAATAACGTCGCCGCGGCCCTTCGTTCATGCGTGCCTCGCGGTCTTTCGGCGCGCGCGGGCAAAAAAAACGGGCTCCTTGCGGAGCCCGTCTGCGCGGATGCGAAGCGCGCGTTGCGCGGTGTTACTTGCCGTACACGTCGAAATCGAAGTACTTCTTCGCGATCTTGTCGTACGTGCCGTCCTTGCGCATGCCGGCGATCGCGCCGTCGATCTTCGCCTTCAGGTCGGTGTCTTCCTTGCGCAGGCCGATACCGGCGCCATTGCCGAGCGTCTTCGGATCGTCGATGTCCTTGCCGGCGAAATCGAAGCTCGCGCCGCGCGGCGTCTTCAGGAAGCCGATTTCAGCCTGCACCGCGTCCTGCAGCGCGCCGTCCAGACGGCCGGAGATCAGGTCCGCGTAGACCTGGTCCTGGTTCTGGTAAGGCACGACGTTCACGCCCTTCGGGGCCCAGTACGTCTTCGCGTAGGTTTCCTGGATCGTGCCCTGCTCGACACCGACCGACTTGCCCTTCAGCGATTCGGCCGTCGGCATCAGGCCGGCACCCTTCTTCGCGACGAGGCGCGTCGGCGTGTTGAACAGCTTCGACGAGAACGCGATCTGTTCCTGGCGCGCCGGCGTCATCGACATCGACGACAGGACGCCGTCGAACTTGCGTGCCTTCAGCGCCGGGATCATCCCGTCGAAGTCGTTTTCGATCCACACGCACTTCGCGTTCATGCGGCGGCAGATTTCGTTGCCGAGGTCGACGTCGAAGCCGACCACCTTGCCGTCGGCGCCTTTCGATTCGAAAGGCGGGTAGCTTGCGTCGACGCCGAAGCGCACGGTCGTCCAGTCCTTCGCGTATGCAGTGCCGGCCGATACGGCGAGCAGGGCTACGGTCACAGCCGCAAGAATCTTTTTCACTCGGTGACTCCTCGTTTTGTTCGATGGGTGCGCGGTTGTGCCGCGCCGTAAGCCTTCGGTCCGGCGCGGCTTCGCGTCGGACTGTCCGTTTCGCTGCCCGATGCGGGCGCGCGACGTGCGCAAGATTATCAAGACAAAATACCGGCAGGGCGCCTAGGACATGCCCCGATACCGGACCCGACGGCCGCGCATGCTGCGCGCGACCGTTTCAGACGAAGGAACGATTCAACCGAGCGTTTCGTTGACCGCGCGCTGCAGACAGGTGACGAATTGCGACACGGCCGGCGTCGGCAGCAGGTCGCGGCGCGCGATGATCGACAGGTCGAAGCGCGGCATGCTTTCGTCGAGATCGGCCGTGCGAATCCCGAGCGGCGCCACCATCGCGGCCAGCGGGCGCGTGAAGCAGCCGATCACGTCGGAGCGCGCGACGAGCCCGAGCGTCACCGCGAACGACATCGGCGAGCGCAGCAGGCGCTTCGGCAGCGGCAGCCCGCGCGCCTCGAACATCCCGACCATCACGCTGTGCGGGAATTGCTCGGCCCCGACCGTGACGATCCATTCGGCGTCGAGCAATTCCTCTAACCGGCGCGCGTGCGCGAGCGGGTGGCCTTCGCGCATCACGACGGTGAATTCGGTCGACAGCAGCGGCACCTGCGTGAGATCGCGGTCGAGCGCGGGCACATGGTGCATCGCAGCGATGTCGAGCGTGCCGTTGCGCAATTGCGCGAGCGCGTCCGGCACCGTCACCTCCTCCAGATGCAGGCTCACGTTCGGCATCGACCGGCGGAAGGCGGTGACCGCGTGCGGCAGCGCGGTCAGCGCGATCGACGGCATCGTGCCAACCGCGACACGTCCGGACATTTCCCCTTTCACCTGCTCGACGGCCTCGACGGTGCGGCGCATGTCGCCGAGCAACTGCTCGGCGCGCGGCAGCAGCGCGTGGCCGCACGCGGTCAGCTCGACGCCGCGCACGCTGCGCGCGAGCAGTTCCGCGTTCAGCGCTGTCTCGAGTTCGCGGATCGTGTGCGTGATCGCGGGCTGCGTGACGCCGAGTTCGCGCGCGGCGGCGCGCAGGCTCTTGTGATGCGCGGCCGAGACGAACGCCTGGAGCTGCGCGATGTTCAGGTGGTTTCGGATGCGGGTCATCGATCGGTCCGGATCTGGCGGCGGGCCGGGGCGCCGGCGCGAAGATCGATAGGGTAGCGCGCCGCGACGGCGAACGCCGGGCGGATCAAAAACCGCGGGGCGCGGCACGGCATTCTTGCGCCGCGACCGACGGCGAAGCGATCAGGATTGCAGATGACGGTGCGTGCGGTCCGTGAAGACGTCGAGATGCGCCGCGACGACGCACCGCGTGAAGATACCGTGGCGGCCCGGTGTGTCAGGCAAGCGCCAGTTCGACGGCCGCGAGCGTGCGGCGGCGGATCCAGCCGCTCGCGAGCCGGATCGCGAGCCAGTACGGCAGAAACAGCAGGCGCGTGCGCGTGCTCGGACAGTGCACGAAGGTTTCGGTGCGCAGCAGGCGCGTGCCGGACGACAGTCCGACGACCTCGAACCGCAGCACGAGCTTCGCGTCGCGCGGATCGTCGTGCCGGACGAAGGCCGCGGCGTCGTCGATCGTCCGCACGTCGGGCGTCGGGCGCCAGAAGCGTCCGATGAGCCCCAGCGACAGCGACGTGTCGTCGCGATGCAGCAGCGTGAACGTATCGAAGCCGAAGCGCTCGCGTGCGGCCTCGGCGGGGCGGTTGCCCAGCGCACGCGCGATGGCCGCCGGCGATTCGCGCACGGCAAGCAGCGCGTCGATGACCGGATCGGCGCGCATGTCGAGCGCGGCCACGGCGTCGATGATGCGCGATGGCGGCGCGTCGATCGGGTGCGATTCATGAACTTCGACGAAGCCGAACGACGGAATGAACGGCGGCTTGTGCGCCGCTGTCCGCGTGCCTGATTCAGAGACGATGCCGAACGGATTCATGGTCGTTCCGGAGGACAAAATGCGATCGTAGCACCGCGTGCGGACTCGCGGTGCGACACGCCGCTCGTCGCCTTCCATCCCGCCCGGACAGCGCGCCGCAACGCCGGCCGCACCGACAAAAAAGGCCCGGAAACATGCGTTTCCGGACCGCGAGGCCATCGACGACGATGGTGGAGGAGACGATGTCGTCCCGATGCGCGCCGTCCTTCTGCCGGCGACGTCGCGCATGATGCGCGGTCAGATCGCCCAGCCGCCGAGGTAGAAGGTGACGAGCACGGCCGCGATGAGCACGGTGCCCACGTTGAGCTTGCGGAATTCGCCGCTGGCGATGCGGCCGATTACGAGCGTCGAGAAGCCGAGCATGATGCCGGTCACGATGTTCGCGGTCAGCACGATGAACACCGCGCACACGAGGCCCGACATCGCATCGACCATGTCGTCCATGTGCAGCTTGCTCACGCTGCCGAGCATCAGCAGGCCGACGTACATCAGCGCCGGGGCCGTTGCGTACGACGGCACGAGGCCCGCGAGCGGCGAGAAGAACATCACGACCAGGAACAGCACGCCGACCACCGCGGCCGCGAGGCCGGTCTTCGCACCGGCGGCCACGCCGACGCTCGACTCGATGTAGGCCGCGGCCGGCGCACCGCCGAGGAAGCCGGAGAAGATCGAGCTGACCGAATCGGCGGTCAGCGCGCGGCCGCCGTTGATGATGCGGCCGTTTTCGTCGAGCTGGCCCGCCTGGCCCGCGACCGCGCGGATCGTGCCGGTCGCGTCGAACACGGCGGTCATCACGAGCGCGAGCACGCTTGGCAGCACGGCCATCGACAGCGCGCCCTTGATGTCCATCGCGCCGATCAGCGATGCGTGGCCCGGTGCGCTCAGCGACGGCAGCGCGAAGATGCCGCGATACTTCACGGCCGGATCGAACACGAGGCCGATCAGCGAGATCGCGACCACGACGAGCAGGATGCCGCCGGGCACGCGACGCTTCTCGAGCCCGAAGATCGCGGCCAGGCCGACGACGGACATGATGACCGGGAACGCGGTGATCTGGCCGAGCGAGACCGGCAGGCCGGCCCCCGGATTCTTGATCACGAGGCCGACGTCGTTCGACGCGATCAGCAGCAGGAACAGGCCGATGCCGATCCCGGTGCCGTGCGCGACACCCGCGGGCAGGTTGCGCAGGATCCACGAACGCACGCCGGTGACCGAGATGCCCGTGAACACGAGGCCCATCAGGAACACGGCGCCGAGCGCGACTGTCGGATGCAGGCCCTTGCCGAGCACGAGGCCGAACGCGGTAAACGCCGTCAGCGAGATTGCGCAGCCGATCGCGATCGGCAGCTTCGCCCACAGGCCCATCAGCAGCGAACCGAAGGCGGTGGTGAGGCAGACCGCGACGAATACCGCGCTCGTGTCGAAGCCGGCCTTGCCGAACATGCCGGGCACGACGAACACGGAATAGACCATCGCGAGGAAAGTGGTCACGCCCGCGACGATTTCGCGACGCTGCGTGCTGCCGCGCGACGAAATGCCGAAGTACCGGTCGATGACTCCCTTGGTGCCGAAGTCCGTTTCTTCCGCGCCGACGCCGACCGTCGGCTGCACCGGGGTATCACTCATGAGCTTGCTCCTTTATCAGCATGCTGAAACGGCCTGTGGCAGGCCGTCGTCAGGGTGTCTCGTATCTGGTTGAAATTATCGGCGGCGTCGTGGGGACGCATCACGCGTGCTTCGTGTCGTCGTCCGCGCGTCGAAGGGCGCGCGTGTGCCGCGTCGTACGACGCGTGGCGTGGTCGATTCCGTCACGTGTGCTTTGCCGTAGCGAAGGTTAGGCGAACGGCCCATCACGTCCCATTGGGGGAAGAGCATGCAGCGCATGTCGCAGCGCTTATATCGGCGTGCAACGGGGCTTCGTCGTCGCGGAACGCGTGTATACGCCTAGTTCGAATCCGTTAAGGCGATTATTTGAATGCCGGATCGGCGGGCAGGGCGGCAGCGGGTGATGCATCGGGCATTACGAATGTCTTTCATCGAGGCCGCGCGGGTGCGTGAATGCGGCCGCGCGTGACGCGCCGCGCCGCCCTGCGCAACGTGAGTCCGGATGATACCGGGGGCGCGCGCGTGCTGCGCTGGCGTGCGTCGTTGCCGCCGTTGCATCAGCCGCTCGCGAGCTGCGCGAGATACGCGCAAAACATGTCGGCCATCGCGGCCGAGTAAGCGTCGATTTCCGCCGGCGTGCGTTCGGTTTCCGAAAACGCCTTGCCGGAACTCGTGAGCGTGCTCGTGATCAGCTCGCACGCGAGCGCGCGCGTGGCATCCGGCACGTCGGGCAGCGCGTCGAGCATGAGCGCGCTGAAGATCCGGTTGCCGGCGCCCTTCGCTTCCTGCGCCTCCGGTGTATCGCGATAAAGCGGCGCGGCGTCGTCGAGCGCGATGCGCATCCGCGCTTCGTCGCATTCCGAGCGGATGAACGCATGGACAGCCGTGCGCAGCCGCTCGGGCGGTGTCTTGTGCCGATCTTCCAGCATCCCGCGCAGCATCCCGGACGTCTGTCGCCACTCGTCGTACTGCAGCCGGAACAGCACGGCCGCCTTGTTCGGGAAGTACTGATACAGCGAGCCGACGCTCACACCGGCGCGCTCGGCGACGCGCGCCATCGTGAAGCGCTGCGCGCCTTCGGTCGCCAGAACCTGAATAGCGGCCTGCAGCACGGCATCGACGAGCTGGGTCGAGCGGGCCTGCCGAGGCAGTCTGCGCGAGGCGATCGGGGCGTTGCGGCGGTCGGTCATGACGGATTTGCCAATGCGAATAGTAAAACATGAATAGTTCGTCATATTCTAGTCGGGTGCCCTGACGCACTCAACCTGACACCGGAGATTCGCATGACCACTTTGATTCATGACCCGCTGGCGTCGCTGCTCGCGCGCCTGTTCGACGAAGCCGATGCGTCGTCGCCCGCGTCGAGCCCGGACTTCGCCGACCTGTCGCACGACGAGCACGCGCGGCTGATGCGCAGCAAGACCGGTTACACCGATTTCTATGCACGCCTGAAGGACTATCCGCTCGCGGTGTCGCGCGAGACGGGCACGCTGCTGTACATGCTCGCGCGCGGCTGCGGCGCACGCTCGATCGTGGAGTTCGGGACGTCGTTCGGCATCTCGACGCTGCACCTCGCGGCCGCGCTGCGCGACAACGGCGGCGGCCGGTTGATCACGAGCGAGTTCGAGGCGTCGAAGGTTGCGCGGGCGCGCGCGAACCTGGCGGCGGCCGGGCTGGCCGATCTGGTGGAGATCCGTGAAGGCGATGCGTTGCACACGCTGGCGAGCGATCTGCCGGACACTGTCGATCTGTTGCTGCTCGACGGCGCCAAGGCGCTGTATCCGGAGATCCTCGCGCGGGTCGAGCCGCGGTTGCGGCCCGGTGCGTTCGTCGTTGCCGACAACGCGGAATACAGCCCCGACTACCTCGCTTACGTGCGCGCGCCGGAAAACGGCTATCTGTCGGTCCCGTTCGGCGGCGACGTCGAGCTGTCGATGCGGACGCGCTGACGCGCGCGCATCATGTCGTGACCGGATCGATGACGATGCATACGCCGGGTATCCGAGCGGTAAATGCAGGATAACTGATCAAACTGACGTGGCTGTGAGCACCCTGACGGCGGCGTCCGCGCTTCGGGATGCTGCCGCGCGTTACTTCAGGAACACGTATCGCGCGAAATACGGAAAGCGGCCGATCGCATGCTCGGTCGCACACGTCGCCTCCGGCGGTGTGCCGCCCACGGTATCGAGCCGCTGTACGAAGCGCACGCCGGCGAGCGTGCCGGTTGCGGCCGGCGTCGCGGCGAGCAGGAGCTGCGGAATGCTGCCCGGGCGCGCGCCGGGCGCTTCCGCGAGCTTCTTGCCGGTGATGCGGCTGCCGTCGAGCGTTTCCCACGACGGCCCCGCGCCGTGCCGGACGACGAGCGCGCCGGTGGCGTCGAACAGCATCGCCTCCGGGCGCTGGAATGCCCATGCGAGCCGGTGTCCGGCGTCGTATTCGCATGTGTAGATCTGCACGCCGGTCGCGGTCGTCGACAGCACGGGCGACGCCGGCTGGGGCGGCACGAGACCGGTTGCATCGTCGGCGTAGGCCGGCAAGGTGCAGGCCGCGAACGAAAGGCCGGCCGCGAGGGCCCACAGCATGTCGCGTGTCGGAAAGCGGCTTGGCATGGCGGGGCGTCCTTTCAGTTCGGGTGACGGTCGTGCGGAGTCGATCGTGTAAACGTTAGGCGGCGATTGCGCAGGCTGCAATTCGGAAATGGCAATCGCGGCGATAGTCGCCGCGATCGCAAGGGAAGGGATGTGCGCGACCGCTCGTCGCGGCGCTCGCGCGGAAGCGGCTCAGGCCGCGCCGGCCGGCGTCGGAGCGTGTTCCGCGATCAGGTGCTCGGCCCTCAGCGCGTCCCACAGCGCGGCCGGAATCGGCGCCGCCGCGAGCCGCAGGTTCTCGTCGATGCGATCGGGCCGGCTCGCGCCGGGGATCACGGCCGCGACGGCCGGGTGCGCGAGCGAGAACTGCAGCGCCACTGCGCGGACGTCGACGCCGAATTGCTCGCTGATCTGCCGGATGCGCGCGACGCGGTCGAGCATCTCCTGCGTGGCCGGCTGATATTCGAAGTGCGTGCCGCCCGCGAGCACGCCGGAGTTGTACGGGCCGCCGACGATGATGCCGAGGCCGCGCGCCGCGCTTTCCGGCATCAGCCGTTCGAGCGCGCCCGCATGGTCGAGCAGCGTGTAGCGGCCGGCGAGCAGGAAGCCGTCCGGGTCCGAGCGCTCGAGCGCGAGCTCGCACGGCTCGATCCGGTTCACGCCGAGGCCCCAGCCCTTGATGACCTTCTCGTCGCGCAGCCGCGTGAGTGCCTTGGCCGCACCCGACATCGCGATGTCGAACACTTCGAGCCAGCGCTCGCCGTGGAAGTCGATCGCCGGATCGTGGATCCACACGGTATCGAGGCGGTCGGTGCGCAGCCGCGCGAGGCTCGCCTCGATCGAGCGCAGCGTGCCGTCTTCCGTGTAGTCGTAGACGACCTTGTTCGGCAGCCCATGGCGGAACAGCCCGCCCTTCTCGCCGAGATCGCGCTGCGACGCATCCTCGTGCTCGTCGAGCACGAGGCGGCCGACCTTCGTGCCGAGCGAATATTCGTCGCGCGGGCGGCCGGCGAGCGCTTCACCGAGGCGCAGCTCGGCGAGGCCGGCGCCGTACAGCGGCGCCGCGTCGAAGTAGCGGATACCGCTTTCCCAGGCCGCGTCGACGGTCGCCAGCGCTTCTTCGTTCGGGATGTCCCGATACATGTTGCCCAGCGGCGCGGTGCCGAAACCCACGCGGGAAGGGGACGTGATTCTCATGTCGGACTCCTGTCGATCGCTCAGGCCGCGGCCTGCGCGAGCGTCGGATAGTCGGTCAGGCCGCGTGCGCCGCCGCCGAACAGCGTGTTGCGGTCGTGCGGCGTGAGCGCGGCGCCGGTACGCAGGCGCTCGGGCAGGTCGGGGTTCGCGACGAACGGGCGGCCGAAGGCGACGAGGTCGGCCCAGCCGGCGGCGATCGCTTCGCGCGCGCGCTCGGCGGTGTACGCGCCGGCGTAGATCAGCACGCCCGGATACGCGGCACGCAGCTGCTGCTTGAATTCGACCGGCATCAGCGGCGCGTCGTCCCAGTCGGCTTCCGCGATGTGCAGGTAGCCGACGCCGAGTTCGCCGAGCAGCTTCGCGGCGGCGAGGTAGGTCGTCTCGGGTTCGTCGTCGACGCAGCCGTTCAGCGTGGTCAGCGGCGCGAGGCGGATGCCGACGCGCGACGCGTCGCCGGTGCCTTCGATCAGCGCCTGCGCGACTTCGCGCAGGAAGCGCAGCCGGTTTTCGAGCGAGCCGCCGTACGCGTCGGTGCGCGTGTTCGCGTTCGAGTCGATGAACTGGTTCACGAGATAGCCGTTCGCGCCGTGCAGCTCGACGCCGTCGAAGCCGGCTTCGATCGCGTTGCGCGCGGCGGCGCGATATTGATCGACGATCTCGCGGATTTCGTCGACGGACAACGCGCGCGGCTCGGAGGCCTGCACGAAGCCCGGCGTGCTGCCGTCTTCACCGGCGACGAACACGTTCACGCCCTTCGCCTGGAGCGGCGACGACGACACGGGTTGCCGGCCGCCGAGCAGGCTCGTGTGGCTCAGCCGGCCGACGTGCCAGAGCTGGGCGAAGATGCGGCCGTGCGCGGCGTGGACGGCGTCCGTCACCTTGCGCCAGCCGGCGACCTGCGACGGCGTGTGGATGCCGGGCGTCCATGCGTAGCCCTTGCCGAGCGGCGCGATGTAGGTGCCTTCGCTGACGATCAGGCCCGCGCTCGCGCGCTGCGCGTAATACGCGGCCATCAGTTCGTTGGCTTCGTCGCCGGGCCGGCTGGCGCGCGAACGCGTCATCGGCGGCATCACGATGCGGTTCGGCAGTGTCAGCGAACCGAATTGCAACGGTTGGAAAAGCGGGTCCTGGGTCATGATGGATTCCTGTCGGTGCCGCGGCCGGCTGGCCGCGGACGGTTCGATTGAGGGAGCGGTGCGTTCAGTCCCACGTCGGCGCGAGGCCGACCGGGTCGACTTCGCGGCCGTCGCGCTCGAGCGCGGCGATCTGCGCCATGTCCTCGTCGGTGAGGCGCAGCGTCTGCGCGAGCAGGTTGCTTGCGAGGTTTTCGCGCTTCGTCGACGACGGGATCACCGAGTAGCCGAGCTGCAGCGCCCAGGCCAGCGCGACCTGCGCCGGCGTCGCGTCGTGACGTTGCGCGATCGCGCCGATCACCGGGTCGCCGAGCACCTTGCCGTATGCGAGCGTCATGTACGACGTCACGTGGATGCCTTCGCCGTTCAGGAACTCGACCAGCTTGCGGTTCTGCAGGTACGGGCTCAGTTCGATCTGGTTCGTCGCGATCGCATCCTTGCCGACCACCGCGATCGCTTCCTTCGTCAGCTCGATGTTGAAGTTCGAGATGCCGATCCGGCGCGTGAGGCCCTTTGCCTTCGCGTCGGCGAGCGCGGTCATGAACGTCTCGACCGACACGCCGCTCTCCGGAGCCGGCCAGTGGATCAGCGTCAGGTCGACGTAGTCGGTGCGCAGCTTGCGCAGGCTTTCCTCGAGGCTGGCGACCAGTTTTTCCGGCGCGTAGTTGTCGACCCAGATCTTCGTCGTGAGGAACAGGTCTTCGCGGCGCACGCCCGATGCGGCGATCGCTTCGCCGACTTCGGCTTCGTTGCCGTAGATCTGCGCGGTGTCGATCGCGCGGTAGCCGACTTCGAGGCCGTTGCGGACCGAGTCGATGACAACCTGGCCTTGCAGGCGGAAAGTGCCAAGGCCGAATGCGGGAATGTTGCTCATCTTGTGTTCCTGGAAGAGGTGGGCCGATTGCGTTATGGAAGTCATTCTGGCGTCCTGGACTGATGAGATAAACGCCTCTAGAGGTCAAAAATATTTGATTTGAAGTCAAATATCGGTCGAGGATCCGGCCGGCTGGCGGTGTGCCGGCCTCAGGCGGTGCCCGCCAGCGCGCTCGCAGCGGCATTCGCATGGAATGCCGGCAGCACGTCCGACGCGATCTCGGCCATCGTCTCGTCGAGCGGGCGGCGGTTGCGGCGGAAATGCAGGCCGATGTGCTGCACGCCGGCGTCGCGCATCGCCGCGAGTTCCTCCGTCAACGCGATGCGTCCGGCGCGCGCGCCGAAGCGGTGCCGCTGCAGCGGCTCATGCGGATCGTCCGCGAGGTCGAGGTGGATGAAGCTCACGTACGGCTTGTCGCCGGCCACCGCGCGCCAGTTCGCGACGCGTTGCACGTGATCGGCCGGCGTGCCCGGATACGCGAGGCAGCCATCCATGTGCTCGCCGATCCATGCGGGCGTTTGCTGCGCGAGACCGGCGACGAGCAGCGGCACCGGCGAGCGCGCGGCGGGCAGCACGTCGAGGCCGGGCGGCAGATGCGCACGCGCGCCGTCGCGCAGCAGTGCGATCTGGTCGCGGAAGTTCGCGCCGCGCGACGCGAAGTCGCGGCCGAACAGCGGATATTCGACCGGCCGGTCGCCGCTCGCGACGCCGAGCAGCAGGCGTCCCCGGCTGAGTTCCTGGATCGTCGCGGCCGATTTCAGCGTGAGCAGCGGTTCGCGCAGCGGCAGCACGACGGCCGCCGTGCCGAGCAGGATGTCGCGCGTGATGCCGGCGAGGTAGCCGAGATACGAGAAGGTCTCGAACACCTGCGCGGCGTCGCCGAACGACGGGTCGTACACCGGCACGTCGCGCACCCAGAGCGCGCGGAAGCCGAGCGTGTCGGCCAGCTGCGCGAGCTCCGCGTGGATTTCCAGGTCGGGCACGCCGGGGCGGCGGCCGTCATGCTGGCGCCTCGCGTCGCCGGCCGGCGACCAGTCGTTGTCGAGCGGCAGTTCGATGCCGATGCTGAAGCCGCCGTCGGCGAGCTTGTCGAGTGAAGTGGACATGGTCGGGCGTCTCCGTTCAGATCGCGCGCAGGCTGCCTTCGAGCCGGTAGAAGACGAGCGACGATGCGGTGAAGAACGCGCGCGACGTGCCGCCGGCGAAATCGTCGAGGTGCACGACCGTCGCGCGGTCGGCTTCCTGCCACGAGATCGCGTAGGTCTCGCCGGCGACGTGCTGCCACGTGAAGGCGACTTCGCCCGTCGCGCCCGCGTACGCGCCTTCGGTGATCTCGTAGCGCATGTGGAGGCCGTCCTCGTCATATGCGTTGAGGGCGGTGAGATCGTCGTAACGGACTTCGAAAGTCTTGCCGGCGAACGGCGGACGTCGGGTCGATGCGTTCATGCTGTGCGGCTCCTGCAAAAAAGTGACGTTCAATGGGCGAGTTCGACGGGTTCGGCCGTGCGTTCGGGCAGGCCCTGGCCGCGGTCGAGGCGGCCGCTCAGCGCGGTCAGTGCGAACGCGCCGAGCGTGACGACGGCGGCGATCCACGGCGTATGGCCGAGGCCGACGTTCGCGACGATCAGGCCGCCGAGCGACGAGCCGCCGGCGACGCCGAGGTTGAACGCGGCGATGTTGAAGCCCGATGCGACGTCGGTGGCGTCCGGCGCGAAGTGGCGCGCCTGCTTGACGACGTACACCTGCAGGCCCGGCACGTTGCCGAATGCGACGGCGCCCCACGCGAGCATCGTCAGCACCGCGAGCCACTTCACGTGCACCGTGAAGGTCAGTGCGAGCAGCACGATCGCGAGCAGCAGGAAGATCTGCTTGAGCGCCTTGACCGGGCCGACGCGGTCGGCGAGCTTGCCGCCCCACACGTTGCCGAACGCGACCGACACGCCGTAGCCGACGAGCACGAGGCTGACCTGCGACGGCGTGAAGCCGGCGATCTGTTCGAGCAGCGGCGCCATGTAGGTGAACGCGATCAGCGAGCCGCCGTAGCCGACCGCCGTCATCGCATAGACGAGCAGCAGGCGCGGCTGGGCCAGCACGCGGAACTGGCGGGCGAGCGGCGCCGGCGGCGTCCGTGGCAGACCGCGCGGCACGAAGGCAACCGCGCCGAGGAACGCGACGAGGCCGAACAGCGCGACGATCAGGAACGTCGCGCGCCAGCCGAAGTGCTGGCCGATGAAGGTGCCGAGCGGAATGCCGGCGACGAATGCGACGGTCATGCCGCTGAACATCGTCGCGATCGCGCTGGCGGCCTTGTCTTTCGGCACGAGCGTGGTCGCGATGATCGAGCCGACCGAGAAGAACACGCCGTGCGCGAGCCCGGTGAGCACGCGCGCGACGATCAGCGATTCGTAGCCGGGCGCCTGCCAGGCGACGAGGTTGCCGATGGTGAACAGCGCCATCAGCGCGGCGAGCAGCGTCTTGCGCGGCACGCGGCCGGTGAGCGCGGTGAGGAGCGGCGCGCCGATCGCGACGCTTAGCGCGTAGAGGCTGACGAGCAGGCCGGCCGACGGCAGGCTGACGCCGAGATCGGCGCCGATCGTCGGGATCAGCCCGACGATCACGAATTCGGTCGTGCCGATGGCGAAGGCGCTGATGGTCAGCGCAAGCAGGGCGAGTGGCATGGCGGGATCCAGGTTCCAGTAAGAATGGATCGCAGTGTGCCGCCTTTACTTTTGCGGAAAAACTGGTCTATAAACCAAATTGTTTTGATTTCAGGTCAACAATGAAAATCACGCTCGACGAACTCCAGGCCTTTGCCGCCGTGGTCGACACCGGTTCGATCACCGCCGCCGCGCAGCAGCTCGACGTGACCGTGTCGGCGGCGAGCCGCACGCTTGCGCGGCTCGAGGAGAAGCTGAAGACCACACTGCTGCGGCGGACCACGCGCCGGCTCGAACTGACCGAAGAAGGGCACGCGTTCCTGCAGGATGCGCGCGCGATCATCGAATCGGTCGAAAACGCCGAGGAGCAGATGCTCGCGCGGCGCGAGATGCCGTCGGGGCGGCTGCGCGTCGACGCCGCGACGCCGTTCATGCTGCACGTGATCGTGCCGCTCGTGCGCGGCTACCGAGAACGCTTCCCGAAGGTCGAGCTGGAGCTGAACAGCAACGAGGGGATCATCGACCTGCTCGAGCGGCGCACCGACGTCGCGATCCGGATCGGCCGCCTGAAGGATTCGACGCTGCACAGCCGGCGGATCGGCAACAGCCGGCTGCGCATCCTCGCGAGCCCCGCGTACATCGAAGCGCACGGCCAGCCGCGCAAGGTGGAGGATCTTGCCAGGCACACGCTGCTCGGCTTCACGCAGCCGGAATCGCTGAACGTGTGGCCGATCCTCGGCGCGGACGGCGAGCCGAGCCGCATCGAGCCCGGCATATGGTCGTCGAGCGGCGAGACGCTGCGGCAGCTCGCGCTGGAGGGGGCGGGCATGGTGTGCCTGTCGGATTTCATGACCGCGCAGGATCGCGAGGCCGGCCGGCTCGTGCAGGTGCTCGCACGGCAGACGCTCGAAGTCGAACAGCCGATCAACGCGGTGTATTACCGGAACACCGCGATCTCGTCGCGGATCGCGTCGTTCGTCGATTACATGATCGAAGTGCTGGGCGGCGGGACCAGCGGCAGCGATGCGCCGACGCGGCGCAAGGCCGCCTGGATGGGGCCGCTGTAACGGCGGCGCGCCGGAAGGGAAACGGGGGGCGGCGGTGGGCCGTGCGTGATCCGGCGTGCCGCACGGCGCTTGCGCCGCGGGCACGCCGTCGTGCAGCGCTTACGCTTCCTCGGACCACGACATGTTGTCGCGCGCCAGCAGCGCCGACGATGCCGCCGGTCCGAACGTGCCCGCGGTATAGAGCCGCGGGCGATCGCCGAGCTGCTTCCAGCCCTCGAGGATCGGCTCGACCCACGACCACGCGGCCTCGAGTTCGTCGCGGCGCATGAAGTGCGTGAGGCGCCCGCGGATCACGTCGATCAGCAACCGCTCGTACGCTTCCGCGCGCCGCTCCGGAATCGCCTGCTGCAGGTCGAGGTTCAGGCTCACGGGCACCATCTTCATCCCGCTGCCCGGCTCCTTCGCGAGCATCTGCAGCTGGATCGATTCTTCCGGCTGGAGCTGGATCACGAGGCGGTTGCTGTAGTGGCGCGGGCCGGTCGGGATGATCGAGAAAGGCATGTCCGCGAATTCGATCACGATTTCCGACTGGCGGCGCTGCAGCCGCTTGCCGGTGCGCAGGAAAAACGGCACGTTCGCCCAGCGCCAGTTGTTGATGTGCGCGCGCAGTGCGACGAAGGTTTCCGCGTGGCTGTCCGCCGGCACGTTGTCTTCCTCGAGATAGCCCTTGACCGGCTGACCGTCGACCGCGCCGGCCGTGTACTGGCCGCGCACCGTGTCGCGCGCGACGTCCGACAGCGCCATCGGCCGCAGCGAGCGCAGCACCTTCAGCTTCTCGTCGCGCACCGCGTCGGGGTCGAGTGATACCGGCGGCTCCATCGCGACGATGCACAGCAGTTGCAGCAGGTGGTTCTGCACCATGTCGCGCAGCGCGCCGGTATGGTCGTAGAAGCCCGCGCGGCTGCCGACGCCGACCGTCTCCGCCACCGTGATCTGCACGCTGCGGATGCTCGGCGCCTGCCACAGCGGCCCGAAGATCGGGTTGCCGAAGCGCAGCACCATCAGGTTCTGCACGGTTTCCTTGCCGAGGTAGTGGTCGATCCGGTAGATCTGCGATTCCGCGAAATGCTTGCCGACCGCATCGTTGATCGCCTGCGCCGACGCGAGATCGTGGCCGAGCGGCTTTTCGAGGACGACGCGCGAACGCGCGTCGACGAGGTGCGCGGCCGACAGGTTGTCGCAGATCGTCGTGAACAGCTCCGGCGACGTCGACAGGTAGAACACGCGGATCGCATCGCCGCGCGCCGCGTCGGCGAGGCGTGCGTAGTCTTCCGGCGCGTTCACGTCGATCAGCACGTACTTGAACAGGTCGAGGAAACGGGCCCACGCGTCGGCGTCGAACGCCTTGTCGTCGATGAACGGGCGCGATTGCTCGTCCATGAACTTGCGATAGCCGTCGATGCCCCAGTCGCGCCGGCCGACCGCGATGATGCGCGTCTCCGGCGGCAGGTTGCAGTGCAGGTGCGCCATGTACAGCGCGGGCAACAGCTTGCGGGCGGCCAGGTCGCCGCCGCCGCCGAAGATGATCATGTCGACGGGCTGGTCGGCTTCGGTCTGGTTGGGCTTATTCGTCATGAGTGGATCGCGGTCTGAAGCGGTGTGAGCGTGGAACGAACGTCGAAGCGCCGGGCGCCGGTGCGTTGGCGCGCCAGTACGCGAAAACGCTAATAGTGCACGCTTTTGATCGATCGTGTATGTGTTCCCGTGTTGAAACAGCACTTGCATCGCATGCATGCCGTGATTATGATTGAGCGCTCACTCATTAAAGGAATCGAACGTGGCCCGACCGCGCAGCCCCGACAAGCACGACGCCATCCTCGCCGCCGCCGCCCGCGCGCTCGCGGAGGACGGCGCGAGCGCGACCACCGCGCGCATCGCGCGGCTCGCCGGCGTCGCGGAAGGCACGGTGTTTACCTATTTCGAAACCAAGGATGCGCTGCTGAATGCGCTGTACCTGAGCCTGAAGGCCGAGATGCGCGAGGCGATGATGATCGGGTTTCCGGAGCATGCGCCGGCCGAACAGGCGATGCGGCATGCGTGGAACGGCTACGTGTCGTGGGGCGTCGCGAACCCGGACGGGCGCCGCGCGCTGCAGCAGCTCGGCGTGAGCGGCCGCATCGACGACGCGCATCGCGCGGCCGGGGCAGAAGGGTTCGGCGCGATCAGGTCGCTGCTGCGCGCGCAGGTTGCCGCGGCGGGCGGGCTGAAGGCCGACGATGCGCACGCGTTCTGCGCGGCGCTGTTCACGTCGATCGCGGAGACGGCGATCGAATCGATCGCGCGCGATCCGGCGCTGGCCGACGGATACCGGGAAGCGGGGTTTCGTGCGCTGTGGGCCGTGTTGCACGCGGTCTGAGCGGACGGCCCGCCGGGCGGGCTGCGCAGCGGACAGCGGGAGGCGGGTGATCGGCGGCGCGTTCGATTCCGGCGCGTCCGCTGCGGCGGAAGGTGGTTTCAGGCAGGGCGAGGCACGGTGAAAACCATCGTTTCAGCGCCCATATTAATGAGTGAGTAATCATTCATTTTGTGGTTTCAACCTTGTCGAGGAGTGGAAAATGTCGAAAGTCTGGCTGGTAACAGGGGCCGCGCGCGGCCTGGGGCGTGCGATCGCGGAAGCGGTGCTGGCGGCGGGCGATCGTCTGGTGGCCGGTGCGCGCGATCCCGCGCGGCTCGCGGATCTGGAGGAGCGGTACGGCGACCGGCTGCTGCCGATCGAACTCGACGTGACCGACGCCGCTGCGGCCGCGCATGCGGTGGCGGCTGCGCGCGACGCGTTCGGCCGCATCGACGTGCTGGTGAACAACGCGGGCTACGGCCATACGGCGCCGTTCGAGCAGATGGCCGCCGACGATTTCCGCGACCAGATCGAAACGAACCTGTTCGGCGTGGTCAACATGACGCGCGCGGTGCTGCCGACGATGCGTGCGCAGCGCGCGGGCCACATCTTCCAGGTGTCGTCGGTCGGCGGGCGTACGGCGACGGCCGGCCTGTCCGCGTATCAGGCCGCGAAGTGGGCGGTCGGCGGGTTCAGCGACGTGCTGTCGAAGGAAGTCGCGCCGTTCGGCGTGCGCGTGTGCACGCTGGAGCCGGGCGGGATGCGCACCGAATGGGCGGCGCAGGCGAAGCGCGAGATCGACGGCTTGCTGCCCGACTATCAGCCGTCGGTCGGGAAGATTCTCGAATTGCTCGGCGCGTATGGCGGCCACGAGGTCGGCGATCCCGCACGGATCGCGGCGCTGATCGTCGAGCTGTCGCGTCGCGACGACGTGCCGATGCGTCTGCTGCTCGGCGGCGATGCGCTGTTCGTGTGCGAGCAGGCGGAAGCGCAGCGTGCGGAGGAGGCGGCGCGGTGGCGCGATGCGACGCTGTCGACGATGTTCCCGGACGCGAAGCTCCCGGATGGGCTGCAGGCGTTGAAGAAGGTCGGGTAAGCCGGGGACACCGGGGCATCGCGGGTTCGCTTGAGCGCGGCGCCGGTCGCCGAAGCTGGTGCGCGCGGCGGCCGGAGGAAGCCCGGTCGCATGCACGCCGGTCGCCGACCGCGATCACCGTTGCCGGCAGCCTTCAGCGGCCCAGCGCGTAGAACTCCGCGTTGGGCCGCATGTTCGTCACGTTCGCGAGGCGATTCGACATCCCGAAGAACGCCGAGATCGCCGCGATGTCCCAGGCATCCTCGTCGGTGAAGCCATGCGACTTCAGCGTATCGAAGTCCGCTTCGCCCACCAGGTGCGCGGTCTGCGACACCTTCATCGCGAAGTCGAGCATCGCCTTCAGTCGGGCGGTGATGTCGGCCTTGCGATAGTTGGTCGCGACCTGGTCGGCGATCAGCGGATCCTTCGCGCGAATGCGCAGAATTGCGCCGTGCGCGATCACGCAGTACTGACACTGGTTCACGCTGCTGGTGGCCACGACGATCATTTCGCGTTCGGCCTTGGTGAGGTTGCCCGGCTTGTCCATCAGCGCGTCGTGGTACGCCATGAACGCGCGAAACTCGTCCGGGCGATGCGCGAGCGTGAGGAATACGTTCGGGACGAAGCCCGATTTTTCCTGGACGGCCGCGATCCGTTCGCGAATGTCGTCGGGCAGGTCTTCGAGTGCCGGCACGGGGAAGCGGCTGACGGGCGTGTTGTCTGCAGCGGTCATGAGGTCTCCTGGATGAAATGGCACGGGCGGTCTCGACGCACGAGCCGCGGGCCTGAAAAAGAAACATCGCGTGTTGCCAGTGGCGTCATGCGTTGACGTCGACGATGATGTCGCCGCGAATCGGGTTGTTCATCAGCTCCTCGCCAAGTGGGATGACGCTGCCGACGCCGAAGAGCGTGTTTCTAGCCGGATGGAGCAAGTCTGTCAGCGAACGGTGCAAGCATAGGATCTCATTCGCACTGGTACAAACCCTGATTAAATAAATTTATCGCGGTGAAAAATTCCGCATCTTATTGAACGGATATCGGCTCGCTATAGTGGCTCGCTTTCCCGCACGCAACCGTTCGCGTGCGGCTGACACGCTGACGATCAGCAGGAGCCGCTTGATGACCACCGACGTCCGATTCACCGAAATCGAGGATCTGATGCCCGCCGCCGGCGGGCTGCGCGAGATTCGCCATCACATTCACCATCATCCGGAACTCGCGTACGAGGAGCACGAGACGGCCGCGCTCGTCGCGGACAAGCTCGAGCAATGGGGCTGGCAGGTGACGCGCGGGGTCGGCGAGACGGGCGTGGTCGGCACGCTGCGCGTCGGCGGCGGCACGCGCAGCATCGGCATCCGTGCGGACATGGACGCGCTGCCGATCCTCGAGGCGACCGGTCTGCCGTACGCGAGCGGCACGCACGGCAAGATGCACGCATGCGGCCACGACGGCCACACGACGATGCTGCTCGGCGCCGCGCAACACCTCGCGAAGACGCGCAACTTCTCCGGCACCGTGCACCTGTATTTCCAGCCGGCGGAAGAGCACGGCGTCGACAGCGGCGCGAAGAAGATGATCGACGACGGCCTGTTCGACCGCTTTCCGTGCGATGCGGTATTCGGCATGCACAACCATCCGGGCGCGGCGCCAGGCGTGTTCCTCACGCGGCGCGGCCCGTTCATGTCGGCCGGCGACAAGGCGATCATCTCGATCGAGGGCGTCGGCGGCCATGCGGCGCGGCCGCACCTGACGGTCGATCCGGTGGTCGTCGCGGCGAGCATCGTGATGGCGCTGCAGACGATCGTCGCGCGCAACGTCGACCCGTCGCAGCCGGCGGTCGTCACGGTCGGCTCGATGCACGCGGGCACCGCGAACAACGTGATCCCGAACGGCGCGCGCCTCGAACTCAGCGTGCGGTCGTTCAGCCCCGACGTGCGCGCGCTGCTCAAGCGCCGCATCGTCGAGCTCGCCGAGTCGCAGGCCGCGAGTTACGGCGCGACCGCGCACGTCGAGTACATCGAAGGCTATCCGGTCGTCGTCAATACGGATGCCGAAACGGATTTCGCCGCGCAGGTCGCGCGCGAGCTGGTCGGCGACGCGCATGTGGTCGAGCAGGCCGACCTGCTGATGGGCAGCGAGGATTTCGCGTTCATGCTGCAGCAGCGGCCGGGCTCGTTCGTGCGGCTCGGCAACGGCGAAGGCGAGGACGGCTGCATGGTGCACAACCCGAAGTACGACTTCAACGATCGCAACCTGCCGATCGGCGCGGCGTTCTGGACGCGTCTCGTCGAGCGATACCTCGGGCAGTAGCCACGGCGGCGGCGCGCGGCCGGCGCTTCCGGCCGCATTGAGAGGAGAAACGAACGATGCAGAAAGACCACCTCGCGCTGCACCCCGCGTCGACGGGGGCTGCCGAAGCCGATACGCGCGGCGCACCGGCCGTCACGAAGCGCGGCGCGATCGCGGCGGCCGTGATCGGCAACTGGCTGGAGTTCTTCGATTTCACCGTGTACGGCTTTTTCGCGGTGCTGATCGGCAAGCTGTTCTTCCCGTCGAGCGATCCGACCACGTCGCTGCTGCTGTCGGTCGCGACGTTCGCCGCTGGCTTCTTCACGCGGCCGCTCGGCAGCGTCGTGCTCGGCGTCTATGCGGATCGCAAGGGCCGCAAGGCCGCGCTGAACCTGACGATCATGCTGATGGCGCTCGGCACCGGCCTGATCGCGATCGCGCCGACCTACGCGCAGGTCGGCGTGGCCGCGCCGCTGCTGGTCGTCTGCGCACGGCTGATGCAGGGGTTCTCGCAGGGCGGTGAATTCGGCGCGGCGACTTCCACGCTGATCGAGCAGGGCGGCACGTCGCACCGCGCGTTCCGCGCGAGCTGGCAGCTGGCGACGCAGGGCGGCGCGGCGCTGATGGGTTCGGGCTTCGCGGCGCTGCTGTCGAACACGCTGACGAAGGACGCGCTCGAGGGCTGGGGCTGGCGCCTGCCGTTCCTGGTGGGCGTGCTGATCGCGCCGGTCGGCATGTATCTGCGCCGCCGGCTCGCGGACGATGCGCCCGGCGACCGCCATCACGGGATCGAACGCGGCGTGCTGCGCGAGCTGTTCTCGCAGCACACGCGCACGGTGCTGCTGCTGATGCTGACGGTGATGGGTGGCACGGTGTCGACCTACATCCTGACTTTCTACATGCCGACCTATGCGATCCATACGCTCGGGCTGCCGATGAAGCTGTCGATGTTCGTCGGCGTGGCGTCGGGTTGCGTGATGCTGGTGACGTGTCCGCTGTTCGGCTGGCTGTCGGACCGCCTCGGCAGCCGGCGCATGCCGATCTTCGTTGGGCGCGGCGTGCTGGTCCTGCTGCTGTTCCCTGCGTTCTGGCTGATGAACCATCATCCGACGCTGCCGGTGATCCTGCCGCTGACCGCGCTGATGCTGCTGTTCTATTCGCTCGGTTCGGCATCCGAAATGGCGCTGATGTGCGAATCGCTGCCGCGCCACGTGCGCGCGACGGGCATCTCGATCGCGTATGCGCTCGCGGTGACGATCTTCGGCGGCACCGCGCAGCTGATCGCGACCTGGCTCGTGAAGACGACGGGCAGCAAGCTCGCGCCGGCCGGCTACGTGGCCGTGTGCGTGGTGCTGTCGCTGATCGCGGTCGCGATGCTGCGCGAGACGGCGCGCGAATCGATGGACTGACGTGCGGCGCCGCGGGCGGCGATCCGCGTCTGGATTACCGCCCGCGCACGGTCCTCAGGTACGACGCGAGCATCGTCGCCAGTTCCTGCGCGGCGGGCGTCAACGGCACGGCCGCGCGTTGCAGCAGGCAGACTTCCTGCGATTCAGCCTGCTCGCGCACGCGCACCTTCGCGAGCGCGCCCGCGAACGGCCCGTGCCGCGTCACGGCTTCGGATTCGAGCGCGAGGCAATCCGTCTGCGTGACGAGCTGCAGCGTTTCGAACATTCCTTCGACAGTCGCGATGATCGTCGGCGCGGGCTGGCTGTGCGCGTCGAAATACGCGAGCAGCCGGTTGACGACCGGATCGGCGCTCAGGTTCGGTGAACGCGTCGACACCCACGCGTAGTCGGCCAGCTCGGCAAGCGATTGCGCGTGCTGCCGCGGATGGCCGTTGCGGCACACGACCACCGGCGCCGACGCATGCAGCGGCGTGACCGCGAGATCGGTCGTGTCGGTCTGCTTCGCGACGAGCGCGATCGCGAAATCCACGGCGCTCTCGCGCAGCCAGCCGATCATCATCCGCGACGTGCCGGTGCGCAAGTGCACGTCGACCTTCGGGAAGCGCGCGCGGAATGCGGTCAGCACCGGCGCGAACGCATCGATCAGCGGTTCGGTCACGAGGCCCAGCGTGACGGTGCCTTCGCAGGCGCCGCTCAGCTGGCGGATCTCGTGCTCGACCTGTTCGCATTCGCCGAGGATCGCGCCCGAGCGCGCGAGCAGCCGCTGGCCGACGGCCGTCGGCACGATCCCGCGATTGGTGCGTGTGAACAGCGTCGCGCCGAGCGTCGCTTCGAGGCTCTGCAGTTGCTGCGTGACGCCGCTCTGCGCGAGATCCAGCGCGCGTGCGGCGGCGCGCAGGCTGCCGTGTTCGACGACGGCCTGGAAGATGCGGAGCTGGGACAGCGTGAACGCCATGGTCGAGCGCGAGGCCGGTGATCGGAAATACTGATCATGATAAGACAGCCGCGCGTTCCGGCGGCGGCGCGCGCGCACTACGATCGCAGGCAGTCCGGCCCATGCCGGTTGTCCCATTTCCCGCCTTCCATCGATCATGAAACGCGTGCCACGCCTGCCTCGCTTCTGCCGCTTCCTCGTTCCGCTGGCTTCCCTGTGCATCGGTTTCGCGGCGCCGTCCGCGCACGCGCTCGATGCGCATGTGGTGCGCCTCGGCATCGATCCGACCTATCCGCCGATGGACGCGAAGGCGCCCGACGGCAGCCTGAAGGGTTTCGACGTCGATCTCGGCAACGAGATCTGCCGCCGCGCGCAGTTGCGCTGCCAGTGGGTCGAGCTCGAATTCTCAGGGATGATCCCGGCGCTGCAGGCGCGCAAGATCGACGCGATTTTGTCGTCGATGGCGATCACCGAGAAGCGCGAGAAGCAGATCCTGTTCTCGTCGAAACTGTTCCGCTTCAAGTCGCGACTCGTCGCGCGGCCCGAGCGCGGGCTCGGCAGCACGGCCGCGTCGCTGGCCGGCAAGCGTGTCGGCGTGCAGTCGGGCACGCAGTTCGAATCGTGGGCGCTCGCGCACTGGGCGCCGGCCGGTGTCGGCGTGGTGCCGTACAAGAGCCAGGACGACGTGTTCGCCGATCTCGTCAACGGCCGGCTCGACGCCGCGCTGCTCGGCACGGTGGAAGCCGACTACGGATTCCTGCGCCAGCCGAAGGGCAAGGGCTTCGCGTTCGTCGGCGCGCCGCTCGACCTGGGCGATCGCGGTGTCGGCATCGGAATGCGCCAGTCGGATACGGCGCTCAAGGCGTCGATCGACGGCGCGATCGCGTCGATGCTGAAGGACGGCACGTACGAGCGGATCGCGAAGCAGTACTTCGATTTCAACCCGTACGGCGACTGAGCCGAACGCGCCGTTTCCGTCGCACTCCTTCATTCGGGACCATCGATGCAGATTCGCACCACGCCGCTCCTGTCGCCGTCGATCGGCACGCAGCGCACGCTGACGAGCTTTCATTTCGGGCCGGCCGACGCCGGCCGCAAGATCTACCTGCAGGCCGCGCTGCACGCGGACGAGACGCCCGCGATGCTCGCCGCCGTCGCGCTCAAGCAGCGACTCGCGCAGCTCGACGCGGCCGGCCGGCTCGCGGCCGAGGTCGTGCTGGTGCCGGTCGCGAACCCGATCGGGCTCAACCACCATCTGCTCGGGCAATTCATCGGCCGGTTCGATCTCGCGAGCGGGCGCAATTTCAATCGCGGCTTCCTGCCGCTCGCCGAGATCGCCGCGCGGGCGCGCGACCAGCTCGGCACGGATCCCGAACGCAATCGCGCGGTCGTGCGCGAATGCGTCGGCGCGGCGCTCGACGAGATCGCGCCGCGCACCGAATTCGACGCGTTGCAGCTTGCGTTGCTGAAGCTGTCGCACGACGCGGACGTCGTGATCGACCTGCATTGCTCGCTCGAAGCGGTGATGCACGTGTATACGAACGACTCGGCATGGCCGCAGGTCGAGCCGCTCGCGCGCTATCTCGGTGCGGAGGTGTCGTTGCTCGCCGAGGATTCCGGCGGTCACGCGTTCGACGATGCGCATCACCTGCTGTGGACGCAGTTGCGGCAGCATCTGCCGGAACGGACGCCGATGGCGGCGGGCACGGTGGCCGTGACCGTCGAGTGCCGCGGCCAGCGCGACGTGACGCACGAATACGCGGCGCGCGACGCCGATGCGCTCGTCGACTATCTGGTGTGGTGGGGCGCGGTGCGCGGCGAGCGCACGCCGCTGCCGCCGCTCGCCGCGCTGGCCACGCCGCTCGCGGGCAGCGAGCAGTTCTACGCGCCGGTGAGCGGGATTCTCGTGCACCGCGTGGCGATCGGCGCGACGATTCGTGCGGGCGATCCGTTGTTCGACATCGTCGATCCGCTGACCGACGCGATCACGACGGTGTCGAGCGGCACCGACGGCGTGTTCTACATGCGCCGCGCGATTCGCTTCGTGACGGCCGGCGCGCCGCTCGGCCGCGTGACGGGGGCGGTGCCGGTGCGCACGGGGATGCTGCTCGGCGCGTGAGTGGTGGGCACGGTGTCCGAGAGGCACCGTGCAATGTCGTGCTCGTCGAATTGACCGGGCGTTGGCGCGCCACGAAATCGGGCGGTACGGCGTTCGCTCCGTGTTCCGTGGGAGGGGTGTTGCAGGAGAGTCGGAGCATTGAACGGGCGGCCAGGTGCCGCCCCCTATTGTGTCCGCGAATGGCCGTCGCGCCGATCCGGCCATCGCGCGGTGCACTTACCCGCGCCGTGCCACCAGTTCCGACACCGTCTGCGCGGCCTGCTGCAGCGGCCCGAGAAACTCCTTCACCATCTGCTTCGCGGTGTGCCGCTGCGCGTTGCCGCTGATGTTCATCGCGGCGATCACCTGCCCGCGCCGGTTGCGGATCGGCGCCGAGATCGACATCAAGCCCACTTCGAGTTCCTGGTCGACCACGGCCCAGCCTTGCTGGCGCACCTGCGCGATCGTCGCCTTCAGCTCGCCGATGTCGGTGATCGTGCGCGGCGTGTGCGCGCGGATGCCGCTCTGCGCGAGCGTTTCATCGAGCGCCGCGTCGTCGAGCGCGGACAGCAGCACACGGCCCATCGACGTGCAGTACGCGGGCAGGCGGCTGCCGATCGACAGGTTGATCGTCATGATCTTGTGGGTCGGCACGCGCAGCACGTAGACGATCTCGGTGCGGTCGAGCACGGCGGCCGAGCAGCTTTCGTGGATCTGCGCGGACAGTTGCTCCATCACCGGATCGGCGAGATTCCAGAACGGCATCGACGTGAGATACGCGAAGCCGAGTTCGAGGATCTTCGGCGTGAGCCGGAACAGCCGGCCGTCGGCCTCGACATAGCCGAGCGTCTGCAGCGTCAGCAGGATCCGGCGCGCGCCGGCGCGCGTGAGCCCGGTGGCCGAGGCGACCTCGGTGAGCGTCTGCTCCGGGCGCTGGGCGTCGAATGCGCGGATCACCGCGAGGCCGCGCGCGAACGACTGCACATAGGAGTCGCCCGGTTTCGTCTGGATGTCTTCGGTTGTCATGAACGGTCGGATTGTCGTGCAGCCGAGAAGATAGCGCATGGGGCCCGACACGCCAACCGCACCGCGGACCGGGCGCTTGACAGGTCGTCCCCGCACTCCCTATGATGCGTTGAACGTTCGATACACGATCTTATGTTCGTATATAGAACATTTAAGCGCATCCCGGCGGGCAATGCAAGGGGCGCGTTTCATTCACTTCCCAGCCTTGCATGAGACCGGAGACACTGATGACCGAAGCTTTTCTGTGTGATGCGATTCGTACCCCGATCGGCCGTTACGGCGGCGCGCTGTCCGGCGTGCGCGCCGACGACCTCGGCGCGGTGCCGCTCAAGGCGCTCGTCGAGCGCAACCGCGACGTCGACTGGACGGCGATCGACGACGTGATCTACGGCTGCGCGAACCAGGCCGGCGAGGACAACCGCAACGTCGCGCGCATGTCCGCGCTGCTCGCGGGTTTGCCGGAGGGCGTGCCGGGTTCGACGATCAACCGCCTGTGCGGTTCCGGGATGGACGCGGTCGGCGTGGCCGCGCGCGCGATCAAGTCGGGCGAGGCCGCGCTGATGGTGGCCGGCGGCGTCGAAAGCATGACGCGCGCGCCGTTCGTGATGGGCAAGGCCGCCAGCGCGTTCGCGCGCCAGGCCAACATCTACGACACGACGATCGGCTGGCGCTTCGTCAATCCGCTGATGAAACAGCTGCATGGCGTCGATTCGATGCCGGAGACGGCGGAGAACGTCGCGGTCGACTACAACATCAGCCGCGCCGACCAGGACCTCTTCGCGCTGCGCAGCCAGCAGAAGGCCGCGCGTGCGCAGCAGGACGGCACGCTCGCCGAGGAAATCGTCCCGGTCACGATTCCGCAGAAGAAGGGCGATCCGGTCGTCTTTTCGCGTGACGAGCATCCGCGCGAAACGTCGCTCGAGACGCTCGCGAAGCTGAAGGGCGTCGTGCGTCCGGACGGCTCGGTGACGGCCGGCAACGCGTCGGGCGTCAACGACGGAGCCGCCGCGCTGCTGCTCGCGAACGAAGCCACCGCGAAGCGCTTCGGCCTGACGCCGCGCGCGCGCGTGCTCGGCATCGCGACGGCCGGCGTCGCGCCGCGCGTGATGGGCATCGGCCCCGCGCCGGCCACGCAGAAGCTGCTCGCCCGGCTCGGCATGACGATCGACCAGTTCGACGTGATCGAGCTGAACGAAGCATTCGCGTCGCAGGGCCTCGCGGTGCTGCGCATGCTGGGCGTCGCCGACGACGATCCTCGCGTGAATCCGAACGGCGGCGCGATCGCGCTCGGCCATCCGCTCGGCGCGTCGGGCGCGCGTCTCGTGACGACCGCGATGTATCAGCTGCATCGCATCAACGGCCGCTTCGCGCTGTGCACGATGTGCATCGGCGTCGGCCAGGGCATCGCGATCGCGATCGAACGCGTCTGATCGCGCATCCGGCGGAGCGGCGAAGTTCGCGCCGCTTCACCGGGTTTCCCTCCAAACGATGTGGCCGGCACGCGTTCGTCGTGCCGGCCACATCGTCATTCAGCTTGCGATCGTTGCGCGAGGCGTGCGACGAGCGCGTCGATCTCGGTGTCCGCGAACACCTCGATGCCATGCTGGCGCAGCAGCGCCGCCGTCACGCCGGCGCCGGCATGCCGTCGGCCCGCAAAACTCCCGTCGTAAATGAAACTGCTTCCGCACGACGGGCTGCCGTCCGCCAGGATCGCGTAGCGGCAGTCGTGCGCGCGTGCCAGCGCGAGCGCGGTGCGCGCGCCGCCGATGAACGGCGCCGTCACGTCGGTGCCGTGCACGTCGACGATGCGCGCGGCACCCGACAGAACGCGTTGCCCTGATGCCCCATCCGCGATTTCGGCGGGCGGTCGCGGCACGCTCAATCCCCCTGCCAGTTCCGGACACACGGGCACCAGGCGCCCTTCGCGCTGCCATCGTGCGAGCGTTTCATGCGCGGCGGTCTTCGCCGAGCCGTTGTAACGGACGGGATGACCGAGCACGCACATGCTGACGAGGATCTTCGGCAAGGCCGGCGGCTGCGACGTGTCATGCAATGTCGTTCTCCGAGCAGGCGGTGTTGAGCGAGCGGAAATTCTACGCGCGGGTTGCGTTCGCGCGTGTACGGATGACGGAGGATCTCGCGCCGTGCGGCATGTCCGCCGCCGCATTCCGGCACGACCGATTCCATTGATTGCTGGATGTTTTCATCGAATTCAAATGCCGGTCGAATGAGGCCGAGCAGACTGAATCGTTTCGCTGTGCGCAATGGTTATGTGAACCGATGCGTCGCCTGATGTAATCCAGCAAAGCATCGGGCCGTATCCGCAAAGCGCCGGACGCGATTATCGCGGGATTACTTGATCGAAATCATGTCGACGACGGAATTCAAATTTTCGAGCGCTTTCGGACTCAGGATTTCCCGGTGATTGCCGACAGTAAGGACGAGACCGTCGTAAAGCGATAAACCGTTTTTCGGCTACTGAGCGTGATTCTCGCGCCGCGCGGATCCCGCAGACGGATCCGCCTTTCGGAGCCTTCCATGCGCAACAACCAACCCGTCACCCAACAAGAATTCGAATTTCCCGACGACGTCACGCTGATGTCGACCACCGATGCCGACAGCATCATCACGTACGCGAACACGACGTTCGAATCCGTGAGCGGCTTCTCGAACGACGAACTCGTCGGTCAGCCGCACAACGTCGTGCGGCACCCCGATATGCCGAAGGAGGCATTCGCCGACATGTGGGCGACGCTGAAGAACGGCGAGCCGTGGACCGCACTGGTAAAGAATCGCCGCCGGAACGGCGATCATTACTGGGTGCGCGCGAACGCGGTGCCGGTGATGCGCGACGGCGTGCCGCACGGTTACCTGTCGGTGCGCACCAAGGCGCCGCGCGACGAGATCGCGGCCACCGACGCGCTGTATCGCGCGTTCCGCGAAGGCAAGGCCGGCCAGCGCCGGTTCCACAAGGGGTTGATCGTCCGGACCGGGCTGCTGCGGATCATGTCGTTGCCGCAGACGATGTCGGTGCGCGCGCGCGTGCATTCGGCGTTGTGCGTGCTGGCGCCGGCCGTCGTCGGTGCGGGCTGGGCATGCGGGCTGACCGGCGGCGGGCTCGCGGCGTTCGCCGCCGCGACGGCCGGCGTGTCGGTGGCCGCCGGCCTGTGGCTCGATGCGCAGATCGTGCGTCCGCTGAAACGGCTGCACGACCAGGCACTGAACGTCGCGACCGGCGAAAGCCGCCGCGGCGTGCGGATGAACCGCGTCGACGAGATCGGCATGACGCTGCGCACGATCAACCAGCTCGGGCTGATGTTCCGCTGGCTCGTCGACGACGTCAGCGAGCAGGTGCACAACGTGCAGCGCGCGAGCAACGAGATCGCGCAAGGCAACAACGACCTGAGCGCGCGCACCGAACAGGCCGCGTCGAGCGTGCAGGAAACCGCCGCGTCGATGGCCGAGATGACGGCGACCGTATCGAGCAATGCGGAGACGGCGCTGCAGGCGAACCAGTTGTCGGTTTCCGCGAGCGAAGCGGCAGAGCGCGGCGGGCAGGCGGTGAGCGAGGTCGTGACGACGATGAACGACATCACGGCGAGTTCGCGCAAGATTTCCGACATCATCGGCGTGATCGACGGCATCGCATTCCAGACCAACATCCTTGCGCTGAACGCGGCGGTCGAGGCGGCGCGCGCGGGAGAACAGGGGCGAGGCTTCGCGGTGGTCGCCGGTGAAGTGCGGGCGCTCGCGCAGCGCAGCGCGAACGCGGCGAAGGAGATCAAGACGCTGATCGGCGCGAGCGTCGAGCGGGTCGAGTCGGGCGCGCGGCGGGTCGACGATGCGGGCAAGATGATGGAGGACATCGTCACGCAGGTGAAGCGCGTGTCGGACCTGATCGCGGAGATCAGCTCGTCGACGGCGGAGCAGAGCACGGGCGTCGCGCAGGTGGATCAGGCGGTCGTTCACCTGGACAACATCACGCAGCAGAACGCGGCGCTGGTCGAGCAGAGCGCGGCGGCGTCGGAAAGCCTGAAGCAGCAGGCGACGCGGCTCGTCGATGCGGTGAACGTGTTTCGATAATCGGCGGGGGGCGCGCGTCCGCGCGTTCCGTCGCGGCGAGCCGGTTAAATCCCGGCTTTCCGATTCGATTCGAATGTATCGAACGAGAGGTATTCTCATTTCCGAACCCGGATTTATTTCGCCAATCCGGACGGAGGATATGTCTCCATTGATCAGACGATTGACGGCCAGGTATTTGATAAAACGGGGTTTTTGATTCACGTATAAACGAAGTTTTCGGCTGAATCAAGATGATGCGAAATTAATGCATATTTACCCGTGGCCGGCATAATGTTTTCGCCGGATTTGCCGAAAGCGCAGGAGTGTGACCGAACGCATGCGGGACAGCCGCGATGCGTACGGTCTCGATCCAATCCACAAGCGGACACAAGATTCGCAACCGGGAACTCCACACCATGCGCAATAACCAGCCTGTCACGCAACGCGAATTCGAATTCCCCGATGACGCGACGCTGATGTCGACCACCGACGCGGACAGTTACATCAAATACGCGAATGCCGCGTTCATTCAGGTCAGCGGATTTTCCCCCGAGGAAATCGAAGGCCAGCCGCACAACGTCGTGCGGCACCCGGATATGCCGAAGGAGGCGTTCGCCGACATGTGGGCGACGCTGAAGAACGGCGAACCATGGACCGCACTGGTAAAGAATCGCCGCAAGAACGGCGATCACTACTGGGTCCGTTCGAATACGGTGCCGGTGATGCGCAACGGGCAGCCGACCGGCTACATGTCGGTGCGCACGAAGGCGACGCGCGACGAGATCGCGGCGGCCGACGCGCTGTATCGCGCGTTCCGTGAAGGCAAGGCCGGCAATCGCCGTTTCCACAAGGGATTGATCGTCCGGACCGGGCTGATGCGGGTCGCGTCGCTGTTCCAGACGATGTCGGTGCGCGCGCGTTTGCATTCGACGCTGTGCGTGCTCGCGCCGGCCGTCGTCGGCGCGGGCTGGGCATGCGGGCTGGCCGGCGGCGGGCTCGCGGCGTTTGCCGCCGCGACGGCCGGCGTGTCGGTGGCGGCCGGCCTGTGGCTCGATGCGCAGATCGCGCGTCCGCTGATGCAGCTGCGCGACCAGGCGTTGCGCGTCGCGAGCGGCGAGAGCCGCACCGGCGTGGCGATGAACCGCGTCGACGAGATCGGCATGACGCTGCGCACGATCAACCAGCTCGGGCTGATGTTCCGCTGGCTTGTCGACGACGTCAGCGAGCAGGTGCACAACGTGCAGCGCGCGAGCAACGAGATCGCGCAGGGCAACAACGACTTGAGCGCACGCACCGAGCAGGCGTCGACCAGCGTGCAGCAGACGGCCGCGTCGATGGCCGAGATGACGGCGACCGTGTCGAGCAATGCGGAGACGGCGCTGCAGGCGAACCAGTTGTCGGTTTCCGCGAGCGAAGCGGCCGAGCGCGGCGGGCAGGCGGTGAGCGAGGTCGTGACGACGATGAACGACATCACGGCGAGTTCGCGCAAGATTTCCGACATCATCGGCGTGATCGACGGCATCGCATTCCAGACCAACATCCTCGCGCTGAACGCGGCGGTCGAGGCGGCGCGCGCCGGCGATCAGGGGCGCGGCTTCGCGGTGGTCGCCGGCGAGGTGCGGGCGCTCGCGCAGCGCAGCGCGAACGCGGCGAAGGAGATCAAGACGCTGATCGGTGCGAGCGTCGAGCGGGTCGAATCGGGTGCACGGATCGTAGACGGCGCGGGCAAGACGATGGAAGACATCGTCACGCAGGTGAAGCGCGTGTCGGACCTGATCGCGGAGATCAGCTCGTCGACGGCCGAGCAGAGCACGGGCGTCGCGCAGGTCGATCAGGCAGTCGTGCATCTGGACAACATCACGCAGCAGAACGCGGCGCTGGTCGAGCAGAGCGCGGCGGCGTCGGAAAGCCTGAAGCAGCAGGCGACGCGGCTCGTCGATGCGGTGAACGTGTTTCGTTGAAGGCGGCGGAGGGAGGTGACGCGGGCGCGGCGGAGAGGGGGCGCCGGCCCGCGTCGGGACCGCCCGGTTTCCACCGGGCGGTCAGGGCCTGTCACGGACGCGACAGGCCCCGAACCGTCAGACGGCGAGACAGAGGTACTTGATCACGACGTAATCGTCGATGCCGTAGTGCGAGCCTTCGCGGCCGAGGCCCGACTGCTTGACGCCGCCGAACGGCGCGACTTCGTTCGAGATCAGGCCTGTGTTGACGCCGACCATCCCGTATTCGAGCGCCTCGGCGACCTTCCACACGCGACTGATGTCGCGGCTGTAGAAATACGCGGCGAGACCGAACTCGGTGTCGTTCGCGAGGCGGATCACCTCGTCGTCGCTGCCGAACTTGAACAGCGGCGCGAGCGGCCCGAACGTCTCTTCCTTCGCGACCTTCATCGCCGGCGTGACGCCCGTCAGCACGGTCGGCTCGAAGAAGCCGTGGCCGAGCGCGTGGCGCTTGCCGCCCGTCACCACGGTCGCGCCCTTCGCGAGCGCGTCCTCGATGTGCGCCTCGACCTTCAGCACGGCCGCTTCGTTGATCAGCGGGCCTTGCGTGACGCCCGGCTCCGTGCCGCGACCGACCTTCAGCTGGCCGACCGCCGCAGCGAGCTTCTGCGCGAACTGGTCGTACACGGCTTCGTGCACGTAGAAGCGGTTCGTGCACACACACGTCTGGCCGCTGTTGCGGTACTTCGACGCGATCGCGCCCTGCACGGCCGCATCGAGATCGGCGTCGTCGAACACGATGAACGGCGCGTTGCCGCCGAGCTCCAGCGACACCTTCTTGACCGTCGCCGCGCATTGCGACATCAGCAGGCGGCCGACCGGCGTCGAGCCGGTGAACGACAGCTTGCGCACGATCGGGTTCGACGTCAGTTCGCCGCCGATCGCCTTCGGGTCGCCCGTGACGACGCTGAACACGCCGGCCGGCACGCCCGCGCGCTCGGCCAGCACGGCCATCGCGAGGGCCGAGAACGGCGTCGCTTCAGCCGGCTTCACGACGATCGGGCAGCCTGCCGCGAGCGCCGGGCCGACCTTGCGGGTGATCATCGCCGCCGGGAAGTTCCACGGCGTGATCGCCGCGCACACGCCGATCGCTTCCTTCGTCACGACGATGCGCTTGTCGCTCGCCGGCGTCGGGATCGTGTCGCCGTACACGCGCTTGCCTTCCTCCGCGAACCACTCGAGGAACGACGCCGCGTAGCCGATCTCGCCCTTCGCCTCGGCCAGCGACTTGCCCTGCTCGGTGGTCAGGATCAGCGCGAGGTCGTCGGCGTTTTCCATCATCAGGTCGTGCCACTTGCGCAGGATCGCCGCGCGTTCCTTCGCGGTCTTCTTGCGCCATGCCGGCCATGCGGCGTTCGCGGCTTCGATCGCGTGACGCGTCTCGGCCGTGCCCATCGCCGGCACGGTGCCGAGCAGGCCGCCGGTTGCCGGGTCGCGGACCTCGAACGACTCGCCGTTCGCCGCGCCTTGCCATTCGCCGTTGACGTACGCCTGCTGGCGGAACAGCGACGGGTCTTTCAGTGCCAGGGTTTCCTGAACAGTGCTCATATGCATCGCCTGCTTTGAAAAGGACGGATAAGGACGGATGAAAACGGCCGCCGCCGTCTTCACGACGGCGGCGGCACATTCAGTTGAGGCGGACGGGAACTCAGGCCGGCACGCCGACCGTTTCCTTCAGCACTTCCTCGAGGATCACGAGCGCTTCGTCGAACACGGCCTGCGGGATCGTCAGCGGGAACAGGAAGCGCACGACGTTCGAGTACACGCCGCACACGAGCAGCAGCAGCCCGCGCTCGAGCGCACGCGCCTGCACGCGCTTCGTGAATTCCGCGTCCGGCTCGCCCGAACCCGGCTTCAGGAATTCGACCGCGATCATCGCGCCCGGGCCGCGCACGTCGGCGATCTGCGGCACGTCGGCCTGCAGCGAATTCAGCTTCGCCTTCAGCACGTCGCCGAGCTGCGTCGCGCGTTCGCACAGCTTCTCTTCGTCGATGATGTCGAGCACCGCGTGCGCCGACGCGACGGCCAGCGGGTTGCCCGCGTACGTGCCGCCGAGGCCGCCGGGGGCAGCCGCGTCCATCACGTCGGCACGGCCGACGACGCCCGACAGCGGCATGCCGCCCGCGAGGCTCTTCGCCATCGTGATCAGGTCGGCCAGCACGTCGTAGTGCTGCATCGCGAACAGCTTGCCGGTCCGCGCGAAGCCCGTCTGCACTTCGTCGGCGATCAGCAGGATGCCGTGCTCGTTACAGATCTTGCGCAGCGCGCGCACGAATTCGGCCGGCGCCGGATTGAAGCCGCCTTCGCCCTGGACCGGTTCGAAGATGATCGCGGCGACGCGCTTCGGATCGATGTCGGCCTTGAACAGCATCTCGATCGCCTTGATCGAGTCGGCCGTCGTCACGCCGTGCAGCGCGTTCGGGTACGGTGCGTGGAACACGTCGCCCGGGAACGGGCCGAAGTTCAGCTTGTACGGGGCGACCTTGCCGGTCAGCGCCATGCCCATCATCGTGCGGCCGTGGAAGCCGCCCGAGAACGCGATGACGCCCGGACGGCCGGTTGCCGCGCGCGCGATCTTGATCGCGTTTTCGACGGCTTCGGCGCCGGTCGTGAAGAACGCGGTCTTCTTCGGGAAGTCGCCCGGCGCGCGCGCGTTGATCTTTTCGGCCAGCTCGACGTACGACGCGTACGGGACGATCTGGTAAGCGGTGTGCGTGAAGCTGTTCAGCTGATCCGCGATCGCCTTGACGATCTTCGGGTGGCGGTGGCCGGTGTTCAGCACCGCGATGCCGGCGGCGAAATCGATGAAGCGGCGGCCTTCGACATCCCACAGCTCCGCGTTCTCGGCGCGGGCTGCGTAGAAATCACACATCACGCCGACGCCGCGCGGGGTGGCGGCGTTCTTGCGGGCCTGCAGGTCGGCATTCTTCACGGTCATCTCCTTGATGTTTTGCCCGGTGGGATAAAAATCGGCCGCGTTGGCAGCCCATGGAGGCGACTATAATCACATTTGGCTCTGGCAATCAGAGCCATTTCAATAAATATTCAGGAGCCAATCATGCGCGCAAGCGTGTTGTCGGACTGGCTGGCGCAGCGCCTCGTGCGCGGCGGCGAACAGCCGATCTACCGGCAGCTGCACCGCCTGCTGCAGCAGGCGATCCTGTCGCGCGAACTGCCGGCCGGCACGCGCGTGCCGTCGTCGCGGCTGCTGGCGGCGGAACTCGGAATCGCCCGCAACACGGTCACGCAGGTTTACGAACAGCTTGCGCTCGAAGGCTACGTGAACTCGGCGACGGGGCGCGGCACGTTCGTCGCCGACAGCGCGCCGGACGAGATCGTCGGCGCGCCGGCCGACGCGGGCGCCGGGCCGGCGGTGGTGCCTGCTTCCGCGCGGCGGCTGTCCTCGCGTGGCACGCGGCTCGTCGAAGGCGCGGGCGTGTCGAAGCGCCAGGGCGGTGCGTTCATGCCGGGCGTGCCCGATGTGTCGCGATTTCCGGCGCGCGTGTGGACGCGGCTGCACAACAAGTACTGGCGGCGCCTGCGCCCGGACCTGCTGACCTATGCGCCGGGCGGCGGGCTCGCGCTGTTGCGCGAGGCGCTGGCCGACTATCTGCGCACGTCGCGCTCGGTGCGCTGCACGCCCGAGCAGATCGTGATCACGACCGGGATCCACCAGTCGATCGACCTCGCGGTGCGGCTGCTGACCGATCCGGGCGACGCGATCTGGACCGAGGATCCGTGCTACTGGGGCGTGCGCAGCGTGCTGAACGTGTCGGGGCTCACCACGCGGCCGATTCCGGTCGACGACGAAGGGATCGCGCCGTCGGCCGCCGATCTCGCCGAGCCGCCGAAGCTGATGCTCGTCACGCCGTCGCATCAGTATCCGCTCGGGATGGTGATGAGCCTCGCGCGGCGGCGGATGCTGCTCGAATACGCGCGCCAGCACGGCTGCTGGATCATCGAGGACGACTACGACAGCGAATTCCGTTACGGCAGCCGGCCGCTCGCGTCGCTGCAGGGGCTCGATACGGCCGGGCAGGTGATCTACGTCGGCAGCTTCGGCAAGACGCTGTTCCCGGGGCTGCGGGTCGGGTATCTCGTCGCGCCGGAGCCGCTCGCGGAGAGCTTCGCGACCGCGAGCGCCGAGCTGTATCGCGAAGGTCAGCTGCTGCAGCAGGCGGTGCTCGCGGAGTTCATCGCGGAAGGGCATTTCGTGTCGCATATCCGCAAGATGCGCACGCTGTACGGGCAGCGCCGCGAGGTGCTGCTCGACGCGGTCGCGCGCCGCTACGGCGATACGCTGCAGGCGCTCGGCAGCGATGCGGGGCTGCATCTCGTCACGCGGCTGCCGGACGGTGTCGACGATCGCGCGGTCGCGCAGGCCGCGCTCGAACGCAACATCGTCGTGCGGCCGTTGTCCGGCTATTACGCGCAGCGCGAACGTGCGGCATCGGGATTGCTGCTCGGTTATGCGTGCGTGCCGGAGGACGAGATCGCGACGGCGTTCGCGACGCTCGCCGAGGCGATCGACGAGCGGGCGTTCGAGCAGGTCGTCGCGACGGTCTGACGGGAACGGCACGGTGGCACGCGCGCGCCGCGGGGCGGGCCGTCGATGGGTGAGCCAACGATCGCCTCCGCGGTGCGGACCGATCGTCGGCGTGCGCTACAGCCGAATCAACACCGCGCCCGCGACCACCAGCACACACGCGGCGAGCCGCTGCGCGCCGGGCCGCTCGCGCATCGCGAACCAGCCGATCGCGACCGCGAAGATCGAGCTCGTCTCGCGCAGCGCCGACACCGTCGCGACCGGCAGGTGCCGGTACGCGAGGATCACGATCCCGTATGCGGCGAGCGAGATCGTGCCGGCGATCGCGCCCTGCGTGAGCGCGGTGCGCGACGCGAGCACCGCGCGCGGGCCGCCGCGCAGCACGCAGACGAGCACGAGCTGCGGCACGCTCCACAGCAGATACACCCACGCGATGTAGCCGAGCGCGCTGCCGGACACGCGCGAGCCGATCCCGTCGCAGATCGAATACGCGGCGATGAACACACCCGTGAGCAGCGCATACGGCACGCCTTCGCCGGAGAACCGGAAGCCGCGCCGCAGCGCGAGCGACATGATGCCGAACGACACGAGCGCGATGCCCGCGAAGCCGAACGGCGTCGGCCGCTCGTGCAGCATCGCGAGCGCCAGCACCGACACGAGCAGCGGCGAGAGCCCGCGCGCGATCGGATAGATCTGCCCGAACTCGCCGTTGCGGTACGCGCGCGCCAGCGTGAAGCAGTACGCGACCTCGAGCACCGCCGACGCCGCGACATACGGCCAGACGGCGGGCGCCGGCGCGGGCAGCAGCACGGTGCCGGCGATGCCGAACGCGAGATACGGCAGCGACATCGTGCCGAGCTGGATGAGCCGGTCTTCGCTGACATGGAGGAAGGCATTCCAGATCGCGTGCAGCAACGCGGAGCACAGCACGAGACCGATGAACAGGTGATCCATGAACGAAGGCGCGGACGGGAAGGGGAGCGGCGAGCGCCGTCAATTATGTGGGTATCCGGCGCGCTCGCGCGGAATTGTCGATAATGGAGCGTTGTTATTCACCGGATGCCGACGATGACCGAAGCCCCCCTCACCCCGCCCGCCGTTCCGCGCCTCACGAGCCTGTCACACGGCGGCGGTTGCGGCTGCAAGATCGCGCCGGGCGTGCTGTCCGAGCTGCTGAAGCGGGCCACGCCGCCGGCGCTGTTCCCGGACCTGCTGGTCGGCACCGAGACCTCCGACGACGCGGCCGTCTACCGGCTGAACGACGAGCAGGCGATCGTCGCGACCACGGACTTCTTCATGCCGATCGTCGACGATCCGTTCGACTTCGGCCGCATCGCGGCAACCAACGCGCTGTCCGACGTCTACGCGATGGGCGGCAAGCCGATTCTCGCGCTCGCGCTGGTCGGGATGCCGATCAACGTGCTGCCGCACGAGACGATCGCGGCCGTGCTGCGCGGCGGCGAATCGGTGTGCGCGGATGCCGGCATTCCGGTCGCGGGCGGCCACTCGATCGATTCGGTCGAGCCGATCTACGGGCTCGCGGCGATCGGCGTCGTGCATCCGTCGCGCGTGAAGCGCAACGCGGCCGCGCGCGCGGGCGACGTGCTCGTGCTCGGCAAGCCGCTCGGCGTCGGCGTGCTGTCGGCCGCGCTGAAGAAGAATCAGCTCGACGACGCGGGCTACGCGCAGATGGTTGCGACGACCACCAAGCTGAACCGGCCGGGTGCCGAACTCGCCGCGCTGCCGGGCGTGCATGCACTGACCGACGTCACGGGCTTCGGGCTGCTCGGCCACACGCTCGAACTGGCGCGCGGCGCGAATCTCACCGCACGCGTGCATTACGCGTCGCTGCCGTGGCTGGCGGGCGTCGAGGCGTTCGTCGCCGACGGCGTGTTCACCGGCGCATCGGGCCGCAACTGGGCGGCGTATGGCGCCGACGTGCGGCTCGCCGACGGGCTGCCGCCGGTCGCGCAGGCGCTGCTGACCGATCCGCAGACATCCGGCGGCCTGCTGGTCGCATGCGCGCCGGACGCGGTCGACGACGTGCTCGCGTGCTTCCGCGCCGACGGTTTCGATCGCGCGGCCGTGATCGGCGAGATGGTGGACGGTCCCGCGCGCGTCGACGTCGCCTGACGCGTTTTCTTACCGCGGATCGCCGTCGGTCGCTGGAATCGATGCCTTCCCTCGACGGCATCGACGACCGATGAACGATTTCCTGTTCGGGCTGGCGATCGCGCTGTCGGTCGGGCCCGTCGCGCTGATGATCGCGAACCACGGGATGCGCGCCGGCACCGCGAGCGGCGTGCGCGCGGCGGTCGGCGTGGCGTCGGCCGACGGCTGCTATGCGCTCGTCGCGTTCACGCTCGGCGCGATGCTCGCGAGCACGCTCGCGTCGTACCTGCCGCTGTTCCGCTTCGTCGGCGCGCTCGTGTTGCTCGCCATGGGCGCACGCATGCTGTGGCAGGCGCTGAAGGATCGGCGCCGCACGCTGGATGGCGCCGCCCCGCCGCCGGGCACGCGCCCGTTCACGTCGATGTTCGTCGTCACGCTCGCGAATCCGCTGACCATCCTGCTGTTTTATGGCTATGCCACCGCTACCGCCACCGAAGCTGCCGGCGCGCACCGGCACTGGCCGCTCGGCGCCGCGTGCGTGTTTGCCGGCAGTCTCGCCGGACAACTCGTGTTCGCGTTCGGCGGCAGCGCGATCGGGCGCATCGTGAAGTCGCCGCGATGGCTCGTGGCGAGCCATGTGCTGGCGGCGCTCGTCGTGCTCGGTTATGGCGTCGCGGGGATGCTGCGCGTTTAGCGAATCGGATGCCGTCGCCGGTCACGATCGATAGCGGCGATGTCGCGTCGCCCAATCGAATGGCATTCCTGATTTTTTTGTCGGATATCGTTCGAACCACGCGCACACGAACCGCGTGATCGAACGCCGCGGGCCGTTTCGTAGCCGGGTTCCGCATCGCGCACGCGCGTTCTATACTCCCTCGCGCAGTCTCCGAGAGCCGTTCTCACCCAACATCACCGAAACAAGGAACGCCGATGCTGACTCGCTCCATCCTTTCCGCCGCTGCATTCTCGCTTGCCGCCTGTGCGACCGCGCCGTCGATCGCGCAGGATCACCAGGGCAACGACGCGGGCAATGCCGCATTCGCCGAGACCGGTGCACAGGGCCGCCCGGTCAAGGTCATGATCATCACGATGTTCGGTCCGGAGGGCCAGGCATGGCTCGACCGGCTCGGCCCGTGGCGCGACGTCACCGTGCCCGGCCTGTCGCCCGACTATCCGGCCGTTCACTGCAACAAGCAGGACGTGTGCGTGGTGACGACCGGCATGGGCTACGCGAACGCCTCCGCGACGATCATGGCGCTCACGTTCTCGCAGCGCTTCGACCTGCGCCGCACGTACTTCCTCGTGTCGGGCATCGCGGGCGTCGACCCCGCGCAAGGCACGGTCGGTTCCGCCGCCTGGTCGAAATATCTGGTCGACTTCAGCCTGCAGTGGGAGCTCGATGCGCGCGAGATTCCGGCCGGCTGGAACACCGGCTTCCTCGGCATCAATACGAAGAGCCCGAACGACAAGCCGCCGCTCGACTACCGCACCGAAGTATTCCAGCTCAACCCGCAACTGACCGACGCCGCGTATGCGCTCTCGCGCAACGTCGTGCTCGCCGACAGCGCGCAGGCCCAGGCCGCGCGCGCGAAGTTCACGTATGCGCCGGCGAACCGGCCGCCGACGGTGATCCAGTGCGACACGTCATCGGGCAATACGTGGTTCTCGGGCACGCTGATCGGCGAGCGCGCGCGTCAGTGGACGAAGATCCTCACCGACGGCAAGGGCACCTACTGCATGACCGCGCAGGAAGACAACGCGACGTACGAAGCGCTCAAGCGCGCGGCGAGCGTGAAGCGGGTCGACCTGTCGCGCGTCGCGGTGCTGCGCACGGGCTCCGATTTCGACCGGCCGTATGCGGGGCAGACGAGCGCGGACAACCTGCTGAACTACGCGGATCAGGGCGGCTTCACGCCGGCGACCGAAAACCTGTATCGCGCCGGCAACCCGCTCGTGCAGGACATCGTCACGCACTGGGGCGAATGGCGCGACGGCGTGCCGCGCCGTTGACGGCCGCACGCTGTCGACGAGACGTCGGCGCGAAGGTCAACGCGATTGCGGCGCGGAACGGAACGGCGTCCACACCGGCGTGGTGTCGTCCCAATGATCGAGCGGCGAAGGAAGTTGGTCGTTCATCACTGACTCCTGCAACTAACTGACTAATCGAGTGTTCGACGGCGGTATCGCGACGCCGCGCGGTGGATCGTCCGCTGCGCGGCGTTGCGCGTTTACCGACGTTCAGCGGGCCCCGCCTGCGAGCTGGTTGCTTTCCGGCATCGAGCGATACGGGCCTTGCGCGAGTTCGAGCCCTTGCGGATACGAATTCGCCTTGCGCAGCCAGGCCAGCGTGCCGTCGCGGCGTGCCTGCTCGACTTCGGCGCTGACTTCGGCGCGCGTGCGCGGGCCGTTGTTGTGCTGCGTGTACCACGACGTGTTGCCGTAGTCGCCGGCGTGCGCGGTGGTCGTATCGGCGAAGGCCGGTGCGGACACGGCGAGTGCGAGGGCGACGGCGGAGAGAAGATGGCGGCGGTTCATGACGTAACTCCTGTGTTGGTCGGAGTTGGCGCCTGAGCGCTCGCTCCGGTCCCGTCAAACGGGGCTGTTCGATGCGCAACGAGGTGCGCGACAGGGTTTACTCTAGGTATCTGTCCGGACGCGATAAATGCGGCAGACGCGAATTGATTTGTCGTGATCGAGGAACAATCGCGATTCGCAACGTCGCCAAGGGGATGTCGAAATCGCCCGCAGCCGCCTGGAGCGGGCCTCGCGGCGGTATGCCGCCGCTTGCCCGATGACGTGCGCGGACGATTGCCGCACGCGGCGCAAAGGTGTGATGCGGATTCGGAAAAGGCGAGGTGCGCGGCGAGTAAGGTGGCACGAAGGCGACACCGAAGCGGCACGAAGGCGGGACGGCGCGCGGGCCGGACAGCCCGCGCGCCGCGGTTCAGACGATTACGCGACCCACTCGTTGATGACGGGCGTGTCGAGCGCCGGCGCGCGCTCGGCTTCCTCGAACGTGCGCTTGCTGCACGTCGCGTCGAGGCTGCCCTTGCCGCTCAGCAGCGGGCAGCGGTCGAACACTTCGGCGATCCAGTCGACGAACACGCGCACCTTCGGCGACAGGTGCCGGCTGTGTGGATACACGACCGAGATCGGCATCGGCAGCGGTTTCAGGCCGGGCAGCACTTCCTTGAGCCGGCCGTCGCGCAGGTGCGGCAACACCATGAACAACGGCGGCTGGATCAGGCCGAAGCCTTCGAGCCCGCAGGTCACGTACGCATCGGCGTCGTTGACCGACACGATCGCGTTCATCTTGACCTCGACTTCCTTGCCGTCCGTGAGGAAGGTCCAGTCGATCGTGCGGCCCGTGCGGCTCGAGAAGTAGTTGACGGCCCGATGGTCGCCCAGGTCCTCGATCGCGTGCGGCTCGCCGTGCTTCTCGAGATACGCGGGCGACGCCACCGACACGCATTCGAACAGGCCGACGCGGCGCGCGACGAGCGACGAGTCCTGCAGCGCACCGACGCGGATCACGCAGTCGACGCCTTCCTGCAGCAGGTCGACCGGTCGGTCGGACAGGCCGAGCTGCAGGTCGATGTCTGGATAGCGCGTGTGGAATTCGCACAGCGACGGGATCACGAGCAGCCGCCCGATCGAGCCCGGCATGTCGATACGCAACTTTCCGTGCGGCTTCCGGTTGTTGTTCTGGAAGCTTGCTTCGGTTTCCTCGACATCGGCGAGGATCCGCACGCAGCGCTCGTAGTACGCGGCGCCGTCAGGTGTCAGCGACAAGCGGCGCGTGGTCCGGTGCATCAGGCGCACGCCGAGAAATGCTTCGAGATTCTGGATGATCGTCGTGACGGACGCCCGCGGCAGGCTGAGCGTTTCTGCTGCCTTGGTGAAGCTGCTTGTATCGACGACGCGAGTAAACACCTGCATGGCCTGAAGCCGGTCCATCACAACCTCCGCAATCTAATTTGCCGCCGGAACAAGAAGGCTGCGCCGCTTTGTAGGCGGCACAGCCTGGGATTGTTCGGGGGTGTTGAATTGTGTTGCCGGATTATAGGCATTTATCCCAATGTCTGCCGGACCCAGAATTCGTTCCATCTCGAAATGGATGCTGCATCGTCATGGACGCTTCTGAATTCAGCAAATTCCTGAAAGCCGCATTGCCCGCCGAAGCCAGAGCCGGCGCGGCATTGACGGTCGCGGAAGTGGAAATTCCCGGCTACGCGCAGGACATCGTGCTGCGCCTCTATCGGCGTGCGGACAAGACCGGACTGCCGGTAGTGCTTTACTTCCACGGCGGCGGTTTCGTGCGCGGCACGCTCGACGACGCCGACTTCGCGGCGCGCTTTTTAGCAGAACGCTTACCAGCTCTCGTAGTGTCGGTCGATTATTCGCTCGCGCCGGCCTTTCCTTTTCCGGCCGCGCCGGAGGATGCGTATCGCGCCGCCGTATGGGCCGCGACGCGCGCCCGCGCGTTCGGCGGCAATCCGAAGAAGATCGGCGTCGCGGGGCACGACGCGGGCGGTCAGCTCGCGAACTGTCTCGCGTTCATCGCGCGCGATCGCGGTGAAGTGTCGATCGCCGCACAGGCGCTGTTCGGGCCGATGCTCGACCCGAGCATGACGCGCATCGGCGACGCAGAACGCCTTTCATCCGACATCACCGCGCGCGAATGCGCGGCCTGTTATCGCGCCTATCTGCCGCAGGCGGCGCAGCGCATGCACCCGTATGCGGCGCCGCTCGAATCGGTGCGCCTCGCGGGCCTGCCGCCGACGCTCGTCGTCACCGCGCAGAACGACGTGCTGCACGTCGAAGCGGAGAAATATGCGGGCTGCCTGATTTCATCGGGCGTGCTCACGCAGGTGATCCGCTACCCGGACGTCACGCACGCGTCGCTCGCGACGCACGAAGCCGCGCTCGAGGAAGCCGTGCGCTTCTTCCAGTGCCGCTTCCAGGCGCGCCAGCCGAACCGTTCCGAATAACCAGACCAATCCACGCTTATTGGAGATCCACATGGCCATCCTACGCACCTCCCGCTCCCGAATCGCGACCGCGGCGATCGTGACGCTCGCCGTCGTCGGCCTCGGCACGTTCGGCGCGATGCGCGTGAACGCGAACGCACCCGAGAAAGCGGCGGCGCCGCTGCCGGAAGTCGACGTCGCGACCGTCGTGCCGCAGACCGTCACCGATTGGCAAAGCTATTCGGGCCGCCTCGAGGCGGTCGAGAAAGTCGACGTGCGCCCCCAGGTGTCGGGCACGATCGTCGCGGTGAACTTCAAGGACGGCGCGCTCGTGAAGAAGGGCGACGTGCTGTTCGTGATCGACCCGCGCCCGTATCAGGCCGAAACCGACCGCGCGGCCGCGCAGCTCGCCGCCGCGCAGGCCCGCAACGGCTACGCGCAGAGCGACTGGCAACGCGCGCAGCGGCTGATCGGCGACAACGCGATCGCGAAGCGCGACTACGACGAGAAGCAGAACGCCGCGCGCGAGGCGAGCGCGAACCTGAAGGCCGCCGAAGCCGCGCTGGAAACGGCGCGCATCAATCTCGGCTACACGCGCATCACCGCCCCCGTGTCGGGCCGTGTGTCGCGCGCGGAAATCACGCTCGGCAACGTCGTGTCGGCCGGCGCGTCCGCCGCGCCGCTGACGACGCTGGTATCGGTGTCGCCGATCTACGCATCGTTCGACGCGGACGAGCAGACCTACCTGCAATACATCAACGGCGCGCGCAACGGCCGCAAGGTGCCGGTCGAGCTCGGCCTCGCGAATGAAACGGGCTACTCGCGCAGCGGCGAGATCGACTCGGTCGACAACCGGCTCGACACGTCGTCCGGCACGATCCGCGTGCGCGCGCGTTTCGACAACGCGGACGGCGCGCTCGTCCCGGGTCTCTACGCACGCGTGAAGGTGGGCGGCAGCGCGCCGCACCAGGCGCTGCTCGTCGACGACGCGGCGATCAACACCGACCAGGACAAGAAGTTCGTGTTCGTCGTCGACCAGCAGGGCCGCGTGTCGTATCGCGAAGTGCAGCAGGGCCTGCAGCACGGCAACCGGCGCGTGATCGTGAGCGGCCTGTCCGCCGGCGATCGCGTGATCGTGAACGGCACGCAGCGCGTGCGGCCGGGCGAACAGGTGAAGCCGCACATGGTCCCGATGACGGGCGGCGATGCGCCGTCCGCGCCGCTCGCGGATAACGCGAAGCCGGCCGCACCGGCGAAGGCGGAATCGTAAGCGGCCCGCCGCTACGGTTTACGCGTTCAACCAGACAGAGCCAGACATGAACATTTCAAAATTCTTTATCGACCGGCCGATCTTTGCAGGAGTCCTATCGGTGATCATCCTGCTCGGCGGGGTGATCGCGATGTTCCTGCTGCCGATTTCGGAGTATCCGGAAGTCGTGCCGCCTTCGGTGATCGTGAAGGCGCAGTACCCCGGCGCCAACCCGAAAGTGATCGCCGAGACGGTCGCGTCGCCGCTCGAGGAGCAGATCAACGGCGTCGAGGACATGCTCTACATGCAGTCGCAGGCGAACAGCGACGGCAACATGACGATCACCGTCACGTTCAAGCTGGGCACCGATCCGGACAAGGCCACGCAGCTCGTGCAGAACCGCGTGAACCAGGCGTTGCCGCGTTTGCCGGAAGACGTGCAGCGGCTCGGCATCACCACGGTGAAGAGCTCGCCGACGCTGACGATGGTGGTCCACCTGATCTCGCCGGACAACCGCTACGACATGACCTACCTGCGCAACTACGCGCTGATCAACGTGAAGGATCGCCTGTCGCGGATCCAGGGCGTCGGTCAGGTGCAGCTGTGGGGCTCGGGCGACTATGCGATGCGCGTGTGGCTCGATCCGCAGAAGGTCGCGCAGCGCGGGCTGTCCGCCGAGGACGTCGTGCAGGCGATCCGCGAGCAGAACGTGCAGGTCGCGGCCGGCGTGATCGGCGCGTCGCCGTCGCTGCCCGGCACGCCGCTGCAGCTGTCGGTGAACGCGCGCGGCCGTCTGCAGACGGAAGACGAGTTCGGCGACATCGTCGTGAAGACGACGCCGGACGGCGGCGTCACGCACCTGCGCGACATCGCACGCATCGAACTGGATGCGTCCGAATACGGGCTGCGCTCGCTGCTCGACAACAAGCCGGCCGTCGCGATGGCGATCAACCAGTCGCCGGGCGCGAACTCGCTGCAGATCTCCGACGAAGTGCGCAAGACGATGGCCGAGCTGAAGCAGGACATGCCGGCCGGCGTCGACTACAAGATCGTCTATGACCCGACGCAGTTCGTGCGCTCGTCGATCAAGGCTGTGGTGCACACGCTGCTCGAAGCGATCGCGCTGGTCGTGATCGTCGTGATCGTGTTCCTGCAGACCTGGCGCGCATCGCTGATTCCGCTGATCGCGGTGCCGGTGTCGATCATCGGCACGTTCTCGCTGCTGCTCGGCTTCGGTTATTCGATCAACGCGCTGTCGCTGTTCGGGATGGTGCTCGCGATCGGTATCGTGGTCGACGATGCGATCGTGGTCGTCGAGAACGTCGAGCGCAACATCGAAAGCGGGATGAACGCGCGGCAGGCGACCTACAAGGCGATGCAGGAAGTGAGCGGGCCGATCATCGCGATCGCGCTGACGCTCGTCGCCGTGTTCGTGCCGCTCGCGTTCATGTCGGGTCTGACCGGCCAGTTCTACAAGCAGTTCGCGATGACGATCGCGATCTCGACGGTGATCTCGGCGTTCAACTCGCTGACGCTGTCGCCGGCGCTGTCCGCGATCCTGCTGAAGGGCCATGGCGACAAGGAGGACTGGCTCACGCGCGTGATGAACCGCGTGCTCGGCGGCTTCTTCAGGCGCTTCAACAAGGTGTTCCATCGAGGCGCGGAGAACTACGGCCGCGGCGTGCGCGGCGTGCTGTCGCGCAAGACGCTGATGCTCGGCGTATACCTCGTGCTGGTGGGCGCGACCGTGCTCGTGTCGAAGATCGTGCCGGGCGGCTTCGTGCCCGCGCAGGACAAGGAATACCTGATCGCGTTCGCGCAGCTGCCGAACGGCGCGTCGCTCGATCGCACCGAGAAGGTGATCCGCGACATGGGCTCGATCGCGCTGAAGCAGCCGGGCGTCGAAAGCGCGGTCGCGTTCCCGGGCCTGTCGGTGAACGGCTTCACCAACAGCTCGAGCGCGGGCATCGTGTTCGTCACGCTGAAGCCGTTCTCGGAGCGGCACGGCAAGGCGTTGTCCGCCGGCGCGATCGCCGGTGCGCTGAACCAGCAGTACGGCGCGATCAAGGACTCGTTCGTCGCGGTGTTTCCGCCGCCGCCGGTGCTCGGCCTCGGCACGCTCGGCGGGTTCAAGATGCAGATCGAGGATCGCGGCGCGGTCGGCTATGCGAAGCTGTCGGATGCGACCAACGACTTCATCAAGCGCGCGCAGCAGGCGCCGGAACTCGGCCCGTTGTTCACGAGCTACCAGATCAACGTGCCGCAGCTCAACGTCGATCTCGATCGTGTGAAGGCGAAGCAGCTCGGCGTGCCGGTCACCGACGTGTTCAACACGATGCAGGTGTATCTCGGCTCGCTGTACGTGAACGACTTCAACCGCTTCGGGCGCGTGTACCAGGTGCGCGTGCAGGCCGATGCGCCGTTCCGTCAGCGCGCGGACGACATCCTGCAGCTGAAGACGCGTAACGACCGTGGCGAGATGGTGCCGCTGTCGTCGCTCGTCACGGTGACGCCGACGTTCGGCCCGGAAATGGTCGTCCGCTACAACGGCTATACGGCGGCCGACATCAACGGCGGCCCGGCGCCGGGCTTCTCGTCGGGCCAGGCGCAGGCCGCGATCGAGCGTATCGCGCATGAAACGCTGCCGCGCGGCGTGCGGTTCGAATGGACCGACCTCACGTACCAGCAGATCCTCGCGGGCGATTCGGCGATGTGGGTGTTCCCGATCAGCGTGCTGCTCGTGTTCCTCGTGCTCGCCGCGCTGTATGAAAGCCTGACGCTGCCGCTCGCGGTGATCCTGATCGTGCCGATGAGCATTCTGTCGGCGCTGACGGGCGTGTGGCTCACGCAGGGCGACAACAACATCTTCACGCAGATCGGCTTGATGGTGCTGGTGGGGTTGTCGGCGAAGAACGCGATCCTGATCGTCGAATTCGCACGCGAACTGGAGCATGACGGCAGGACGCCGCTCGAGGCCGCGATCGAGGCGAGCCGGCTGCGGCTGCGCCCGATCCTGATGACGTCGATCGCGTTCATCATGGGCGTCGTGCCGCTCGTCATGTCGACGGGCGCGGGCTCCGAGATGCGACATGCGATGGGTATCGCGGTGTTCTTCGGGATGCTCGGCGTGACGCTTTTCGGGCTGATGCTGACGCCGGTGTTCTACGTCGTGCTGCGCACGCTGGCGGGCGGCAAGATCCACGTCGCCGGCAAGGACTCCGCCGGCTATGGCGTGCCGGGCCAGGGCGTACCGGCTTCGGATGCTTGAGGACAAAAAGATGGACAACATGCACAACTCGAATGGCCTGATGCGCTTCGCGAAGGTGGCGGCCGCGAGCACCCTGCTCGCGACGCTGCTCGCCGCGTGCGCGGTGGGGCCCGACTACAAGCGCCCGGACGTGTCGACGCCCGCGGCGTTCAAGGAAGCGCCGACGCTCGCGGCCGGCGAACAGGCCGGCACGTGGAAGACCGCCGAACCGGCGGACGGCGAGCATCGCGGCGAATGGTGGAAGGTGTTCGGCGATCCGGTGCTCGACTCGCTCGAATCGCAGGCGCTCGCCGCGAACCAGAACCTGAAGGCCGCGGCGGCGCGCGTCGAGGAAGCGCGTGCGGCGACCCGCACCGCGCGCTCGCAGTGGTTCCCGCAGATCGGCGCCGGGTTCGGGCCGACGCGCGAAGGGCTGTCGTCGGCGTCGCAGTTCCAGCCGCAGGGCACGGGACCGACCACCGCGACGCTGTGGCGCGCGCAGGGCACGGTGTCGTACGAGGCCGACCTGTTCGGCCGCGTGAGCCGCAACGTCGAGGCGTCGCGCGCCGACCAGGCGCAGAGCGAAGCGCTGTTCCGTTCGGTGCAGCTCGCGCTGCAGGCGGACGTCGCGCAGAACTACTTCGAACTGCGCCAGCTCGACTCGGATCAGGACCTGTACCGTCGCACGGTCGAACTGCGCGACCAGGCGCTCAAGCTCGTGCAGCGTCGCTTCAACGAAGGCGACATCAGCGAGCTCGACGTGTCGCGCGCGAAGAACGAACTGGCGACCGCGCAGGCCGATGCGGTCGGCGTCGCGCGTCGGCGCGCGGCGTCCGAGCATGCGCTCGCGATCCTGCTCGGCAAGGCGCCCGCGGACTTCGCGTTCAAGGAGACGCCGATCGTGCCGGTCGCGGTGAAGGTGCCCGCCGGCCTGCCGTCCGCGCTGCTCGAACGCCGCCCGGACGTGTCGGCGGCCGAGCGCGCGATGGCGGCCGCGAACGCGCGGATCGGCCTCGCGAAGTCGGCGTACTTCCCGAAGCTCGATATCACGGGTGCGTTCGGCTATGAGGCGTCGACGCTCGGCAACCTGTTCCTGTGGTCGAGCCGCACGTTCCTGCTCGGGCCGTTCGCCGGCACCGCGCTGACGCTGCCGCTGTTCGACGGCGGCCGCCGTGCGGCGGGCGTGCAGCAGGCGCGCGCGCAGTACGACGAGCAGGTTGCGAACTACCGGCAGCAGGTGCTCGTCGCGTTCCGCGAGGTCGAAGACAATCTCGCCGATCTGCGTCTGCTCGACGACCAGATTCGCGCGCAGGATGCGGCCGTCAATGCGTCGCGCCGTGCGGCGACGCTGTCGCGTACGCAGTATCAGGAAGGTGAGGTGGCCTATCTCGACGTGATCGACAGCGAGCGGTCGGTGCTGCAGTCGCAATTGCAGGCGAACCAGCTGACCGGTGCGCAGGCCGTGTCGACCGTCAACCTGATCCGTGCGCTGGGCGGCGGGTGGGGCGCGGCGCCGACGGCGGTCGGCGATGCGGGGAAGGGCAAGCAGGAAGTCGCCGTGCGTTGATATGCCGGCCCGTGACGGGCTGCCGTAACAGGTGGTCGATCGAACAACCCCGATCCGTGGTGACGCGGATCGGGGTTTTTATTGGCCGTTTATCGCGGGGCTGCCATGTGCGCCGCGCCGGTTGCGATTCTCATGGCGGATGGGGGACTGCCGGACGACGCGACGACAACGCATCGCTCGTCGATTCGAGCCGCCGCGTCGCGGCCGCCGCGCAGTGACTGCAACTAACGGTCAAGCCGGCGGGTGTCGACCGACGGTGCGGCGGCGTGCGCCACCGCACCGCTTATCCGTTGTCGCCTGCAGCACGCAGCGCCCGCACCAGTTCGTTGGCCGCCTTGCCGAGCCCTGTGTGCTTCGGCCGGCGCAGGTACACGGGCAGCGGCAGCCCGTTGCGGATGTTCGCGAACGCGAGCGGCTCCAGTTCGCCGTCCTCGACATACCGGCCGATCAGCGATTCGGGCAGGTTCGCCCAGCCGTGTCCGGCCTTCACGAGCGCGATCGCGGTGGCCATGTCGGTCACCTTCCACGTGCGGTTGCCGATCACGGGACGCACGTCGGTGAGCGGCCGTTCCGGGTCCGCGATCACGATCTGCCGAAACCCCGACAGCCGTTCGATCGCCTCGGGATGCGCGGCTTCGGCGATCGACGGATGACCGGGTGCGGCGACGGCGATCAGCGTCTCGGTCCACAGCGCGTGGATCTGCTCCTGCGGATGAAGATCGAGCCCGCCGTAGGCGACGCAGAGATCGATCGCGCCGCGATGCAATGCATCGACGATCGCGTCCTGCGGCGCGGTGACGATGCTGATCGCGAGCGCCGGATATTTCGCGGCGACGGCGGTCAGTGCGCGCGCAACGGGCGCACCGTCGAGCTCCGCCGCGAGGCCGAGCCGCAGCGTGTCCTCGACGCCTTCCGACAAGTGCTGCGCATGCGCGCGCAACGCCTGCAACCGTTCGGCGATCGACCGCGCATCGGGCAGCAGCGCGGCCATCGCGGCGGTCGGCGTGGGCTCGCGCGTGCCGCGATCGAACAGCACGAGGTCCAGCTCGGCTTCGAGGTTCGCGATCGCCATGCTGACCGCCGACGGCGTGCGGCCGAGCGCGCGCGCGGCCGCCGAGAACGAGCCTTTGTCGATGACGGTCAGCAGCATGTCGATGTGGTCGCTGGTCAGCATCGGCGGCCTCCTGTCAGCAAAATTGAAAGGACCTGACTTTTGCGGGCGAAGTGCCCGCTGTAGTCTCGCCACCTCGTTCGATATGAAGGTGGTGGGTCATGCAAGGATGGAAGAGACGCATAGTCTACGTCGTGATGTTCGAGGTGCTCGGCATCCTCGTCGCAGCGTCGGTGCTCGGCATGCTGAGCGGCGCGAGCGCGACGACGAGCGGCCTGCTCGGCGTGATGATCTCGACGACGGGCGTCATCGTCAATTTTCTGTACAACCTCGGGTTCGAGGCGTGGGAGCGGCGGCGCGCGGAAACGACGCGCACCGTCGCGCGGCGCGTCGTGCATGCGATCGGTTTTCAGGTCGCGCTCGTGACGTTCCTGATCCCGCTGATTGCGTGGTGGCTCGACGTGTCGCTGGTGCAGGCGTTCCTGTACGACGCAGTGCTGATCGTGTTCTTCCCGATCTTCACCTTCGCGTACAACTGGTCGTTCGACAGCGTGTTCGGGTTGCCGGATGCGGTGACGCGCAAGGCCGAACCGATCAGGTGACGCGGAGGCGAACGCGGACGAAGCGATGTGACGCAGGCAGCCCGCATCGCATCGCTTCGAATGAGAAATTGGAGTAGGTAACGCGCGGCGCGAATGCCGCCCGCGAGCGTTACGCGGCGACGAACTCGTGCACGTAACGGTTGAACACCGCGGGGCTCGCCGCGTTCATCCCGTGTGACGCACCGGCGACGGTCTGCCGTTGCGCATCGCCGATCCACTGCGACAGCGTGTCGACGTTGTTGCGGAACATCTTCGGGCTGCGCTGGCCGTCGATCAGCAGCGTGCGGCACGCGATGTCCGACGCCGTGTGCTGCGAATACGCGGGCAGCGGATCCTGAAGCTGCTTCGGCAGCGTGCTCGCGTTGTCGATCGCCATCGTGCGAAAGCGCGACGTGCTCTTCTTCCATGCGCCGGGCAGGCTCACCGAATCGACGAACATCTCTAGGCCGGCTTCCACTTCGCCTTCCCCGATCAGGTTCACGGCCTTCGTGCGCAGTGCGATCGCGGCGGCCGGCAGCGCGGCTTCGCGCACGCCCGGCTGTTGCAGCGGGCCGCCCGGATCGGCGAGCGTCAGCGTGTCGACGAGGTGCGGATGCTGGCGGGCGACGTTGAACGCGACGCTGCCGCCTCGCGAGTGGCCGACGAGATGCACGGGGCCGAGATCGAGTGCGTCGATGAATTCGGCGAGCTCGTCGACGTGGTTCTGCCAGCTGAACTCGTCCTGGATGCCCGCTTCGACGGCCGGCCAGTAGTGGCTCAGGCTCGGCGCGATGCAGCGGTAGTGCGCCGACAGCGACGCGAGTTGCGGCTCCCAGTAACGGTAGTCGCACAACGATCCGTGCACGAACACCATCGGCGCGCCGCTCCCCCGCTCGACATACGGCAGGCTGATGCCCGACGAAAGCGTCGCAAATTGCAGATCGGGGTTCGCGAGCACCGACGGCTCGATTCGCATGTTCATGACTGAAAACTCAATGGGTGCGTCATCACGTCGCAACTATGCCTCACGGCAAGCTGCAAGGAAAACGCATAATTTTCATCGTCACGATCAATTTTATTGATGGTTCGGCTGAAAACCCTTGTCGCAGCGTGGGGATGTGGCGAAGCTTTCAATCATCTGATGATTGATTGCGCGGATGAAAGCGCGGCGAAGGCCGTCGAATGCGGCCCGCGCATTACCGCACCACCAGCGCGGGCGCGGTCTGAAGCTCGACGGGAAGATCGTTGTCGGCGGCGAACTGCATCGCGAAGCCGAACGCGTCGGCGCATACGTCGCGCAATTCGTCCGACACGAACAGGCATTTGACGCCGCCGTCGACGACCGGCATCGCGAGCCGCGACAGCGCGCACGGATAGCCGGGCCGCCGCTCGCCGACGAACAGCGTGATGACGCCCGCGAGCCGTTCGGGCCAGTCGCTCGGGCGGAACGTCTTGTGTGCGCGGGTGATGCCGCGGATCAGGTGGCCGTCGATGCGGCCGCGTTCGGTGATATCGATGCGATCCATGCCGTGCGTATCCTTTCGGGTCATTCGCCGCCGTCGGCCGCCGCGTCGCCGCGCGCGGGAATCCGCAGGTTGCGCAGCTTGTGATAAAGCGTCTTCTTCGGCATGCCGAGCGCAACGCTCGCATCCGCCACGTTGCCGTTGTGACGCCGCAGCATGTCCTCGATCAGCATCCGCTCGAAATACGCCATCTGCTCGGCAAGCGTGCCGCCTGCCGCCGGTTCGCCGCCGGACGACAGCAGGCTGTCGCCGGTCAGCCCGAGCACGAAGCGATCGGCCACGTTCTGCAGCTCGCGCACGTTGCCGGGCCATGCATGCGTCATCAGTTCGGACACCTGCGCAGCGGTGACGATCGGCGCCGACTGCCCGAAGCGCCGCGCGGCCGCGAGCACGAAATGCTCGAACAGCAGCGGCACGTCCTCGCGCCGCTCGCGCAGCGGCGGCAGCTCGATCTGTGCGACGTTGAGCCGATACAGCAAGTCCGCGCGGAAGCGCCCGTCGGCCGCGAGTTCGGCGAGATCGGCCTTCGACGCGGCGACGACGCGGCAATCGACCGGAATCAGCTCGTTCGCGCCGAGCCGCTCCACCACGCGTTCCTGCAGCACGCGCAGCATCTTGATCTGCAGCGGAATCGGCATCGTCTCGATCTCGTCGAGGAACAGCGTGCCGCCGTGCGCCCATTCGATCTTGCCGATGCGCTTCTTTATCGCGCCGGTGAACGCGCCGGCCTCGTGGCCGAACAACTCGCTCTCGAACACCTGCTCGGGCAGGCCGCCGCAATTCAGCGCGACGAAATGCGCATCGCGCCGGCCGCCGAAGTCGTGCAGGCTGCGCGCGATCAGTTCCTTGCCGGTGCCGGTCTCGCCGGTGATGAGCACCGACACCGACGTATCGGCGAGGCGCAGGATCTTCTTGCGCACGTCGGCCATCGCGGGCGACTTGCCGAGCACGAACGCCTCGATGCCCTGCCAGTTGTTGAGCGCCGCGCGCAGCCCCTGCACCTCGAGCGTGAGCTTGCGCTTCTCGACCGCGCGCGCGACGCGGCCGGCGATCACGTCCGACGAGAACGGCTTCTCGATGAAGTCGTATGCGCCGTCCTGCATCGCGCCGACGGCCGTCGATATGTCGGCGTGGCCGCTGATCAGCACGACCGGAATCTGCGTATCGACGGCCATCACGCGTTCGAGCAGCTGCAGCCCGTCGATGCCCGGCATCCGCACGTCCGACACGATCACGACGGGTGCGCCGGGCGCGACGTGCGCGAGCGCGTCGGCGGCCGACGCGAAGGCGTCGACCGGGAACCCCGCGAGCGCGACGGCCTGCTCGACGCCGATCCGGACGTTTTCATCGTCCTCGACGACCAGCACGCGAATCTCATCTTCCATGCTCTGTCCTTTGTTGCGGCGTGACCGCCGCGAATTCGATGGTGAACTGCGCGCCGCCGGCGTCGCGGTTCGTCGCGGCGATCTTCGCGCCGAACGCCTCGACGATGCGCGACGTGATCGCGAGGCCGAGCCCGAGGCCCTGGCCGCGCGGCTTGGTGGTGACGAACGGCTCGAACAGGTGCGGCAGCACCTCCGGCGCGATGCCGGCGCCGCTGTCGGTGACGGTGAGGCGCACGCGGCCGGCTGCGTCCGCATCGCCGGCTTCGATGACGATGCGCCGCACGGGCGCGTCATGCACCGCGTCGAGCGCGTTGCCGAGCAGGTTCACGATCACCTGCTGCAACTGGCTCGATTCCGCGGATACCGTCGTGCCGGGCGCGATGTTCACGTCGAGCTGCACGCCTTCGTCGCGGATCCGCGCATCGTAGATGAGTCGCGCGTGCGCGACGGCCTCGTTCAGCGACACGGCGACGCGCTCGACATCGGGCTTGCGCGCGAAGGTCTTCAGCTCGCCGGTGAGCACGGCCATGCCGTCGACCAACTTGCCGATCCGTTCGAGATTGGCGTATGCCGGCGCCGGCTGGCCGCGCTCGAAGAACGTGCGTGCGTTGTCGCACAGCGTGCGGATCGCGACGAGCGGCTGGTTCAGCTCGTGCGTGAGTCCCGCGGCCATCTGCCCGAGCACCGCCAGCTTGCCCGCGTGCACGACTTCCTGCTGCGAATCACGCAGCCGCTGCTCGGTGCGTTCTCGTTCGACGATCTCGCGCTGCATCCGCTCGTTCGCGGCCGTCAGCGCGGCCGTGCGCTGCGCGACGGTCAACTCGAGCCGGTCGTTCGCGCGGCGCAGCGCGTCCTGCGCGTTCAGCCGCGCGACGATCGCCCGGCGGCGCTGGATCGCGTAGCCGACCAGCAGCGCGGCGATCAGGAACGCGCCGGTGACGAACGCGAACGCGGTTTGCTGCTGGCGCCGCGCGCCGGCGATGTCGAGCAGCACCATCAGCGAATCGCCGGCCTGCGGCGCGGGCCGCGACATCACGAGATAGCGTGTGCTGCGGCCGGCGTGACGCGGATCCGGGAACGTGCCGAACCACGCGGCGGCGCTGCGGTCGCCGATGTGGCGGTACGGCAGCACGTCGACCGTGCGGCCCGCGTATTGCCGCGACGCCTGGATGTCACGCTGCTGCTGCGCGGTGATCGGGCGCAGCGCGGTGAATTTCCACGCCGGCTCGGTCGAGATCACGACCACGCCGTTGCCGTCGACCACCATCGCGGCGACGCCCGGCGCGCGCCATGCGGATTCGAGCGGGTCGACGCTGATCTTCACGGCGGTCGCGCCGATCGGCACGCCGTCGTCGCGCACCGCGCTCGCGAAGTAGACGCCCGGCACGCCGGTGTTGGTGCCGATCCCGAAGAAGCGGCCGCTGCCGTGTGCCAGGGCATCCTTGAAATACGGCCGGTACGACACGTTGGTGCCGACGAAGCTGATCGTATCGTTCCAGTTGCTGGCGGCGATCACTTCGCCCTGCAGGTCGATCACGTCGACGGCACCGCTGCCCGCATCGCGGTTCACGGCTTCGAGATACGTGTTCACGGTGTGCGTGAGGGCGGGCCGGTCTTGCGGCGCGGCGCGCAGCAGCGTGCGCACGCCGTCCTGGCGGGCGACCAGGCCGGGCAGGATCTCGAAGCGGCCGAGTTCGCTCTTCAGGCTCGACGCGTACAGGTCGAGCCGATGCGCGCCGGTTTCCTCGAGCGCGTCGATCGCGCGTTCCCACGCGAAATCGACGGCCGCGCCCGCCACGCCGACATACAGCACGGCGGCCGACGCCCACCCCCACCACGGGATTCCCTTGAAGCTCTTCTGCACGTTCGCCCTCATCGAAGCCCGCAACCGGTCGTTCGCCACCGGTCGTCCGCCACCGGCCCTCCGGAGCGACGCCCCGAACGACGCGCGCCGCGCGCCGGCAGGGCCGGCGGCGGCGCGTGCGAAGCAGCCTGCGCGACGGTGCGCGCAGCGGCGCGTCATCCGAAGTGCGCGACCAGGATCAGCGTCACCGTGACGACGATCGCGCCGCCGATGCGCGTCGCGATCTGCGCGAACGGCATCAACTGCATCCGGTTCGCGGCGGTCAGGATCGCGACGTCGCCGGTGCCGCCTTGCCCGCTGTGGCAGGCGTTCACGATTGCGGTGTCGATAGGGTACATCTTCAGCAGGCGGCCGACCACGAAACCCGTGCCCATCAGCGTCGCGACGGTCGACACGATCGTGACGACGTTGACGACCGTGAAGGCGGCGGTCAGCTTGTCCCACGGCGTCATCGCGACGCCGATCGCGAACAGCAGCGGATACGTGACGGCGGTCGAGAAGAACTTGTAGACGACGAACGCGCCTTCCTGCAGCGGCGGCGACACCGCGCGTGCGAGTTTCACCAGCACCGCGAGGAACAGCATCGCGACCGGCGCGGGCAGGCCGAACAGCTTGTGCGCCATCAGGCCGACGAGGTACAGCGTGATCGCCGTGATGCCGGCGCCCGCGATGTGCGTGACGTCGACGTGGCCGCGGATTTCCTCGCTTTCCGGCGTCATGTCGCCGTTTTCGCCGACCTGGAGGCGGCCGTTGCCGGTCAGGTGCGGCAGGCGCTTGCCGAGCATGTCGAGCGCGCCCGACAGGATGATCGCGGTCAGGCTGCCGAGCATCACCGGCGGCAGCACCATCGCGAACATCTCGCCCTGCGGCAGGTGCATCAGTTCCGAATAGCCGATCGACAGCGGAATCGCACCTTCGCCGACGCCGCCCGCCATGATCGGCACGACGATGTACAGCAGCGTGTGGCGCGCGCCGAGGCCGAGCGCGGTGCCGACCGCCGTGCCGACGATCGCGGCCGCGACCGAACCGGCGGCGAGCGGAATGAAGATCTTCACGAAGCCCTGGATCAGCACGCGCCGGTCCATGCTCAGGATGCTGCCGACGATGATCGACGCGATGAACAGGTACAGGAAGTTCGTCGACTTCGTGAACTCGACGGTGAGGTTCAGCACGGGCTTCGGCAGCACGTGGTAGTAGGTGAGCGCCGACGGCACGAAGGTCGCGAAGATCGCGGCCGCGCCGATGTTGCGCAAGAGCGGCAGGCGCTTGCCGAGTTCCGCGCAGGTGAAGCCGAAGAACGCAAGCACGGCGATCGCCATCGAGATCTCGCCGGGCACCTTGCCCGTCACCGCGAAACCGACGATCAGCCCGAACAGGATCACGTAGACCGGCAGCGGGATGATGCCGATTCGGATTTCCATCAGCTTCCACCAGCCTTCCGGCCAGAAGCGCTCGCGCGTGGCGGGATCGGCTTCGGCGATCGGCTCGGCACGGGTTTGGGTAGGGATTGAGGTCTGCAAGACGTGTCTCCTGATGTTGGAATGCCTGCATGGCTTCGCGGCATCGTGTGCCGTCTATTACGCAACCCCCGTGCCAGGATTGCGGTCTGCCGGAATATTTTCAATGCTTTGATTCATAAGGGATTTGTCTCGTCTGCGGAAAGGGGTTTCGCAGCAGGCTGGCCGAGATTTCGGAATTCGGCCGCCGGCCAGGCCGAGATTTCGGCCAACCCGGCCGGGCGACCGGCCGGACACCCACCCGCGCGTCGGATCGCGCGCCATATCGCCGCGCGCGATTTTCTTCGCACAATCGCTTCGTAGACCGCCTTCGCGCCGCTCTCTATCATCGGCTGATCCTTTTCCGATGAGACGACGACCGTCCGGAGAACGCCCGCGCGTTCGCCGCGGCGTCGCTCATCCGTCGATACCGTCCTTGGACAGGAGAGTGGTTCCCATGCTGCATGCCGTCTTTTCCACCCGCTTTTCCCCTGGCCGCGTGGCCCGCCTGCTGGCCGCCGCGCTGCTCGGCGTCGTGATGCTGAACGGCGCGCGCGCCGATACCGCGCCGTTGAAGGTCGGCATCTCGACGAGCCCGCAGATCGATGCGCTGAAGATCGCCGCGAAGGAGGCGAAGGAGCAGGGCCTCGACGTGCGGATCGTCGAGTTCACCGACTGGAATACGCCGAACGCGGCGCTCGCGAACAAGGACATCGACGTCAATTACTTCCAGCACATCCCGTTTCTCGAGAACGCGAAGAAGCAGGGCGGCTACAACTTCGTATCGATCGCGCCCGGCACGATCATGAAGATCGGCCTCTACTCGAAGAAGGTGAAGCGCTTCGACGAGCTGAAGGACGGCGCGCGCGTCGCGATCGCGAACGATCCGGTGAACGGCGGGCGCGGGCTGTTGCTGCTGCAGCGCGCGGGCCTCATCACGCTGAAGCCGGGCGCCGACTACCGCGCGACGACGCACGACATCGTGTCGAATCCGAAACACCTGAAGATCATCCCGCTCGAAGCGTCGCAGCTCGCGCGCTCGCTCGACGACGTCGACCTCGCGCAGGGCTACCCGAGCTTCATCAAGCTCGCCGGCACGACCGACCCGAACAGCGCGCTGCTGTTCGACGGCACCGAGAACAAGAACTTCGCGATCCAGTGGGTCGTGCGGCCGGAGAGCGTGAACGATGCGCGCATCCGCAAGTTCATCGCGATCTACCAGCACTCGCCGGCGGTGCGCCGGGCGCTCGACAACGCGTTCGGTTCGCTGTATGCGATCGCGTGGTGACGGAGGCGACATGACGACGGCGAACCACAAGAAGATCCTGCTCAACGCGTTCAACATGAACTGCGTCGGGCACATCAACCATGGGCTGTGGGCGCATCCGCGCGACCGCTCCGCGCACTACACCGACCTCGACTACTGGGCCGATCTCGCGCGGACGCTCGAACGCGGCAAGTTCGACGGGATCTTTCTCGCGGACATTGTCGGCGTGTACGACGTGTTCGGCGGCGGCCCGGACGCCGCGCTGCGCGAATCGGTGCAGGTGCCCGTCAACGATCCGCTGCTGCTCGTACCCGCGATGGCGCAGGTCACGCAACATCTCGGCTTCGGCGTGACCGCGAACCTGACCTACGAGCCGCCTTACCTGTTCGCGCGCCGCATGTCGACGCTCGACCATCTGACGAAGGGGCGCGTCGGCTGGAACATCGTGACCGGCTATCTCGACAGCGCCGCGCGCGGGATGGGCCTCGCGCAGCAGATCGGTCACGACGACCGCTACGAACGCGCGGACGATTACATGGAAGTCGTCTACAAGCTGTGGGAACAGAGCTGGGACGACGACGCGGTGATCCGCGATGCGCACGCGCGCGTGTTCGCGCAGCCGGGCAAGGTGCGGCGCGTGAAGCACGACGGGCCGTTCTATTCGGTCGACGCGATCCACCTGAGCGAGCCGTCGCTGCAGCGCACGCCGGTGCTGTACCAGGCCGGTTCGTCCGCGCGCGGTGTCGAATTCGCGGGGCGGCATGCGGAATGCGTGTTCGTGAACGGGCAGAGCAAGGCCGCCGCGCGCGCAGCCGCGCTCGACATTCGCGCGGCCGCCGCACGGCAGGGGCGCGACCCGGCATCGATCCGGATTTTCGCCGGCGTGAGCGTCGTGACCGCCGAGACCGAACGTCTCGCGCGCGAGAAGTTCGACGAATACCGGCGCTACGCGAGCCCGGAAGCCGGCCTCGCGCATTTCGCGAGCTCGACCGGCATCGACTTCGCGAAGTACGGCCTCGACGAGCCGATCTCGTACGTGAAGACCGACTCGATCCAGTCGGCCGTCGACGCGATTTCGCGCAAAAGCACGACCGGCACGTGGACCGTGCGCCGGATGCTCGAACAGATGTCGCTGGGCGGCCGCTATGCGCCGATCGTCGGTTCGCCGTCGCAGGTCGCGGACGAACTGCAGTCGTGGATCGACGAGACGGGCATCGACGGTTTCAACCTGACGCGCACCGTGATGCCCGAGTCGTTCGAGGATTTCGTCGACTGGGTCGTGCCGGAACTGCAGAACCGCGGCGTCTACAAGGAGGACTACGATCCCGCCCCGACGCTGCGCGAGAAGCTGTTCGGCGCCGGCGCACGGCTGCCGGCCTGGCACACAGGCGCGCGGCACCGGGCCACCGCCGCGCCGGCGACGGAACCTGCGCATCCCGCGCATGCATGAACGTGACGGAGCGAAGCGATGACGCAATTGTTCGATACGCTGGGTTTCATCGAGGCTTCGGCGGCGCGGGCCGGCGCAGGCGCGCACGCACAAGGGGCGCTTGACGAAGTGGCCGCACGCGCCGACGGCGCCGCCGTGTCGCTCGCGCACGTCGGCAAGGTGTTCTCGACGCCGCGCGGCCAGGCCGCCGCGCTGCGCGACGTGACGCTCGACGTGCGGCGCGGCGAGGTGTTCGGGATCATCGGCCGCAGCGGTGCCGGCAAGTCGACGCTGCTGCGGCTCGTGAACGGCCTCGAACGGCCGAGTTCGGGCACCGTGCGCGTGCAGGGCGTCGACGTCGGCGCGCTCGACGAGGACGGGCTCGTCGCGCTGCGGCGTCGCACCGGCATGGTGTTCCAGCATTTCAACCTGCTTTCGGCGAAGACGGTGTTCGAGAACGTCGCGCTGCCGCTGAAGATCGCCGGCGTGCCGAAGGCCGAGCGCACGCGCAAGGCCGAGGCGCTGCTCGACCTCGTCGGGCTCGCCGCGAAGCGCGACGCGTATCCGGCGAGCCTGTCGGGCGGCCAGAAGCAGCGCGTCGGCATCGCGCGGGCCCTGGTGCACGACCCCGAGGTGCTGCTGTGCGACGAGGCGACCTCGGCGCTCGATCCCGAGACGACGCAATCGATCCTCGCGTTGCTCGCCGACATCAACCGCCGCCTCGGGTTGACGATCGTGCTGATCACGCACGAGATGGAAGTGATCCGCGCGGTCTGCGACACGGTCGCGGTGATCGAGCAGGGCGAGGTGGTCGAAACGGGCCCGGTGTGGCGCGTGTTCGGCGATCCGCGCCACGGCGCGACGCGGGCGCTGCTCAGCACGCTCGTGCACGACCTGCCGGCCGAACTGGCCGCGCGCGTGCGGCCGTTGCCCGAGCAGGCCGCGCTGCCCGACGGCGCGCAGGTGGTGCTCGACGTTCGCTATACGGGCGAGAGCGGCGGCGAGCCGGACGTCGGCGCGCTCGCGGCGGCGCTCGGCGGTTCGGTGCGCTTTCTGCACGGCGGGATCGAGCGGATCCAGGGCCATGCGCAGGGGCGTCTCGTGATCGCGGCATCGCCGCGCGCGGATGAAGCCGGGCAGCTGTCGGCCCGCGGCGGCGCGGTCGCGGCACTGCTCGAACGCGCACGCCGCCATGCGAACCACGCGGAGGTGCTCGGCTATGTTTGAACTCTGGTGGCCCGAACTGCTCGACGCGATCCGCGACACGCTGTCGATGGTCGCCGCGTCGGCCGCGATCGCCGCGCTGGTCGGCATCCCGCTCGCGGTGATCCTCGTGACGACCGCGCCGGGCGGCATCTACGCGCGGCGCGGCGTGAACGCGGTGCTCGGCGCGCTCGTCAACGTGTTCCGCTCGACGCCGTTCATCATCCTGCTTGTCGCGCTGCTGCCGTTCACGCGCGTGCTGATCGGCACGACCATCGGCGTGTGGGCGGCCGTCGTGCCGCTGTCGATCGCCGCGATTCCGTTCTTCGCGCGGATTGCGGAAGTGAGCCTGCGCGAAGTCGATCGCGGGCTGATCGAGGCCGCGCTCGCGATGGGCGCGAAACGTCACCACATCGTGTGGCACGTGCTGCTGCCGGAAGCGCTGCCCGGCATGCTCGGCGGCTTCACGATCACCGTCGTCGCGCTGATCGGCTCGACCGCGATGGCGGGCGCCGTCGGCGCGGGCGGGCTCGGCGATCTCGCGATCCGCTACGGCTACCAGCGCTTCGACACCACTGTCATGGTGACCGTGATCGTGATCCTGATCGCACTCGTTTCGGCCGTGCAAATCACGGGCGACCGCCTGGTCCGACGCGTGACCCGGCGTACCTGAGCGGCGCCACGAGCGCCGGCTCCTTTCATTGAAGACCCTGAGAGAACGATACCCATGACCTTACCCATCGGCGCTCCGCGCGACTGGAACGGACAATTCGAGGAAGCGCTGTTTCTGGACGTCGCGCGACGCCATCGCCCCGACTTCCCGGACAAGCTGGCGACACCGCCGCGGGAACCTCGCGATGTAGACGAACGGGCCGCCGTCGCCGACTACTACACGAAGATGGCGTCGCACGACCTGTTCATCGTGCAGGTCGTCGCGAAGGCGATCGACACGCTGTTCCGCGACGACCCGCATTTCCAGCTGATCCTGTCGCGTCAGCTCGGCGACGACGGCGCGCACGCCGTGATCGGTCGCGAACGCGTGACCGAACTGACGGGCCGCGATCCGCTGCCGGAAGTCGAGCGGCTCGTCGCCGCGCACTGGGAACGCATTGGAGACATCGCAGTGCGCGACGTCGCGGGCTTTCTCGCGTTCGAATGGCATTACGAACTGCACATCCTCGCGAAGCTGTGGATCCAGCGCAAGACCGGCCGCATCGCCGACGGCGCGATGCGCGAGCACGGCGAGAACCGGATTCGACCGGACGAGGAGTGGCATCGCGTGCAGATCGTCCAGTGGTGGTTCGACACGTTGAAGGCGCTGCCGGCCGCCGAGCGCGACGCGCTGATCGATCGCGTGATCGCGGCCGACGAGGAAATGCAGGAACGGCTCGACGGCTATCTGCACGATGAATACGCGTATACCGCGCACGTGTTCGGTGCGGACATCGCCGAATACCGCGCGATCTACGACGACTGGCGGCGCGAGATCCTGTCGCAACTGACCGGATGCCGACTCGGCGCGCTGGTGCCGCTGTCGAGCGATGCCGTTGCGCACGCAACCCTTGCACAGGAAGCCGTCGCATGAATGATCCTCGCGGCCCGGCGACGCTGGCGCCGGACTCCGACGCCAGCGCGATCGACACCGACGCGCTGGCGCGTGCGATCGACGCGCTGCGTGCGACGGCCGCCGCGCGCGACCGCGCGGGCGGCCATGCGGCCGACGAGAAGCAGCGACTCGCCGACGCGGGCCTGCTGACGCTCGCGGTGCCGCGCGAATTCGGCGGACAGGAGGCCGAGTGGCCCGCGATCTACGACACGATCCGGCTGATCGCGCGCGTCGACAGCGCGCTCGCGCATCTGGTCGGGTTCCAGGTCCTGCAGGTGGTGAGCGTCGACGTGTGGGGCAGTGCGGCGCAGCGCGAACGCTATCTGCGCGGTACGGTCGAGCATCGCTGGTGGTGGGGCAATGCGGTGAACCCGCTCGACACGCGGCTGGTGGCGACCGCGACGCCGGACGGCGGCTACCGGCTCGACGGCGTGAAGGGATTTTGCTCGGGCACGCGCGGCTCGCAGCGGATGACGGTGGCCGCGCACGATCCGGAAACGGGCCGCGCCGTGTTCGGCGTCGTGCCGACCGATCGCGACGGGATCACGGTCAACGAAGACTGGGATCCGGTCGGCCAGCGCCAGACCGACAGCGGCAGCGTGCGTTTCGACGGCGTGTCGCTCGCGCCGGACGACGTGCTGCACCGGTCCGAGATGCCGCCGACGCCGCGCGCGACGCTGCGCACGCTGGTGTCGCAGCTCGTGTTGACGAATCTGTTCGTCGGGCTTGCGGAAGGCGCGCTGGCCGAGGCGCGCGAATACGTGCTGGCGCACGGCCGGCCGTGGATAAACTCGGGCGTCACGCGGGCGAGCGACGATCCCTATACGCTGCAGCGCTTCGGCGACATGCGCGTGCAGGCGGTTGCGGCGGCGTCGCTGGCCGATCGCGCGGCTGTCGCGTTGCAGCGGGCATGGACGCGGCGCGACGCGCTGACGGCCGGCGAACGTGCCGAAGTGGCGCTCGCGGTGTCGGACGCGAAGATCGTCGCGCAGCGCGCGGCGCTCGACAACGGCGAGGCGCTGTTCGATGCGTGCGGCGCGCGCGCGACGGCCGCATCGCTCGGCCTCGACCGCTTCTGGCGCAATGCGCGCACGCATACGCTGCACGATCCGCTCGATTACCGGCTGCGCGACGTCGGCCGGTTCGCGTTGACGGGGGAATTGCCGCAGGCGTCGCTGTATACGTAGCGTCGGCGAACCGTCCGTCGACGCTACGCAGCTCGGTGTCGCCTACCAGCGATAGCCGACGCCCGCGCCCGCGCCGAACGAGCCGTGGCCCGACACCGCCGTCGTGATCGAGCCTTTGACGAGCCATTTCGTCGTCGCGACCGACAGGCCGACCGCCATCGCGCTTTGACCGCCGTACGTGCCGCCGCCGAGCGCAACGACCTTCTCGCCGGGCAGCACGGCCTGCGGCAGGTTGGCCATCGCGATCGCGCTCGCTGTGCCAGCGTTCGCGTCCTTGCGGTACTTCGACATTTCTTCGCGAACCGAATTGATCGCGCCGTTCAACTGGCGCACGTTGACACCGTCCGTCGGTGCAGTGCCGTCGGCCACGTTGGTCAACTGGCGTTCTGCACCCGGCGCGCCGATCGAGACCGTGTTGTCGCGATCCGCGACCGAGTTCGCGCCCAACGCCACGGCATTGTTGGCGCTCGCGCGGCTGTTCGTGCCGATCGCGGTGGAGTCCGTGCCGGAAACATTCGAGCCGGTGCCGACGGCCGTGCCGTTCGTGGCGGTGACCTTCGAATTCGTGCCGATGGCCGTGCCGTTCGTCGCGGTGACGGTCGAATTCACGCCGACCGCCGTACCGTTGTCGCCCGAGACGTTCGAGCCGTTGCCGACCGCCGTTCCGTTCGTCGCCGTGACCGACGTATTCGTGCCAATCGCGGTGTCCGTCGGGTCCGTCACCGTGCCGCTCGGGACGCTCGACGAGATCTTGCCGACGGTGGTCGTCAGCGCCGCGAGATCCGTCGTCAACGTCGAAACCTGGCTTGCGATCGAGAACAGCTGCGAACCGTTGACGGCGTCCGTGCTGGTTGCGCTGATTGCACCGGCCGCGACGTTCACGATCTGCCGCTCGGCGCCGGCGCTGCCGACGCTGACCACACCGACCGGCGTGCCCGCGAAGCCGCTGTAGCTGACGCCGTCGAGCGTTACGCTACTCACGGTCGTGAACGCGCGCGTCGCTGCGTTCGAGCCCAATGCGACGGAGTTCGCGTCGGCGGCGTTCGCGCCTTCGCCGATGGCGACCGCGTTCACGGCGGATGCCGTCGCGCGGGCGATGGCCACGCTGCCGGTTGCGGACGCCGAGCTGTCGATGCCGAGCGCGACCGCATCGTTGGCGCCGGCGTTCGCCTGGAAGCCGAGGGCCGTCCCGCCGGCCGCCACGCTGCCTTTGCCGACCGCCGTCGAGAACGTCGCGGTCGCGCTCGCGCCTTGTCCGACCGCCGTTGCCTGGTCGACGGCCGAGGCACCCTGACCGAATGCCGACGCGGTGGCGCCGTTGGCGATCGCGCCGTCGCCGACCGCCGTCGCCTGGATACCGGTTGCGCGGGTAAGCGCGCCGAGCGCCGTTGCGTGGTCTCCGGTGGCGGTGGAATTGCCGCCGACCGCAGTTGCCTGCGTGCCGGTCGCGCCGGCCATGCGGCCGATCGCGACGGTTTCGCTATAGGCGCCGGTCGACGAACCGGAGTTCGCCACCGCCGCGGTGCCGATTGCCACGTTGTCGCAACCCGTTGCGGTCGCCGGATACGTTCCGCTTCCCGAGATCGCGATGTTGCCGACGCAGCCGCCCGACGTTTCTGTCGACGTGCCGTTCTGCACGTAGTCGGCCCGCGCGGGCGCGGAAGCGGCGAATGCGACCATGGCGGCACCGACCGCGACGGCAAGCGTGGCCTTCGACTTCTTCGGTGCGCGTCGTGCGGAAAATTCCAACCCTCGTTGATGCTTGTTCATTTCGTGTTCCCAGGCTCAATGTAAAAGTCGTGTTGTGTTTTGCACGGTCTGCGCACGATTTCACGTTCGCATCGAATCGTTCGCGTCTCTTTCATGACAGGTGCTGCCCGTCCATCCGGCAAACAAAAGTTCTACTAATCAAATTCGACATTCGCCGGTATTGAAGAGACAAGAACCGCGCACGGATCGCAGCTACGTGCTTCGGCCGCGGCCACTTCCGGGCTTCGGGGGCTCGAAGCTCGAGCCGCGACGACGCATTTTGATGGGCCTCGGCCGAGCCTATGTTTGCCGCGGCGTCTGAACGCTATGTTTCGGGAGAAATTCGGTCGGTGAGGGGGGCGGTGGTGGGCAGGTGGTGTGGCGCGCTCGTGCGGGTAGGCGTCTCGTCGTGCGGCACTTCATCGTCGAATTCCGTCCCGACCGTCATTGCGACGGCGGGAATGCCGTAGACATCGACCGCGTGCGGGAACTCGGCTTTCTCGATCGATTTCGTGTCGCCGGCGCGCGAGAGCGACAGCCGCGTACCGGGTGGCATATCGATGCGCAGCAGACGCGCGCTCTTCTCGAGCGCCGGATGTTTTGCGGCTTCTTCCTTTCTGATGTTCGCCTCGGCCCGCCGCCCGATCGCCGCCATCAAGACGACGAAGCTGCTCATCACGCACAGCGCGGCGAGGACGACGGTGGAGCGTCGCCGATGCACACGAAACGATCGTCGTACAGGCGGAAGCAACGCCAGTGCAACGATCCCGAGCAGGACTGAGACGGCCGCCAGGAACGAAATGCCGAGAACGATGAAGAAGGTGCCGGAGAAAATCGGGTGCAGCCACCGGTGTGGCCCCGGGTGGCGAACGGCATTTCAGGATCTTGTACGAACGGACGTCATTGCAGTGTTCTGCCGCATCGATCCGATGACGGCAGCACGCACGTCGTCGCCTTTCCACATGCCTAGATCGGCAGACGCACCGTCTGCTTGATGCGTTTCAGCGGAATCTCGGTTTCGACGTTGCGTACGCCTTCGATCTGGGTGAGCGTCTCCATCTGAAAGCGCTGATAGTCATCCAGATCCTTCGCGATGACGCGCAGCAGATAGTCGTAGCTGCCGGCCATCAGATGGCATTCGAGTACCTCGGGCGCTTGCTCCATCTCGCGCGCGAAGCGTTCGACGGTCGTCTTGTCCTGGCGTTCCAGCGTGACGCGCACGAATGCCGTGAATCGCAGTTCGACGGCAGCCGGGTTCAGCAAGGCGACGTACGCGTCGATGACGCCTTGTTCCTCGAGCAGATGAACGCGGCGCAGGCAGGGCGTGGGGGAGAGGCCGGCCTGCTGCGCGAGCTCGGCATTCGTCTGATTCGAGTTTCGTTGCAGCGCACGCAAAATGCGCCGATCGATGGCATCCAGCTTGGTTGGCATTTTTGACTACCGGTGGTGACGATATTGGAGAATAACTCCAATTTGCAAATCGAAAGTAGCCAACTTCGCAGCCATTCTCCACGGCAACTTGCCGATAATCCGGTGACTGCCCGGCCCCGGAGGCATATGCGATTCCCGCCCGTCGCTCCCGGTGCCGCTTTCAGGAGAATTCCGATGCCGCACGTAGCCTGGCTGCCATTCATGGCCACCTCCCTTCTGATCATTCTGACGCCGGGCCAGGACATGGTGCTCGTGATGTCGCGCACGCTATCCGGCGGCACGCGGGCGGGCCTCGTGACCGCTGCGGGCGTCAGCGTCGGGTTGCTCGTGCATACGATGCTCGCGACGCTCGGGCTGGGCGCGCTTCTTCAGGCATCCGAATGGCTGTTCACTGCCTTGAAGATGATCGGCGCGCTTTACCTGCTGTATCTCGGCATCACGCTGCTGCGTTCATCCGGCGGGCTGACGCTCGCGAGCGGTCGCGACGCGCCGGCGTCCGGGCTGCGCACGTTCGCGCAAGGCGCGCTGTCCAACGTGTCGAATCCGAAGGTCGCGCTGTTCTATCTCGCGTTTCTGCCGCAGTTCGTGCCCGCGGGCGCCGCGCATCCGATGCTGTCGCTGTTCGTGCTCGGCACGACGTTTGCCGGCCTGACATTTCTCGTCAAGGGGCCGGTCGCGCTGTTCGCCGGCCTGCTGTCGACGTCGATCCGGCGCAATCCGCGCATCCTGACCCGCATGCACCGGGTGAGCGGCGCGGTCCTTCTCGGGCTGGGCGTGAAGCTGGCGTTCGAGCGTCGTTGACGATGCTCATTGAGCCGGCAGCGCGTCCGCCAGCGCGCGCATCGCGTCCACCGTTTCCGGATTCGCCGGGAAAAACGCCTCGATCGCGAGTTCCGACAGCGTGACGTCGACCGGCGTGCCGAACACCGTCGTCGTGCTGAAGAACGTCAGTTCGCCGGCGGCCGTGCGCAGCCGCAGCGGCACCGCGATGTCCGCGTAGCCGGCGCGTGCATGCGTGTCGTCGGGCTGGCCGGCCGGAGCCGGATAGGCTGCGAGTTCGTCGCGCAGCGCATGCAGCGTGCGGTCGCCGCTCGCGTCGATCTGCCGTTGCAGCCGGTGCAGGATATGCGCGCGCCATTCGTGCCAGTTGACGATCTGCGGCGCGAGGCCGTCAGGATGCAAACTCAGGCGCAGCACGTTGACGGGTGGCTGCAGGAGCGCCGGCTCGGCCTGCGCGACTAGCGCGCCGAGCATCCGGTTCGCGGCGAGCAGCGTCCAGTGGCGATCCACCGCGAGTGCCGGGTAGGGCTCGTGGCCGCGCAGCACGGCTTCGACCGCATGGCGCGCCGCATCGAGCTGCGGATCGGAGAAGGGCCGTTCGCGAAACAGCGGCGCATAGCCGGCCGCGACGAGCAGCGCGTTGCGCTCGCGCAGCGGCACGTCGAGGCGCTCCGCGAGATGCAGCACCATCTCCCGGCTCGGCTGCGCGCGCCCCGATTCGACGAAGCTCAGGTGCCGCGCGGACACCTCGGCCTCCAGCGCGAGGGCCATCTGGCTCAGGCGCCGGCGTTGACGCCAGGTGCGCAGCAGCGAGCCGATGCCGGACGCGCGGCCGGCGGACGGGGGGAGCGATTGAAGGGCGGCGGTCGAGTTCATGACGAGGATGATAGGCAATCCCTCGCGCATCGGACATTACCTGCGAGGTAAGCATTCCGGATCGATGTGCATCGGGTGTGCATCGCCGACTCCGCCCGAGGCGCCCTTCCGCCCCCGCATTTCGATCCCGGATGCGCGCCGACGCTGCGTTACCATAGCCCCCGTGCCACCTGAGAGGCGACACCGGACCCGCGGCCACGACGCCCGAGCCGGATGCCGCGCACATTCACAACAAGGCATTCCAGGGGAATCCAACAATGAAAAAACTCGCCGTCCGCGTCGCCTGCGTGGCGATGCTCGCGCTCGCCGCAACCAGCGGCCATGCGCAGACCGAAGCCGCGCAGGTCGAAATGAGGGCCGCCGCCGCGGCCGCCAACAAGGTCGTCGTGAACGGCCCGGCCGATATCGACGTCAAGCACGAAGCCGTGCTGAAGCTGAAGGAAGGCGAATCGTTCGTGCCGGCTGCCGAAGCCGGCCGCTACCTGCGCTCGATGGGCAACTCGATCGACGAATCGAAGCTGGTCGGCCTCGTGCTGCCCGAGGACCCGGACGCCGACTGGATCTCGGTCGTGTCGTTCGAGCCGAGCGGCTACATCCGCGACGACGACGCGAAGGACTGGAAACCCGACGAATTGCTGAAGAGCCTGCAGGCCGGCACCGAGGAAAACAACCCGGCGCGCAAGGAGCGCGGGTTGCCCGAGACCGAGGTGGTCGGCTGGGCGCAGGCGCCCGCGTACGACGCCGCCACGCACCGGCTCGTGTGGTCGGCGATCATTCGCGACAAGGGCGCGGCCGCGAACGCGGAGAGCGACGGCGTGAACTACCGGACGCTCGTGCTCGGCCGCGACGGCTACCTGTCGCTGACGATGGCGTCGACGCTCGCCGATTTGCCGAAGTACAAGGCGTCGGCCGACGATCTGCTCGCGAACATCCGCTTCAACGACGGCAAGCGCTATGCCGATTTCAACAAGTCGACCGATCATGTCGCCGAGTACGGGCTCGCAGCGTTGATCGTCGGCGTCGGCGTCGGCGCGAAGAAGCTCGGGCTGCTCGCGCTGATCGGCGCGTTCGCCGTGAAGTTTTTCAAGATCGGCGCGGTTGCGCTGCTGGCGGGCGGCGCGGCGCTGAAGCGTTTCTTCGGGCGCAAGCCGAAGCCGGCAGCCGTGCCGGTCGTCGCCGATGCAACCGGCGCAACCACCGTGTCCGGCACGGAGCACAAGGAATGACGAAGCTGCTGCTGCTGATCTTCGGCGGCCTGAAGCTCGGCAAGGTGCTCATGTCGGCGGGCACCATGCTGGCGTCGATCGCGGTCTACGCGCTGTTTTACGGGTGGCGCTTCGCGGCCGGTTTCGTCGCGCTGCTGCTGGTCCACGAAGCCGGCCACTACGTGGCCGCGCAGCGGCGCGGGCTCGATGTCGGGCTGCCGACGTTCATTCCGTTCGTCGGCGCGTGGATCCAGCTGAAGGAGATGCCGCACGATGCCGAAACCGAAGCGTACGTCGGACTGGCCGGTCCGTTCGTCGGCACGCTCGGCGCGCTGGCCTGCTACGCGGCCGCACGGCACTACGACAGCAATCTGCTGCTCGCGCTCGCCTATACGGGCTTCTTCCTGAACCTGTTCAACATGATTCCGCTGTCGCCGTTCGACGGCGGGCGCATCACGGCGGTGCTCTCCCCGCGCATCTGGTTCGCGGGCGTGCCCGTGCTGATCGCGCTGTTCGCGTACCGGCCGAGCCCGCTCCTGATCGTGATGGCGATCCTCGCGTTGCCGCAGTTGAAGCGCGCATGGCGCTACGATCCCGACGCGCCGGAGAACCGCGCGTACTACACGACGTCGGTCGAGACGAAAACGACTTACGCGCTTTTCTACGTCGGCCTGCTCGCGTTTCTCGCGCTGATGACGTCCGGCGTGCACGACATGCTGCGCGTCGCGCATTCGGCGGCCTGAGCGACGTAAAAACGGCGGCCGCTCATGCGCGGCCGCCGTCGTCTTTGCCAGCCGCTCGGCAATTGCGCGAGCACGTATGCCCCAGCTGAACGCCGAGACGGCGAACAGCATCGCCAGTATCCGATAGCGCACGGCGGTGCGGCGGGCGGTGCGCGCGAGATCGATCGGAAGATCGCGAGGGAGATGTTTGATTGGACATCCAAACATACGTCGTCGTATGACATGGCCAAAAGTTCATGAGGCCTGGCCGAACCCGAAACTTCGGGTTTTCCCTTGGCGAAGCGGCGTGGAATGGCCAACATTTGGGCAAAGCCCGAAGGGATAAGGGTTTCGCGCAGAGTATGGCAGGATCGACGATCGGCGCGAATCCTGAAATCGTGTCGGCAGACATCGTATCTGTTGAGCTACAATGAACCAATCATTCCCGAAACACGGAGCACACCCCATGCAACTGACTGGAGAGATGCTGATCGGCGCCGATGCGGTGGCCGGCTCGGCCGGTACCCTGTACGCGTTCGACCCGACGAAGGGCGCGCCGATCGATGCGCCGGCCTTCGGCATCGCGACGCAGGCCGACGTCGAGCGCGCGTGCGAACTCGCGCGCGACGCGTTCGATGCGTACCGCGCGCAGCCGCCGGCGGCCCGCGCGGTGTTTCTCGAAACGATCGCCGACGAGATCGTCGCGCTCGGCGACGCGCTGATCGAGCGCGCACACGCCGAAACGGGCCTGCCCGTCGCACGGCTGCAGGGCGAACGCGGCCGCACCGTCGGCCAGCTCCGGCTGTTCGCGCGCGTCGTGCGTGACGGACGCTTCCTCGCCGCGTCGATCGATCCCGCGCAGCCCGCGCGCACGCCGCTGCCGCGCTCGGACCTGCGGCTGCAGAAGGTCGGGCTCGGGCCCGTCGCGGTGTTCGGCGCGAGCAACTTCCCGCTCGCATTCTCGGTGGCCGGCGGCGATACGGCGTCGGCACTCGCGGCCGGCTGCCCGGTGATCGTGAAGGCCCACGAGGCGCACCTCGGCACGTCCGAGCTGGTCGGCCGTGCGATCCGCTCGGCGGTGGCGAAATGCGGGATGCCGGCCGGTGTGTTCTCGCTGCTGATCGGCCCCGGCCGCGTGACCGGCGCGGCGCTCGTCAGCCATCCGGCGGTGCAGGCCGTCGGCTTCACCGGGTCGCGGCAGGGCGGCATGGCGCTCGTGCAGCTCGCGAACGCGCGCCCGCAGCCGATTCCCGTCTACGCGGAAATGAGCAGCATCAACCCGGTCGTGCTGTTCCCGGCCGCGCTGGCCGCGCGCGGCGAAGCGATCGCGACCGGCTTCGTCGATTCGCTGACGCTCGGCACCGGCCAGTTCTGCACGAATCCGGGCCTCGTGCTGGCGGTCGATGGCCCCGATCTCGACCGCTTCGAGTCCGTTGCGGCACAGGCGCTCGCGAAGAAACCGGCCGGCGTGATGCTGACGAGCGGCATCGCCGACGCGTATCGCAATGGCCGCGGCAAGCTGGCCGAACTGCCGGGCGTGCGCGAAGTCGGCGCGGGTGAGGCGGCGCAGACCGAATGCCAGGCAGGCGGCGCGCTGTACGAAGTCGCCGCGCCGGCGTTCCTGGCCGAGCCGGCGTTCGGCCACGAAGTGTTCGGGCCGGCATCGCTGATCGTGCGTTGCCGTGATCTCGACGAAGTCGCACGCGTGCTCGAGTCACTCGAGGGCCAGCTGACGGCCACGCTCCAGATGGACGCCGACGACAAGCCGCTCGCGCGCCGCCTGCTGCCGATCCTCGAACGCAAGGCCGGGCGCCTGCTCGTGAACGGCTACCCGACCGGCGTCGAAGTGTGCGACGCGATGGTGCACGGCGGGCCGTTCCCGGCGACGTCGAATCCGGCGGTCACGTCGGTCGGCGCGACCGCGATCGAGCGTTTCCTGCGGCCCGTGTGCTATCAGGACTTCCCGGACGATCTGCTGCCCGAAGGGCTGCAGGAAAGCAATCCGCTCGGCGTTCCGCGGCTGCGGGACGGGAAGGCGGAGTGACGGTGCGGCGGCGCGGCGCGAAGCCGGGCCGCTTGCTGAACGACTGAAAGCGGGGGCGGCCGGCGGGCCGCCTCCGCTTTTTTCATGATGGCTTCCGCGTCACCGGAATTTCTCCTACAGTAGCGGGGCCTCGGGCCGCCCGGCCCGCAGGCGAGCCTGAGAGACCACAAAATTCCAAGAGGGAACCATCCGATGAACATCAGCAAGCGCGGCGACCACCTGTTCGCCGCCGGATTGTGGAAGGCGATCGGCGACGTCGCGCATTCGGTGCGCAGCCGGATCGGCCAGTACAGCGAAGGGCGCGTGCTCGCGAATGCGCTGCTGGAATTCCAGCGCGACCTGGGCGGCAGCGAATTCGACGTGACCATCAACCAGGGGCGGCCCGTCACGGGCTCCGATGCGCATTCGCTCATGTTCGGCCTCGCCGTGCGCCGGTTCCGGCAGGACATGGAAGCGCTGGTGTTCGCGCTCGAGCATCGCCGCAGCATCGACGAACGCGACCAGAGCTTGCGCACCGAAGCGCTGATGCAGGCCAACAGCGCGCTTCTGACCGCGAAGCAGTCGGCGACGATCACGGTCGGCCGGTTCTTCGACGCGGTCGTCGATCGCGACGTGCTGGGGCAGATTCTCGGCGACGGGTCGAACGCACGCGTGCGTGCGGGCGCGCAAGGGCAGATCGAGGCGACCCGGATCAAGCTCGGCAACGTGCGTCACCGGATCATCGGCGTCATCGCGCAGATGTGACCGCACGCATCGCGACGGGATGCGTGGCATGGCCGCCGCTACAGACGACCGCGGCCGGCAGGTGCCGGCCGCGATGCAACACAGGCAACGAGCCGACCGCGGTGCCGTTGCAGGCGCCGCGCCGGCAATATCCGCTTACTGCGGGCCCATCTTCCTGATCAGCACGTCCAGTTCGGCCATTTCGGCGTCGGTGAGGTCGACGAGCGGCGCGCGCACCGGGCCCGCGTCGTGGCCGACGAGCTTCGCGCCCGCCTTCACGATGCTGACCGCGTAGCCCGCTCGACGGTTGCGGATCTTCAGGTACGGCAGGAAGAATTCGTCGATCAGGCGGCCGACCGTTGCGTGGTCGTCCTTCGCGATCGCTTCGTAGAACGCCATCGCCGTCTTCGGGATGAAGTTGAATACGGCCGACGAGTACACCGGCACGCCGAGCGCCTTGTACGCGGCTGCATAGACTTCGGCCGTCGGCAGGCCGCCGAGGTACGCGAAGCGGTCGCCGAGGCGGCGGCGGATCGTGACCATGCTCTCGATTTCGCCGACGCCGTCCTTGAAGCCGATCAGGTTCGGGCAGCGATCGGCGAGGCGCTCGAGCATGTCGGCGTTCAGCTTCGAATTCGCGCGGTTGTACACCACGACGCCGATCTTCAGCGCGCGGCACACCTGCTCGACGTGTTCGGCGATGCCTTCCTGGCTGGCTTCGGTCAGGTAGTGCGGCATCAGCAGCACGCCGCTCGCGCCGAGGCGCTCGGCTTCCTGCGCATATTCGATCGCGACGCGCGTCCCGCCGCCGGCGCCGGCCAGGATCGGCACCTTGCCCTTGCAGGTTTCCGTCGCAACGCGGATCACGTCCGAATACTCGCGCTGCGTGAGCGAGAAGAATTCACCGGTGCCGCCGGCCGCGAACAGCGCGGTCGCGCCATACGGCGCCAGCCATTCCAGACGCTCGGCATAGGTGGTCGGGCGGAAGCTGCCGTCCGCGTCGAAGTCCGTCAGCGGAAACGACAGCAGGCCGTGGGAGATGATCTGTTTGAGTTCTTGCGGTGAGGTCATGGTTGGGTCGTCCGTCTAGCGCGAGGGCTGGGTTCGTCGGGTACGCCATCCGAGCCATATTGGCGATGTCGTTGTATGTCATCGTACAACGAGGGGCAGCGCAGTGCAAGCGGTTTGCCGGCGGGTAAAGGGTAGGGTCTTTCCGGATAAGGGTTTACGCAGCATCGCGGGTTGACGTCGAATGTCGTATGATGACTAACGATTTGGCTGGTAGCCTTCCAGGAATTCCAATGACTGCTTCCCCCCTTTATATCCGCGTGCACCCGGACGACAACGTCGCGATCGTCGTCAACGACGGCGGCTTGCCCGAGGGCGCGACGTTCGCCGACGGCCTGACGTTGCGCGAAGGCGTGCCGCAAGGGCACAAGGTCGCGCTGGTCGACCTCGCGGCCGGCGACCCGATCGTCCGCTACAACGTCGTGATCGGCTACGCGCTCACCGAGCTGCGCCGCGGCAGCTGGGTCAACGAGCGCACGATGCGCATGCCGGAGCCGCCGGGCCTCGACGACCTGCCGCTCGCCACGCGTGCCGCGCCGCCGCTGGCGCCGCTCGAAGGCTATACGTTCGAGGGCTTTCGCAATCCCGACGGGTCGGTCGGCACGCGCAACATCCTCGCGATCACGACGACCGTGCAGTGCGTGTCGGGCGTCGTCGAGCATGCGGTGAAGCGGATCAAGGACGAACTGCTGCCGCGTTACCCGAATGTCGACGACGTGGTCGGGCTCGAGCACACGTATGGCTGCGGCGTCGCGATCGATGCGCCCGATGCCGACATCCCGATCCGCACGCTGCGCAACATCAGCCTGAACCCGAACTTCGGCGGCGAGGTGATGACGGTGAGCCTCGGCTGCGAGAAGCTGCAGCCCGAGCGCCTGCTGCCGCCCGGCGCGATTCCGCTGGCGGCCGACGGCGCGACGGACAACGGTGGCGTCGTGTGCCTGCAGGACGCCGCGCACGTCGGCTTCAACTCGATGATCGACTCGATCATGACGATGGCCGAATCGCATCTCGAGCGGCTGAACCGCCGCCGTCGCGAAACCTGTCCGGCGTCCGATCTCGTCGTCGGCGTGCAGTGCGGCGGCAGCGACGCGTTCTCGGGGCTGACCGCGAACCCGGCGGTCGGCTTCGCGGCCGACCTGCTCGTGCGCGCGGGCGCGACGATCATGTTCTCGGAAGTGACCGAAGTGCGCGACGGCGTCGCGCAGCTCACGTCGCGCGCAGCGAACGAGGACGTCGCCCGCGAGATCATCCGCGAGATGGACTGGTACGACCGCTACCTGCAGCGCGGCCGCGTCGATCGCAGCGCGAACACGACGCCCGGCAACAAGAAGGGCGGCCTGTCGAACATCGTCGAGAAGGCGATGGGTTCGATCGTGAAGTCGGGCAGCGCGCCGATCGCCGGCGTCGTGCGTCCCGGCGATCGGGCGCGGCAGAAGGGGCTGCTGTACGCGGCGACGCCCGCGAGCGATTTCATCTGCGGCACGCTGCAGCTCGCGGCGGGGATGAACCTGCACGTTTTCACGACCGGCCGCGGCACGCCGTACGGCCTCGCGCAGGTGCCGGTGATCAAGGTCGCGACGCGCAGCGATCTCGCGCGGCGCTGGCACGACCTGATGGATCTCGACGCGGGGCAGATCGCGACCGGCGCGGCCTCGATCGAGGACGTGGGCTGGGAGCTGTTCCGGCTGATGCTCGACGTCGCGAGCGGCAAGCGCCGCACGTGGGCAGAGCAATGGAAGCTCGCGAATGCGCTGACGCTGTTCAATCCGGCGCCGGTGACCTGACGCGCGCGATCGAAACGGCTGACGATGCGGGCGCCTTCGGGCGCCCGTTTTTGCTTGTGGCGACGCGATGTCCTTACCTCGAACGTAATCGACTGCCCGTGCGAGGCCGGCGACGATGGCGGCACGCGAACGCGAAATGTCCGCGGCGCTGTCCTTCCTTCATCCAGACCAGGAGCCTCGCATGAACACCGCTCAAACCGTCCAGTCCGCACACGCCGACCTGATCGACCGCTATTTCGACGCGTGGAACGAGCCCGACGTCGCACGCCGGCGCGCGCTGATCGATGCGACCTACTCGAGCGACGCGGCCTATCGCGATCCGCTGATGGCCGGCGACGGCCACGCGGGCATCGACACGATGATCGCCGCGGTGCAGGCGCGCTTCCCCGCGTTCCGATTTCGCCGCACGACCGACGTCGACGGGTTCGGCCAGCATCTGCGCTTCTCATGGGCGCTCGTGTCGCCCGACGGCGCGGCGATCGTGAGGGGTTCGGATTTCGGCACCGTCGATGCGTCGGGCCGCCTGAAGTCGGTCACGGGTTTCATCGACGAAATGCCGGCCGCGGCATCGTGACGTGAGCGATGCATGCCCCGCGGCCGCCGGGATCGGGTAACTTATGCCATTCGTTCCCGATCCCGGAGACTTGCCCACATGTTGAAGAATCTCGATCCGCTGCTGCACGCCGACATCCTGCACACGCTGCGCGCGATGGGCCACGGAGATGAAGTGGTGATTTGCGATGCGAATTTTCCGGCGGAATCCGTCGCCGAGCACACGGTGGTCGGCCGCGCGCTGCGCATCGACGGCGCCGACTCGGCGCGCGTCGCACGCGCGGTGCTGTCCGTGTTGCCGCTCGACACGTTCGTCGAGACGCCCGCGTGGCGGATGGAAGTGGTCGGCGATCCGGCCGCGGTGCCGCCCGTGCAGCGCGAAGTGCAGGCCGAAATCGATCGCGCGGAAGGGCGCGCCGTGCCGCTCGTGGGCGTCGATCGATTCGCGTTCTACGAGCGCGCGCAACAGGCGTATGCGGTGATCGTCACCGGCGAGCTGCGCGGCTACGGCTGCTTCCTGTTCAAGAAGGGCGTGCTGCTGAGCGACGCCGGTTAAGGCTCGTTCCCTTTATTCGCGGCGGCGGCCGGGTGTCGTTCTTCGTGGTGCCGTCATGCCTGCGTCGCCGCCACGGTGTAAAGATTTGCTACAACCTTTTTCTTGGACACCGCGAAAAGACCCTCTATGCTGGCCCATTTGCCGCGGGCCCGACAAGGCCGCGCGGTTCCGAACCGCGCGGGCACGCCTCGCGCGGACGGCCGATTTGCATACGAGGAGATTGGCATGACGCGTTCCGTCGATTCCGGCGTCATTTTTTTCGCACGCCTGGCGCTGGCGGCGTTGTTCTTGTGGGGCGGCGTGATGAAGCTGCTCGGCTACAGCGATTTCATCGGCTATCTGCATGGGCTGAACGTGCCCTATCCGCAGGTGACGGGCCCGGTCGTCGTCACGATCGAAGCGCTCGGCGGCCTGCTGCTGATCGTCGGCTACAAGGTGAAGCCGCTCGCATTGCTGATGGCGTTCTATACGGTCGCGACCGCGATGGTCGGACACAATTTCTGGGACGCGACCGACGCTGCGGTCCAGCACGACATGGTGATCCACTTCTGGAAGAACATCGCGATCGCCGGCGGCTTCCTGCTGCTGTTCGTGACCGGCGCGGGCGGCGCAAGCATCGACGCGCTGCGCCGGCCGAGTTCGTCGTACGGCGCGCTGCGCTGAGTCGAACCGGGCTGAACGGCGCGACGCACGCGCGTCGCGCGCCGCGCTGAACCAAATCAAAAGGGCCGAATCCCGCACGCTGCGGGATTCGGCCCTTTGTTCATCCAGCCGGCGCATGCGCGCCGGTGTTCAGCGCGCGTCCTTCAGGTCCTTCGCATCCTTCGAGAACTGCACCGCGATTGCGCCGAGCACGCAGATCGTCGCGACATACACGACCGGCGCGAGCGGGTTCGACTTCATCATCAGCGACACGATCACCGGCGTCAGGCCGCCGAAGATCGCATACGCGACGTTGTACGAGAACGAGATGCCCGAGAAGCGCACGACGGCGGGGAAGCTTTTCACCATTACGAACGGCACGGCGCCGATCGTGCCGACCGCGAAGCCGGCGATCCCGTAGTACAGCGGCAGCGTCGACGCGTCGGCCGCGACCTGCGCGAACAGCAGGTAGTAGCACGCGGCCAGCACGAGGCCGCCGATGCCGAGCACGCGCTTCGCGCCGATCCAGCCCGCGAGCGAGCCGGCGGTGATGCAGCCGGCCGTCAGGCACAGCGTCGCGATGCTGTTCGCGAACAGCGTGGTCGCGGGCGTCAGGTGAAACTGCTTCTGCAGCAGCGCGGGCGTCATCAGGATCACGACGACGATCGCCGCCGACAGCATCCACGTGAGCAGCATCGACACGATCACCGCGCGGCCGTGGTCGCGCAGCACGGCCTTCAGCGGAATCTCGGCCGCGAGCGCCTTCTTCGCCTTCATCTCGGCGAACACCGGCGTTTCGTGCAGCCAGCGGCGCAGGTACACGGAGAACAGGCCGAACACGCCGCCGAGCAGGAACGGAATGCGCCAGGCGAACGCGGTAACTTCGGCGCCCGAGTAACGGCTGTTGATGCCGGCGGCGACCAGCGAGCCCAGCAGGATGCCGGCCGTGAGGCCGGCGGTCAGCGTGCCGCACGCATAGCCGATATGGCGCGACGGCACGTGCTCCGACACGAACACCCATGCGCCCGGCACTTCGCCGCCGACCGCCGCGCCCTGCAGCACGCGGAACAGCAGCAGCAACACCGGCGCGAGGATGCCGATCGAGTCGTAGGTCGGCAGCAGGCCCATCAGCAGCGTCGGCACCGACATCATCAGCACGCTCAGCGTGAACATCCGCTTGCGGCCGAACAGGTCGCCGAAGTGCGCCATGATCACGCCGCCGAGCGGGCGCGCGAGATAACCGGCCGCGAAGATGCCGAACGTCTGCAACTGGCGCAGCCAGTCGGGAATGTCGTGCGGGAAGAACAGCTGTCCGATCGCGGGTGCGAAGAACACGAAGATGATGAAGTCGTAGAACTCGAGAGCGCCGCCGAGTGCGGCAAGGCCAAGAGTTTTATAGTCGCTGCGCGTGAGCGCGCGTTCGGCGGCGCGAGGCACGCCGCTCAATTCGGAAGCTTGCATGGTCAGGACGATCGGTTTTCGAATGTTGTTGTCGGTGCTGCGTCTCCAGAACCCGCTATCGGCATGGACTGGCAAGGCGCGGCTTGCGTCGTCGAGCGTGTGCCGAGCGCCGGATGGGCGCGCGACACGCACCGTCGCACCGGGATGGGGCACGACGCAGACGAAGCGTCAAAGCGGGTGGGGGGATTCTACAGGAGCGCGAAATGCGTGCGCGCGGGGCCGCGCCGAGGAATGCTTCGGACTTCGTCGGGACGAAACGCACGCGGCGCGGCAGGCGGGTGAACCGCTTGCCGCGCCGCGCGCGTGACAGGGTCTGCTCGATCAGTTGCCGGCGATCGTGTCGACCGGCTTGAACGCGCCGTGCTCGACCTTGTAGATCGTCACCGGCGCATCCTTCAGGTCGCCCTTCGCGTCGTACGCGATGCTCGGCGCCGACACGCCCTTGATCGACACCTTGCCGAGATACGGCGTGTAAACCTTCGGGTCGGTCGAGTTTGCGTCCTTCATCGCGGTGAGCAGCGCGATCGTGCCGTCGTACGAGTAGGGCGAATAGGTGATCACGTCTTCATTGAAGCGTGCCTTGTAGCGCGATGCGTAGCCGGCGAAGCCCGGCATCTTTTCCTTCGGCAGCCCGCCCATGTAGACGATCGCGCCTTCGGCCGCTTCGCCGCCGACCTTCAGGAACGTCGGCGAGCGCGACATCTCGCCGGTCACGAAGGCGGCCTTCATCCCGAGCTGGCGCATCTTGCGGATCATCGGCGAAGACTGCGCGTCGCCGCCGCCGTAGAAGATCGCGTCGGGGTTGATGCCCTTCAGGTTGGTCAGGATTGCAGAGAAGTCGAGCGCCTTGTCGTTCGTGAAATCACGCTTGACGATGGTGCCGCCGGCGGCCTGCACGGCCTTCGCGAATTCGTCGGCGATGCCCTGGCCGTAGGCCGTGCGGTCGTCGATGATCGCGATGCGCTTGAAGCGCAGCGTCTTCACCGCGTACGTGCCGACGATGCGGCCCGCTTGCGCGTCGCTCGTCAGCAGCCGGTAGGTCGTCTTGTAGCCGCGCGCCGTGTATTGCGGCGACGTCGCCATCGAGATTTGCGGCAGCCCCGCGCGATCGTACAGGTCGGACGCCGGAATGCTCGTGCCCGAGTTGAAGTGGCCGATGACGCCGCGGACATTGTCGTCGATCAGCCGCTGCGCGACCGTCGTGCCGGTGCGCGGGTCGGCCTGGTCGTCCTGCGAGTCGAGCTGGAACGTGACCGGCTGACCGCCGATCGTCGGATGCGTCGCGTTGAAATCGGCGATCGCGAGCTGCACGCCCTTCTGCATGTCCGTGCCGTAGTTCGACTGCGGCCCCGTCAGCGGTGCGGCGAAACCGATCTTGACGACGTCGGCGGCGTTGGCGTGCGCGCCCGACAGTGCGCAGGCAGCGGCCAGCGCGACGTGCGATACCTTCAGCTTCACTTTCACTTCCCCTTGATGGCGTGGTTGGGCCGCCGCCGGCCAGCGGGCCGGTGCGGTAAACCGGGCGAGACGTATCGGTCTGCAGGCGTTTGCGACAGCCGTGCGGTGTGTGCCGTGCGCCGCGCGGGTTGTGCCGGAATCGGCGTGTGCGGCGGCGGCGGGATGTCGTCTCGTAACCGTTGATCGAAGTCTAGGTAGCGAAAATGCGCGCGTCTTGCGCGTTCGATGCGTGGCCGGCGACGATTTCGGCATATCGTCGATAACCCTGATATATGCCGAAATCGTCATGTGGAATGCGCAATCGCGCCAAGACGCGACACGCCGGCATTTCTAGGATGGCGGCTTCGCGAGCGTTGTTTCGGTACCGGCGAGGTGCGTCGATATCGCCGACGTTGCCGACGGATGCCCGGCGCCATGCAGCGGGCCGATGCGAAATCGGCGCCGCCCGACAAGCGCGCCGCAGTGGTTGCGCGCACAACCGCACGGCGTACGATGCGCCGACGTATGCGGCCCCCCCGATCGTCGCTGATCGTCGCCGATCGGCGGCGCGTTGCGCGGACCGCCGTTCATCGCGCCGCCCGATCGCTTGTCCGAGATCGCCACGACGTGTTCTTGAGCGCGCTCCTATAATCGACGCCATCAGCCACTCCCTTCGCCAATGCCGGGATGACGACCTTTCTTGCCGCACCGCCCATGAGCCTGTCCGATACGCTGCGCTACCAGCCCGACAACGCCGATCTTGGCGCGATGCTCGCGCACTTCCGCCTGCTTGAGCCGGTGTTCGACGCACTGCCCGACGTCGCGTTCTTCGTGAAGGACGCGAACGGTCGCTACGCGCTCGTCAACCGCACGCTGGCGATGCGCTGCGGCTACAAGGACAAGCGCGACCTGCTCGGCAAGACGACCGACGAGGTGTTTCCGCGCCGCTTCGGCCGGACCTACTTCGAACAGGACATGGCGACGATCACCGCCGGCCAGCAGCTGATGGACCAGCTCGAGCTGCATCTGTATCCGGGCCGCCAGCCGGGCTGGTGCCTGACCTGCAAGGAGCCGCTGCGCGACGCGGCCGGCAAGGTGGTCGGTCTCGCGGGCATCTCGCGCGACCTGAAGGCGCACGAGGGATCGCATCCGGCCTACAGCAAGCTCGCCGACGTGGTGCAGCACATCCAGGATCACTACGTGCAACCGCTGAACCTGAAGCAGCTTGCGCAGATGGCCGGGATGTCGGTCGCGCAGCTCGAACGCTACTTCCACAAGGTGTTTCACCTGACGCCCCGCCAGGTGCTGCTGAAAACGCGGCTCGACGCGGCCACGGCGCTGCTCGTCACGCACGACAAGGTGACCGACGTCGCGGCGCTATGCGGTTATACGGATCACAGCGCGTTCACGCGCCAGTTCAAGGCGACGGTCGGTGTGACGCCGACGGAATACCGGCTGATGTTGCAGGACCGGGCCGGGTGAAGTGACGCGCCGGGCGGGCCGGCGGGTCTGAAGGATCGGGGTGGTGCGAGAGCAAGAAGCGGGGAAAGGAAGCCGGAAAGCGGCGGCTCAGCGGTAGCCGAGGCCTTTCAGGACGGCCGTGCCGTCTTCGGTCAGGCGGAAGCTCGGTGCCGTGTCGGCGTCGAGCTTGATCATCTCGACGAGGCCGGCTTCCTGCAGCGCGGGCAATTCGGGTTTGGCGTTCGCGCCGATCGGTGCGTGCAGCAGCACGAGCAGCGTCGCGATTTCATGATGGCTGAGCAAACGGCGCAGCATCGTCTTTTTCACAGGGGGGGCGGCCGGGCGGCCCGCGGGTGCATCTACGGCGCTCATCGCTGTCCTCCTTTTCCGGATATCCATCGGGTACTGGTTGCGGATGGTGCCGTCGAAGACTTAAGCGATTCTTAAAATCGCGGTGGTCAGGCCGATGCTGCAGTGCGGCGTGCGTTACCGGATGTAACCTCCGCCCGGCGGCGGTTTCCGGCCCCGAGCCGCCAGCCTTGTCGGGCGTGGCGCCGCCGCTTTGGTATTCACCACGACGGCGTATCCGCGCGGCGCACGTCGCAGGGTCGTCGTGGTTTTCTCGTTCGATTCGCCCTGCGCGCAATTCGCTTGCGCCCTTATTTCCTGCGCTGAGCCTGCGCGGCGAGCCGCACGGCCGCGTTGGCCGCGCCGTAGCCGTCGTAGCCGCCGCGCCGCTCGACGATTTCGAGCGAGAAGCGGTTGTCGACCAGTTCCGTATACGCATGCAGGAATTCGCCGCCGTCTTCGTCGCGGTCGTACAGCAGATGGTGGGTGCTCAGCGTGTCGATCAACTCGTCCGGCAGCGCGTAGCGCGCGGCGAGATCGTCGTAATAGTTCGGCGGAATCCGCAGGAACGGCACGCCGTCGGCCGCGAACGCGGCGACCGTCTTCACGATGTCGTCGGTCCGGAACGCGACGTGGTTCAGCCCCGTGCCGTGATAGCGGTCGAGCGATTCGGCGACGGCCGTATGGCGGTCGACCGACGCATTCAGCGCGATCCGCACCGAGCCGTCGGCGCTGCGCACCGCGCGGCTGCGCATCAGGCCGTACGGATCGGGCACGAGCCAGCTGCGCTCGGCCTCGAAGCCGAAGGCGGTCTTGAAGAACAGGATCCATGTATCGAGCGCGTCGGCCGGCAGCGCGAGGCAGACGTGATCGATGCCCGTCAGTGGGCCGACCTCGGTCGGGCCATCGATGTCGGTCAGCACGAAATCCGATTCGTACAGCGTCGGCGCGTTCGGCATCTCGTCGACGAAGTATTCGAGGCTGCCGTCCGGCGCCTGCACGCCCGGCAGCACGCGCTCGTTCGGGCCGACGCGCCCGGAAAACGGCGCGTAGCCGAAGCCGGCCGCGCGTTCGAATGCCACTTTCGCATCGTCGACGCGGAACGCCGACGCGCACAGTGACAACCCGTGCTGCTGGAAGAACGCGTCGGCGAACGAGTCGCGCTCGGCGTTCAGCACGATCGATGCGGCGCCGTGCTGGAACAACGTCACGTCCTTCGATCGATGACGGCCCGCGAGCCGGAATCGCATCCGGCCGAGCCATTCGCCGACGGTGGCTGCCGCCTGCGCGTCGACCGCGAATTCGATGAACTGGAACCCGACGTGCGCGGGCGGCGCCGGCGGCGCGAACAGCGGCTGGCCGGCGGCGGGCGCGCGGCCGTCCTGCGCGAGCCGCGCGCGCGTCAGTTCTTCCAGATAAAGCAGCGAGCGGTGGCCGTCCGCGGCGGTGATCGCGGTCGGCGCGGCGCGGAAGCCGTCGTTGAAGATCTCGAGCGACAGCGGCCCCGTGTAACCGGACTCGATCACGCGGGCCGTGAAGCCGGCGAGGTCGAAGTCGCCCTGGCCGGGGAACGAGCGGAAGTGTCGGCTCCATTCGATCACGTCCATCGCGAGCTTCGGCGCGTCGGCGATCTGCACGAACGCGATCCGGTCGCCGGGGATGTCGGCGATCGCGTCCGGCGAATCGTCGAGCGACAGCGTATGGAAGCTGTCGAGCGCGAGGCCGAGATGCGGGCTGTTGACCGCGTTCACGAGCTGCCATGCATGGCCGTACCGGTTCACGACGCGGCCCCACGCGAGCGCCTCGTACGCGGCGACTACGCCGGCCTGCCGCGCGGCTTCGGCGAGCGCGCCGAGCTGGTCGACCAGCAGCCCATCGTCCGCGATCGTGTCGGGCGACACGTTGCTGCATACGAGGATGCGGTCGGTGCCGAGCGCGTGCATCACGTCGAACTTGCGGCGGATGCGGTCGAGATTGCGGGCGAGCTGGGCCGGGCTCACGCCCTCGAAGTCGCGAAACGGCTGGAACAGCACGATGTCGAGGCCGAGATCGGCGGCCATGCGCCGCACGTCGGCGGGCGATCCATCGAAGTAGACGAGGTCGTTCTCGAAGATTTCGACGCCGTCGAAGCCGGCGGCCTGGATGGCGGTGAGCTTCTCGGCGAGCGTGCCGGACAGTGACACGGTGGCGATCGAGCGCTGCATGGGCGAATCCTGCGGGTGAGCGGGGCGTGGCGTCGGCCGGATCGGGCCGGAATGAACCAGTCGTTGAACGACCTGCGGGCGCCACATCCCGAATTTACTGGGGGAGTATGGCGAATTATACAAACTAACTAGATGGTACAAATTAGCGAAAACCCGAAAAGACATTGCGCTTGCGCAAGCGCACACTAGCGCCAAATCTTGACGTCAAGGGGCGAAGTCGGCTAGCGATGCGCCCCCGTTTTAGGAGCAGAAACACCATGAGCAAGCACAAGGTGCTGGTGCTGAACGGCCCGAACCTGAATCTGTTGGGGACCCGCGAGCCCCACATCTACGGCGCGGAAACCCTTGCCGACGTCGAGCAGCGCTGCCGCACGGCGGCCGAGGGGCTCGGACTGGAGATCGACTTTCGCCAGTCGAACGCCGAGCACCAGCTGATCGACTGGCTGCACGCCGCGCGTCACGATACGCACGGCATCGTGATCAACCCGGCCGCGTATACGCACACGTCGGTCGCGCTGGCCGACGCGCTGTCCGCGATCGCGAAACCCGTGATCGAGGTGCATATCTCGAACGTGCATCGTCGCGAGGCATTCCGTCACCACTCGTATGTGTCGGCGGTGGCCGAAGCCGTGATCTGCGGCTGCGGCACCGAAGGCTACGTATTCGCGCTGCAGCGCCTGTCGACCCTTTTTGCGCAGGGAGCCGCACGATGAGCCGCCCGTCTTTTCTGATCGGCCTGATCGGCCAGGGCATCGGCGGTTCGCTGTCGCCCGCGATGCATGAGGAAGAAGGTTTCCGCCAGGGATTCGGCTACGTGTACCGGCGCATCGATCTCGATGTGCTCGGCGTGACCGCCGACGCGCTGCCGGAGCTGCTCGATGCCGCGCAGCGGATGGGCTACAACGGGCTCAACATCACGCATCCGTGCAAGCAGCGCGTGATCGAGCACCTCGACGCGCTGTCGGACGACGCGCGCGCGCTCGGCGCGGTGAACACCGTGCTGTTCAAGGATGGCAAGCGGATCGGCCACAACACCGACTGGTCGGGTTTCGCGAAGTCGTTCCGCCGCGGGTTGCCCGACGCGTCGCTCGAGCGTGTCGTGCAGCTGGGCGCGGGCGGCGCGGGTGCGGCCGTCGCGCATGCCGCGCTGCAGATGGGCGCCGCCGAGCTGACGATCTTCGACGTCGACGGCACGCGTGCCGTCGCGCTCGCGGGTGAGCTGCAGCAGCGCTTCCCGGCCGCCCGGGTCACGCCGGGCAGCGATCTCGCGGCCGCGATGCAGGCCGCGACCGGCCTGATTCATTGCACGCCGACCGGCATGGCCAAGCATCCGGGCCTGCCGCTGCCGGCCGAGCTGCTCCATGCGGGAATGTGGGTCGCCGACATCGTGTATTTCCCGCTCGAAACCGAACTGATCCGCGCCGCGCGCGCGGCCGGCTGCGCGACGCTGCCGGGCGGCGGGATGGCCGTGTACCAAGCCGTCGATGCGTTCGAGATCTTCACCGGACGAACGCCGGACGACGAGCGGATGTTCGAACACTTTCAGTCGCTCGTCGCACGCTGACCCTTCTACCGACTAGCTGAAAAATAGACCAGGAGACAACCATGCAGCACACCACCCACACGAACGCCGCGTCCGCGGCGGCCGGCACGGTCCGGCGGACCTCGGCGCGCTACAAGATCCTCGCGCTGCTCGCGATCGGCACGATGATCAACTATCTCGACCGTACCGTGCTGGGGGTGGCTGCGCCGCAGCTCACCAAGGAGCTCGGCATCAACGCGGCGGTGATGGGCATCATGTTCTCCGCGTTCTCGTGGACGTACGTCGCGATGCAGGTGCCCGGCGGCCTGTTCCTCGACCGTTTCGGCAGCAAGATCACTTATTACTGGTCGATGACGCTGTGGTCGCTGTGCACGCTGCTGCAGGGCTTCGTGCCCGGTGTCGGGACGCTGCTCGCATGCCGGCTCGGCCTCGGCGTGACGGAAGCGCCGTGTTTTCCGACCAACAGCCGGGTCGTCGCGACGTGGTTCCCGCAGAACGAGCGCGCGATGGCGACCGGCACCTACACCGTCGGCGAGTACATCGGCCTCGCGTTCTTCAGCCCCGTGCTGTTCGCGCTGATGGGTGCGTTCGGCTGGCGCTCGCTGTTCTGGGTCGTCGGCGCGGTCGGTATCGTGTTCGGTCTGGTCTGGTGGAAGTTCTATCACGAGCCGCGCAACCATCCGGCCGCTAATTCGGAGGAACTCGCGTACATCGAAGCGGGCGGCGGTCTCGTGCACGGCGCGCGCAAGGACGGCGACAAGAGCGGCAAGCCTGCACAGGCCAAGTTCAGCTGGTCGATGGCCGGCCGGCTGCTGAAGAAGCGCCAGCTCGCGGGTATCTGCCTCGGCCAGTTCGCCGGCAACTCGACGCTCGTGTTCTTCCTCACCTGGTTCCCGACCTATCTCGCGACCGAGCGCCATATGGGCTGGCTGAAGATCGGCTTCTTCGCGATCATGCCGTTCATCGCCGCGTCGGTCGGCGTGATGTTCGGCGGGATCTTCTCCGACTGGCTGCTGCGCCGCGGCAAGTCAGCGAACCTCGCGCGCAAGCTGCCGATCATCGCCGGCCTGCTGCTCGCGTCGACGATCATTCTCGCGAACTACGTGCAAAGCAACGAAGCCGTGATCGCGATCATGTCGGTCGCATTCTTCGCGCAGGGGATGGCCGCGCTCGGCTGGACGCTCGTGTCCGACATCGCGCCGGACGGCCTGCTCGGCGTGACGGGCGGCATCTTCAATTTCGCGGCGAACCTCGCGGGCATCATCACGCCGCTCGTCGTCGGCTTCATCGTCGCATCGACCGGATCGTTCGTCGGCGCGCTCGTGTTCATCGGCGTGATCGCGCTGATCGGTGCGCTGTCGTACATCTTCGTCGTCGGCGACATCAAGCGGATCGAACTGTAAGTACCGGCTCCACGCACTCTCGGTGCGTTCGCCCGGCGACCTGTGGGTCGCCGGGCCTTTTTGTTTCTGCGTTCCCCGCTTGCATGCCTTGACGCTCACGCGCCCTGCACGGCAATCCCGAGCGATTCGACCGCGAGCGCGATCGCCGCGACCGCACGCCGGATGTCGCCGGCATCGATCGCGCCGATGCAGCCAACGCGGAACGTCTCGCGTTGCGTCAGTTTGCCCGGATACAGGATGAAGCCCGCGTCGCGCACCGCGTCGTAGAAGCGGCGGAAATCGTAGGCCGGATGGTCGGGCGCATGGAACGTGACGATCACCGGCGCCTGCACGCTGGCGTCGAGGAACGGCGTGAAGCCGAGCGCGCGCATCGATTCGATCAAGGTCCTGCAGTTCTCCGCATAGCGCGCGCCGCGCGCGGGCTGGCCGCCTTCGGCCAGGTACTGGTCGAGCGCGGCGCGTAGCGCGGCGATCACGTGGGTCGGCGGCGTGAAGCGCCATTGGCCCGTCTTGCGCAGGTACGCGTACTGATCATGGAGATCGAGCGCGAGCGACGGCGAGTTGCCTTCGCTCGCGTCGAGCGCGTCGCGCCGTACGATCGCGAACCCCATCCCCGGCACGCCTTCCAGGCACTTGCCGCTCGCCGAGATCAGCGCGTCGATCCCGCTGTCCGCCAGCGCGATCGGCAATGCGCCGAACGAACTCATCGCGTCGACGATCAGCCGCTTGCCGTGCCGCCGGCACGCGGCCGCGATCGCCTCGAGCGGATTCAGGATGCCGGCGCTCGTTTCCAGATGCACCAGCGCGACGTGCGTGATGCGCGGTTCGCGCGCGAACGCGGCTTCGATCGCCGCCGGGACGACCGCGGCGTCCTCGCCGAACGGCAGCGCGATCGCCTCGATGCCGAGCCGGCCGAGGATCTTCAGGATGCGCGCGCAATACGCGCCGTTGTCCGGCACCAGCACGACGCCGTCGCGCGGCACCAGCGTGCCCAACGCGGCCTCGACCGAAAACGTGCCGCTGCCTTGCATCGGCACGCACGTGTATTCGTTGCCGCCGCGCGCGATCGTGACGAGATCCGCGCAGACGCTGGCCGTCAATTGATTGAAAGCGACGTCCCACGAACCCCAGTCATGTTGCATTGCGTGGCGTGTTGTGGCGGACGTGGTCAGCGGGCCGGGCGTGAGCAGAATCGGGGCGGGCATGGCTTTTTCTCCAGCAAAGATCGGACGAAACGCCGGGTTGGCATTTCTGGGCGACTTGCATGATATTGGCAAAATGTGTCATTTTGTGGAAATTGTGGCGCGCGTCACGGCGTTGTCATCGAACGCTGTGATCCTTCGGTTGCCGCGCGAGACCACCTGCAGCGCGGCAGCGAGGCAGGCCGGTCGTCGGTCTGTCCGACTGAAAGGAGCCGGATCGTGCCCGGCCGTTTGGTGTTCCGCCTACGGAGAAGTGAGATGACACTGCAGAATTCCTCGCGCGCCGCTGCCGGCGCGTTCCGCAAGCTCGCGCTGGCCGCCTGCGCCGCTGGTCTGTTGCAAGGCGCGGCGATGCCCGCGCATGCGGCGAACGCGGTCGTGCTGTATACGGCGGACGGTCTCGAGAATCTCTATCGCGATGTGCTGCCGGCGTTCGAGAAGAAGGAAGGCGTCAAGGTGAACATCGTGACGGCGGGCAGCGGCGAGGTCGTCAATCGCGCGAACATCGAAAAGAACTCGCCGAAGGCGGACGTGATCGTCACGCTGCCGCCGTTCATCCAGCAAGCCGGCCAGATGGGCCTGCTGCAGCCGTACCAGAGCGTCAACTACAAGAACGTGCCGGCGATCGCGAAGGCGGAAGACGGCACGTGGGCGACGTTCGTGAACAACTACTTCTCGTTCGCGATCAACCCGGACGTCGTGAAGAACCAGCCGAAGACGTTCGCGGACCTGCTGTCGCCGGCCTACGCGGGCAAGGTCGCGTACTCGAACCCGGCCACGGCCGGCGACGGGATGGCCGTGCTGATCCTGACGACGTCGCTGATGGGCGAGGACAAGGCATTCGACTACCTCGCGAAGCTGTCGCAGAGCGTGAAATTCCACACGAAGGGCACCGGCTACCTGAACGTGCTGCTGTCGCGTAACGAGATCAGCGTCGCGAACGGCGACCTGCAGATGGATCTCGACGACGCCGAGCACGGCGCGCTGGCCGTCAAGCCGATCTTCCTGGCCGCGAAGGACGGCGACCAGCCGACCACCTTCCAGCTGCCGTACGGCATCGGCCTGATCAAGAGCGGCCCGAACCAGGATGCCGGCAGGAAGCTGATCGACTACCTGATGTCGACGGAAGTGCAGTCGAAGGTGCCGGACATGTACGGCATCCCGGGCCGCACGGACGTGCCGCTGGCCGGCAGGAACGGCGAAGCGGTCAAGAAGGCGATCGCGGGCGTGAAGCTGATCCCGGTCGACTGGGCGCAGGTGATGGCGAAGAAGCCGGTGTGGATCGAGCGCTGGAAGAAGGACGTGATCGGCAGCTCGGGCAAGCAGCTCGACGTCGTCAAGCCGAAGTGATCGGCACACGCCGCCTGTATTAGTGAGCAAGAGGATGAACCCGGTGGAAACCACCCTGACCCATCCCGGCGCATTCGGCGCCGCCGAACCGTGCGCCACGCTGCGGTCCGGCGCGCCGGGCGGCGTGCAGATCGAACACCTGAGCGTGCGCTACGGCGCACGCACGGTGCTGGAAGATCTGTCGCTGTCGATCGGCGCTGGTGAATTTCTGACCGTGCTCGGCAAGAGCGGCTGCGGCAAGACCACGCTGCTGCGCTTCATCGCCGGGTTCGTGAAGGCCGACGGCCTGACCGGCACGCTGACCGTGGCCGGACGCGACCTGACCCATGCGCCGCCGCACAAGCGCAATCTCGGTCTGTTGTTCCAGAATTACGCGCTGTTCCCGCACCTGTCGGTGTTCGAGAACGTCGCATTCGGGCTGCGCGCCCGTGGGATGGCCTCGTCGGAAGTGACGCGCCGCGTTGCGGACGCGCTGAAGCTCGTGCAGCTCGGCGAGGCCGGCCACCACCTGCCCGCGCAACTGTCGGGCGGGATGCAGCAGCGCGTCGCGCTGGCCCGCGCGCTCGTGATCGAGCCGGACGTGCTGCTGCTCGACGAGCCGCTGTCGGCGCTCGACGCCAACCTGCGCGCGTCGGTGCGCAGCGAACTGAAGGCGCTGCACGAGCGCCTGCCGAACCTGACCGTCGTCTGCGTGACGCACGACCGCGACGACGCGCTCGTGCTGTCCGACCGCGCGCTGCTGATGCGCGACGGCCGCATCGCGCAGCTCGGCACGCCGCAGCAGTTGTACGACGCGCCGCAGGACGGCTACGTCGCGCGCTATCTCGGCCCGGCCAACCTGCTGCCACCGCACGTGATCTTCCCGCTCGGCGACCCGCGTCACGACGTGCGCGGCAAGGTCGCATGCGTGCGGCCCGAGCGCCTGACCGTGATGCCGCTCGCGGCGGGCGGCCTGCACGGCACGGTGTCGTCGGTCGAATGGCAAGGCGCCGACCTGTCGATCGCGGTCGTGATCGACGCGGCGCCCGACGAACCCGTGCGCGTCACGATGCAACGCGGCCGCGGCGCGGCTCCCGAGCGCGGGGCGCGCGTTTCCCTGCATTGCGAGGCAGACGATGTCGTCCTTATCGCGCCCTGAAGCCGGCCTGCCGCCGCACGTGCTCGCGTCGGCCGCCGCGCATGCCGCCGCCGCGCGGCGCCGCAAGCGCATGGGCGATCTGCACCTCGCCGCGCTCGCGATCGTCGTGCTCGGCCCGCTCGTCGTCTATCCGCTGGTGCGGCTCGTGCTGCTGAGCGTGTCCGGCGATCACGGGCTGAGCTTTGCCGCGTACCGGACGTTCTTCGGCAACCCCGATACGCGCAACGTGCTGCTGACGACCGTCGGCGTGCTGTTCGCGAGCGCCGGCACCGCGTCGGTGCTCGGCGTGCTGCTGGCCGCGCTGCTGTTCTTCAAGCCGTTTCGGGGCGCATCGCTCGTCACGCGCTTCCTGGAACTGTACGTCGCGTTCCCGTCGTTCCTCGTCGCGTTCACGCTAATCTTCCTGTACGGCTCCCAAGGCTCGATCAGCATCGCGCTGCAGCACCTGTTCCATCTCGAGACCCCGCCGCTCGATTTCCTGTTCGGCATCGGCGGCGTGATTCTCGCTCAGACCGTGTTCTATACGCCGTTCGTCGTGCGGCCGACGCTCGCGTCGTTCGCGACGCTCGACCTGCGCCTGATCGAGGCGGCACGCAGCCTCGGCGCGTCCGGCTGGATGCTCGCGCGCCGTGTCGTGCTGCCGATCGCGTGGCCGGGCATCGCCGCCGGCACCGTGCTGTGCTTCCTGCTGACGCTGAACGAGTTCGGCATCCTGCTCGTGCTCGGCAGCGCGCGGCTCGTGACGCTGCCGGTCGCGATCCACAGCAGCGCGACCGTCGACCTCGACCTGCCGACCGCATCGGCCGGCGCGGTCGTGATGCTCACGCTGTCGCTGGCGCTTTATGCGGTTTATCGCCGGGTAAACCGGCGTGCGACGGGAGGGAACGATGTCCGCTGAATTTCGTATCGGGCAAGCCGTACCGCGCCATCGGATCGGCTGGGGCGACACGCTGCTCAAGCATGCGTCGCGCGCGGCGCTCGCGCTGGCCGCATTCGCCAGCTTCTGGCTGTTCGTGCTGCCGGTCATCGTCGTTGCACTGTCGAGCGTGTCGACGCAGTGGTCGGGCACGATCCTGCCGGCCGGCTACAGCCTGCGCTGGTTCGAGCGGCTGGGTTCGCCGGAATACGACGCGCTGCTGACGAGCCTCGAGATCGGCTTCGGCGTGTCGGCGATCGGCACGATCCTCGGGCTGTGGCTCGCACTCGCGCTCGAAGGGCGCGACCGGCGAGGCCTCGGCGCGCTGGTCGATGCGCTCGTGATGGTGCCGAACGGCGTGCCGAGCGTCGTGCTCGGGCTTGCGGTGCTGATCGCGTATCACCAGAAGCCGCTGGACCTGTCGAGTTCCGCCGCGATCGTCGTGCTCGTGCAACTCGCGCTGATTCTGCCGTTCTGCTATCGCTGCGCGGCCGCCGCGCTGCGCCCGGAGCTGACCGTGCTGCGTGAAGCCGCGGCGAGCCTCGGTGCGCCGCCCGCGATGGTGCTGCGCCGCGTGCTGCTGCCGCAGCTCGTGCCGGCGCTGCGCGCGAGCCTCGCGCTTGGCTTTGCGCTGTCGCTCGGCGAACTCGGCGCGACGCTGACCGTCTACCCGCCGGGTTTCGCGACCGTGCCGATCGTCGTGATCGGTCAAGTCGAGCGCGGCTACTACCTTCCGGCATCGGCGCTGTCGCTGCTGATGCTCGGCGCGTCGCTCGCGGCGCTGCTGCTGATCGCCGCGCGGGTGCCGCGCGGCAAGCGGGCGGCATCATGAACGCCGCGTTCGCATTGCGGCAGCCCGGCGAGCAACCGGCCGCCGGCAAGGTATCGGCGCATCTCGCGGGACGTTCCGTCGACGTCAACGGCCGGCGCTACCGGCTGCCGGTCGAACCGACCGTCGTCGTCTGCGTCGACGGCTGCGAGTACGATTATCTCGAGCGCGCGGTGGCGGCGGGCGTCGCGCCGTTCATCGGCCGGATGATCGCGGAAGGCACGGCCTGGCGCGCCGACTGCGTCGTGCCGACCTTCACCAACCCGAACAATCTGTCGATCGTCTGCGGCGTGCCGCCGGCGGTCCACGGGATCTGCGGCAACTACTTCTGGGATCCGGCCGCCGACGGCGGACGCGGTGCCGAAGTGATGATGAACGACCCGGCCTACCTGCGCGCCGGCACGCTGCTCGCGGCGGCGTCCGACGCCGGCGCGCGGGTGGCCGTCGTCACGGCGAAGGACAAGCTGCGCCGGCTGCTCGGCTGGCAGATGAAGGGCATCTGTTTTTCCGCCGAGAAGGCCGCGCAGGCGAATCTCGCCGAAAACGGAATCGTCGACGTGCTCGACTGGGTTGGCCTGCCGTCGCCCGACGTGTACAGCGCGGCGCTTTCCGAATTCGTGTTCGCGGCCGGCGTGCGGCTTGCGCAGACGCGCCAGGTCGACCTGATGTACCTGTCGACCACCGATTACGTGCAGCACAAGTGCGAGCCGGGCAGTGCCGGCGCGAACGCGTTCTACGCAATGATGGACGGCTATCTCGCGCAGCTCGACGCGCTCGGCTGGGCGATCGGGCTCACGGCCGACCACGGGATGAACGCGAAGCACGATCCGGCAACGGGCCGCCCGAACGTGATCTATCTGCAGGACGCGTTCGACGTCTGGTTCGGCGTGCAGATGGCGCGTGTGATTCTGCCGATTACCGATCCGTACGTCGTGCACCACGGCGCGCTTGGCTCGTTCGCGACCGTCTACCTGGCACCCGGCGTCGACCGGACCGAAGCGATGTGGCGCGTCGGCGGGATCGACGGCGTCGAGCTCGTGCTCGACAACGCGGAAGCGGCCGCGCGCTTCGAGCTGCCGGCCGACCGGATCGGCGACCTCGTCGTGATCGCACGGCGCGACATGACGCTCGGCACGCGCGAGCGCGAACACGACCTGTCCGGCCTGACCGTGCCGCTGCGTTCGCACGGCGGCGTGTCCGAGCAGGAGGTGCCGTTGCTGTTCAACCGTCGGATCGAGCGGGACGATCCTGTACGTCGTCCGCGCAATTTCGACGTCTTCGATTTCGTGCTGAACCGGGGCGCGTCATGATGGCTCATCCCCGACAGGATCACCCCGCCTTTCGCGCCGAGGCGCTGCGCTGGTGCGGCACGCGTGCGACGCGCGACCGTGTTCTCGACGTCACCGATCCGTATACCGGCATGCGTGTCGGCACGGTGCCGCTGGCGAGCGTCGACGACGTGCGCGCCGCGTTCGACTACGCGATGGCGTACCGGCCGGCGCTCACGCGTTACGAGCGTTCGCAGATTCTCGAACGCGCGGCGGCGCTGCTGCGCGAGCGTACCGAGGAGGCATCCGACCTGATCACGCTCGAATCGGGATTGTCGAAACGGGATTCGTGCTATGAGATCGGCCGCGTTGCCGACGTGCTGAAGTTCGCGGCGGTCGAGGCGCTGCGCGACGACGCGCAGAGCTTCTCCTGCGACCTGACGCCCCATGGCAAGGCGCGCCGCGTGTTTTCGCAGCGGCAGCCGCTCGACGGCGTGATCGTCGCGATCACGCCGTTCAATCATCCGATGAATCAGGTCGCACACAAGATCGCGCCGGCGATCGCGACCAATAACCGCGTGATCGTAAAGCCGTCGGAGAAGGTGCCGTTGTCGGCGTTCTATCTGGCGGACCTGCTCTACGAGGCCGGCTTGCCCGAGCCGATGCTGCAGGTGCTGACCGGCGACCCGCGCGAAATCTCGGACGAACTCGTCAAGCATCCGCACACATCGCTGATCACCTTTACGGGCGGTGTGTCGATCGGCAAGGCGATCGCCGCGCGGGCCGGCTACCGGCGCATCGTGCTGGAACTCGGCGGCAACGATCCGCTGATCGTGCTCGACGACGCCGATCTGGAACGTGCCGCATCGCTGGCCGTGCTCGGCTCGTACCGGAATTCGGGGCAGCGCTGCACGGCCGTCAAGCGGATCCTGGTACAGCGCTCGATCGCGCCGGCGTTCACCGAGTTGCTCGTCGAGAAGACACGTGCATGGAAATATGGCGATCCGTTCGATGCCGCGAATGAAATGGGCACGGTGATCGACGACGCGGCGGCGCGGCTGTTCGAAGCGCGGGTCGGTGAGGCGGTCGCGCAGGGGGCGCGCCTGCTGACCGGCAATGTGCGTCGCGGGGCGCTCTATTCGCCGACCGTGCTCGACAATGTCGATCCGTCGATGACGATCGTGCGCGAGGAGACCTTCGGCCCCGTCTCGCCCGTCATCGCGTTCGACACGATCGACGATGCGATCCGGATCAGCAACGGCACGGCATTCGGGCTGTCGTCGGGTGTCTGTACGGACAGTACGGCCGCGGTCGTGCGGTTCGTGAACGAGCTGAACGTCGGGACGGTGAATGTCTGGGAAGTGCCCGGATACCGGATCGAGCTGTCGCCGTTCGGCGGGATCAAGGATTCGGGGCTCGGCTATAAGGAAGGCGTTCAGGAAGCGATGAAGAGCTTCACGAACCTGAAGACGTTTTCGCTGCCTTGGGAGTGAGCGGATGGCACTGACGGTGGAAGAGATTCACGGGCTGTATCGCGAGCATGGCCACGTCGCGTATAGCGGCGAACCGGTCACGCAGCTGGAGCATGCGTTGCAGAGCGGGTTGCTGGCGGAGGAAGCGGGCGCCGACGACGCATTGGTTGCGGCCGCGTTCCTGCACGACCTGGGGCATCTGCTGAATCGGCAGGGCGAGACGCCGAGCGCGCGGGGGATCGACGACCTGCATCAGTATTACGTGCTGCCGTTTCTGCGGCCGCTGTTCAACGAGGCGGTGCTGGAGCCGATCCGGTTGCACGTCGACGCCAAGCGTTGCCTGTGCCGCACGGACGCCGGCTACTTCGGGAGCCTGTCGCCGGATTCGGTGCGCAGCCTCGCGCTGCAGGGAGGCATCTTCAGTGAAGAGGAAACGGCGGCGTTCCTGCGGCGCCCGTTCGCGGAGGACGCATTGCGCCTGCGCCGCTGGGACGATACCGCGAAGGAAGAGGGCAAGGTGACGCCTGGTCTCGATCACTATATGGAGATAGTGGCGCGCCAGGCGCGTATGGTCTGACGCTTCGGCTGCCTCTATATAAGGCCCCGCACGCGGTAGCGTGCGGGGCCTTATATTTTTTTCGAGAAACCGCTTGCGCGATCACCGGGAGCTGCTTAGAATCACGCCTCTTTCGCGCTAACGGCAACGCGGCGCGGGAGAGGAAGGGAAGCGGTGCGCTCGAGTATGGGTTGTAGAACCCCGGCGCACACGAAGTTGAGCCCTAGCCGTCGCAACGAAGTAGTTCAG
>NZ_JBSAXF010000069.1:0-2033 GCF_053427845.1 Burkholderia sp. AW49-1 | reverse complement strand
GTGTCGAACGTGGGCGGTTCGATCGCGAGCAACGGGCGCGTCGTCGCGCAAACCGGCGCGCTGAACAATACGTCAGGCTCGATCAATGCGCAGGCCGGATTGACGGCAACCGTCGCCGGCACGCTGAACAACGCGAGCGGCAAGCTGTTGTCGAACACGGATGTGAGCGTCTCCAGCGGCACGCTGGCGAACGATGGCGGTCAGGTCGGCGCCAGCACGAACGCGACGATCCACACAGGCTCGATGACGAACCAGGGCGGCTCGATCGTTGCACCGAACCTGTCGGTCACAGCCGATTCGACGCTCGACAACAGCGGCGGCAAGCTCGAGGCCAATCAGCTTGCGCTGACGGCCGCCAACCTCGTGAACCATGGCGGCACGATCACGCAATACGGCTCGTCGGCGATGGGCATCAACGTCAGCGGCACGCTCGATAACTCGGCGGCCGGCGTGATCCAGACCAACAGTACGGACCTGACGCTTGACCCGGCCGAGCTGAATAACTCCGGCGGCACCATCACGCATGCCGGCACGGGCACGCTGACGATCGCACCAGGAAATGGAGCCAGTGCGCTGAACAACGCGTCTGGCACCATCGTGACGAAGGGACAAGCCATCGTCAACGCGGCTTCCTGGAACAACGCGAGCGGCATCCTCGCCGCGCAGCGCGGCATCAATGCGACCATCGCCGGCGACGTGAACAACGCGCAGGGTTTGCTGCGATCGGACGCGTCGTTGTCGTTGAAGAACGGCGGCGCGCTGTCAAACCGAAGCGGTCACATCCAGGCCGGGCAATCGGCAGCGGGCGACACCAGTACGCTCGACATTGAATCGGCTTCGATCGACAACGCGGACGGCGCCATTGTCGATCTCGGTGCGGGCAAGATGTCGGTGCAAGGCGGCAGCCAGATCACAAACAGTCATGCCGGTGGTGTATCGGGCATGGGCGCGATTACAGGTAACGGCGACGTGACGGTCAGCGCAGCGTCGATCAGCAACACGCAAGGCGGTCAACTCAGCGGCGCGTCGCTGCATGTTCAAGGCGGCGCCTTGGACAACAGCGGCGGCACGATCGGCAACGTCACGAATTCGAACGGCGACGTGAACGTCACGACGACCGGCGCGATCACGAACACCAACGGCCAGATCAGCTCGACGCACGACCTGTCGATCGCGGCGGCCACGCTGCAAGGCGGCGGCACATACAGCGCGACGCATGACGCCAACGTGAGCCTTCAAGGCGACTATACGGCGACGGCCGACACGCAGTTCAATGTAGGCCACGACCTCGCCTTCACGTTGCCCGGCACCTTCACGAACAACGCGAACCTGCAATCGGTCAACAACCTGAGCGTCAACGCGGGCAACATCGTCAACGCGGGCGCCTTGACGGCCGGCGGGCTGCTGCACACGCAATCGACCAACCTGACGAACACGGGCGCACTCGTGGGCGCGAGCGCTTCGCTCAACGCGACGAATACGATCTCGAACCTCGGGTCGACCGCGCTGATCGGTGCATCCGACAGCAACGGCACGCTGGAGATCCTCGCGCACGACATCGAGAACCGCGACGACACGACCGCCACTGATTCTATGGCGACGACAGCCATCTTCGGCATGGGCAAGGTGGTCCTGGCGGGCGGCAAGGACGCGAGCGGCAACTACACGAACGCAGCGCTGGTCAATAACGTGTCGGCCCTGATCCAGTCCAGCGGCGACATGGAACTGCACGCCGACAAGGTGACGAGCACGCGCCGCGTGATGAAGACTTCGACCGGCTCGATCGATCCGTCGCTGCTCGGCCAGTTCGGCATCCCGATCAGCGGCCGTACGGGCCAGGTTGGCGTGAAGGATCCGGACAGCATCGGCGGCGTCTACACCGAGCCGCCTCATGGCGGCCAGTGGAACAGCACGTATCAGTACACGACCTATTATGCGGACAGCGCGACGGCGACGACCGTGACGGACCTCAGCCCGGCCGCGCAAATCGTGTCGGGCGGCAAGATCGATGCGTCGTCGGTCGGCACGCTGCA
>NZ_JBSAXF010000068.1:0-2161 GCF_053427845.1 Burkholderia sp. AW49-1 | reverse complement strand
AAATGCACGGCTCGTTGCCTATGCAACTCCGTCGAGCGACGCGCTTGACCCCGTCGCGCTGCGCGCTCACCTCGCCGCCCGCCTGCCGGCTCACATGATTCCCGCGCACGTCGTCGTCCTCGATGCGCTGCCGCTGACCGTCAACGGCAAGCTCGACCGCCGCGCGCTGCCGCGGCCCGAAGCCGTCGTCGACGACACCCACCGCGAGCCGCCCGCCACACCCACCGAGCGCCTGCTGGCCGACATCTGGGCCCGCGTCCTCGGCCGCGAACCGGCCCGCTACGACAGTTTCTTCGCGCTCGGTGGCGACAGCATCAATTCGCTCGAAGTCGTCACCGAGGCCCGCGCGCGCGGCGTGTACGTGTCGCCCCTTCAGTTGCGCGAATGCCCGACGCTCGCCGCGCTCGCCGAAGCGGTCGATCGCGACCCGCTGCCGCCGGTGGCGGCGTCCGCCGCGCCCGCGCCGTTCGCGCTGCTGTCGGACGCCGACCGCGCGCGGCTGCCCGACGGCCTCGAAGACGCGCTGCAGATGTCCCGCCTGCAACTCGGCATGCTGTTTCATCGCGAGCGCGACGGTGGCGCGGTGTTTCACGACGTGTTCCGCTATCGTCTGCGAATTCCCGCGTGGGACGAGGCCGCCTGGCACTGCGCGCTCGCAGCCGTCACACGCGCGCACGCGACGCTGCGCACCGGGTTCGCGCTTGACGGCTTTTCGACGCCGCTGCAGTTGATCCGCCGCGAAGCGGCTGCCGCGCTGCAGGTGTTCGACTGCCGCACGCTGGACGACGCAGCGCAGCGCGTCGCGCTCGACGCGTTCGTCGACGCCGAGCAGCGGCGCGATTTCGACATCGCACATGGCCCGATGCTGCGGCTGTTCATCCATCGCGTCGCCGACGACGCGATCCACGTCACGCTGAGCTTTCATCACGCGATCGTCGACGGCTGGAGCGTCGCGACGCTGATGACGGAGTTGATCGGCCACGCGTGCGGCGGCCCGCGCATCGAGGCCGCCAGCGATGCGCCGGTGCTGGCATTGCACGCGGCCGCCGAGCGCGACGCGCTCGCGGACGATGCGCTGCGCCGCGCGTGGCGCGAACGACTAGCCCGGCAGCCCGCGACGCTGCTCGCCGGCGATGCCGACGCGGGCGGCGACCCGCACGATCCGCACGATCCGAGCCGGATCACCAGCCGCCGCACGGTCGAGCGCGTCGTCCTGCGCGTGTCGCAGCCGTTGTCGACGTCGCTCGCCGCGCAGGCCCGCGCGCTCGGCGTCGAACTGCGCTCGCTGCTGCTCACCGCGCATCTGCGCGCGCTGTCGATGCTGACGGGATCGGACTGCCCGGTGACGGGCTACGTCGTCCACAACCGGCCCGATCACGCGCTCAGCGCACGGGCGACCGGCCTGTTTCTGAACAGCGTGCCGCTCGGTGCACGCCTCGCGCCCGGTTCGTGGGCCGGGTTGATCCGGCAGGTCGCCGCTGCCGAGCGCGAGATCGACTCGCTCAAGCGCCTGCCGCTCGCCGCCATCGCCGACGAAGCCGGCGCGGGCCGCCTGTTCGACGTCGCGTTCAACTACATCCACTTCCACGTCTATCGCGACGCGCTCGATCTGCCCGGCGTCGCGGTCGTCGACTTCGACGCGCACGAGGAAACCGACTTCCCGCTGCTCGTGCAGTTCGCGCGCGACCCGGCCGGCGACGGCTTCGACGTGTCGCTGCATTACGACGTCGCCCGGTTCGGCGCGGCGCAGATCGAACGGCACGTCGCGGTGCTCGACGCAGCGCTGCGCGACATCGCGGCCGATGTCGATGCGCCGTGGCTGTCGATGGCGGTCGTCGGCGTGCGCGACTGGCCGGTGACATCGCGTCCGCCGATCGCGTCGACGCTGCGGCATGCGAACCTGTGCGATGCGTTCGAGCAGATCGCCACGCAATATCCGGATGCGATTGCCGTATCGGGCGACGCCGGCTCGCTGACCTATGCCGAACTCGATGCACGCGCCAATGCACTCGCGTGGACGCTGCGCGATCTCGGCGCGGGCCCCGAGCTGCGCATCGGTCTCGCATCCGGGCGCGACATTCATTTCGCGATCGGCATGCTCGCCATTCTCAAGACCGGCGCCGCTTATGTGCCGCTCGACTCCGCCTATCCCGACGAGCGT
>NZ_JBSAXF010000067.1:0-3658 GCF_053427845.1 Burkholderia sp. AW49-1 | reverse complement strand
GCACGAGATGACAGAGAGCCGTCCCCATCTTGCAAACTGCACGGCTCTACCGAGCCGGCAGATCTCGCCGCAACCTACCTCAATGAATTCATCCGGATTGCGGTCGATTCCGGAACGAAATCTCGCGATTTGATACGATCGAAGTGTCGTCGACGGCCGCTTGCCTCGACGTCCATGTTCGAACCAGTGCTTGACGAAGAGAGAGGGCAGGGAATGAATATCGGCGATGCGTCGCGCGAATCAGGCGTCAGCGCAAAAATGATCCGTTACTACGAACAGGTCGGTCTTCTTGCGCCCAGCAAGCGCAGCGACGCCGGATATCGGATCTACGGTTCGGAGGAGGTCCATATCCTGCGCTTCATCCGCCAGGCACGGCGGCTCGGTTTTCTCGTCGAAGATATCCGCAAGCTGCTGATGCTCTGGCAGGACCGTGCGCGCGCTAGCGTCGAAGTGAAGTCGATCGCGCTCGAACACGTAGCCGAACTCGACGAACGCATCGCGGAATTGAGCGACATGCGCAATACGCTCGCAGAACTCGCCGCGCACTGCCATGGTGACGAACGGCCCGAATGCCCGATTTTGGCGCGCTTGGCCGAACCGATCGGTGAACCAGATTAGTGCATGCCCTCCAGGGCGAAAAGAGGCCTCGGCTCGATATTCATAAAAATCAGTGAGTTAAAGCGGATATTTCACATATCATTCCAAAATGGAATGATATCCATGCAAGCATTTCACTAGCATCTTGGTGCGGCATCGCTATAATTAGGGATAACCCTATACGGGAAATCCCTGAATCTCGATTCGCCAGGGGTCCCCCTTCCTTGGAGAACATCATGATCGCCTACATCGTTGAAAAGCTGAGCAACTGGTTCGAATCCGCAGAGCGTGAGCGCCGTGAGGCATACCTCGCCACGTCGTCGGACATCGTCCAGCTCGAGAGCCGCATCCGCTCGCTCGAAACCAACGGCTACTCGCTGTAATCGGAGTTTCCGTCAGGTGCCGTGTGGCACCGAACGAAAAGCAAGCCCCGTGTTGACGGGGCTTTGTTTTTTGTGCGATTGATCTGGCGAAATCGTCGGCGCGGCGCTATGGTATGGGCCTGTTTTTAACCGGAAGAATACGACCATGCGCTTGCGTCTCGATGTGCGTCACGTTCCCCGCGTGCGTCTCGTTCTTGGGGCTGTCGTGCTCGCTCACGGCGTGGCGGCCGGGGCGGCGACGTCGTCCCGGCCGCTGATTCTCGATACACAAGGTGGGATCCAGGATGGCAAGGGCGGCCTGGTGCTGCAAACGGCTCCGTTATCGTCCGAGCCGATCGTCGAGCCCGCAGGCATGCGAGCGCCGGCCGGGCAGGGGTCGAATTCATCGATCCCGCTGTTTGTCGCGCCGTATATCAATGTGCCGGGCTGGGGCGTGTCGCCAGCCAATCAGCAGAGACCCACGCCCAGACCGCAGCCATAACGGCAAGACCTCCGCTCAGTTCCCGCGCTGCTCGATCTGGCACCGGGCGCCACTATCCTGTCCCAGGCGTTCGACGAGATAGGGCAGCGCTTCGTTCATGCTCTGCGCGAGGGTGTACGGCGGATTCAGGATGAACATTCCGCTGCCGTAAAGGCCCAGGCCGTCTGCCGGCGGATTCGATACCGTCAGCGTGAGGTGCAGCCAGTTGTTCGGTTGCAGGCGCTTGAGCTGCTCCGGAAAACGCTGCGATTCCGCCCGCGCAACCTGCGGATACCAAATCGCGTAACAGCCGGTCGCGAAACGCTTCAGGCATTCCGTTACACAAGTCACCGTGCGCGCGTAGTCCTTCTTGTCCTCATAGGACGGATCGATCAGCACCAGCGCGCGTCGCGGCGGCGGCGGCAGCAGCGCCTTGATGCCCTCGAAGCCGTCACCGGCGAAAATCATTGCACGGCGCCCCGCATCGCGGAAGTTGTGACGCAGCACGTCGATTTCCGTCGTATGCATTTCGAACAGGCGCATTCGATCCTGCTCGCGCATCGATCGCCATGCGAGATACGGCGAGCCCGGATAGTAGCGAAGCTCGCCGTCGTCGTTCAGCGCGCGCACCTCGTCGACGTAATCACCGAGCACCTCGGGCAGGTTCTTTTCGTTCCATAGCGGCCCAATGCCGGTATCGAATTCCCCTGTCTTGGCGGCATAACCGTCGCGCAGCGAATACACGCCGGCGCCGGCGTGCGTGTCGATGTACCAGTACGACTTGTCTTTCTTGTTCAGGTAGCGCAGCAGCTGGACGACGACGGCGTGCTTGAGCACGTCCGCGTGGTTGCCTGCATGAAAACCGTGACGATAACTGAGCATGGCGGGCTGCCTGAAACGAAGGATGAATCGATGAAAACGGACGATTGCGCGTGGCCGTCGGGCCGCGCGCCAATGCGGCCGCGTATTGTACGCGAGTGGGCGTGAGTCGCCTTACTCGAATGCATCGCCGACGGCCTCCTCGATACGTTGCTTGACCTCCGGCGTCAGCTTCGCGGCGATGTCGAGCGCGCGCATGTTGTCGCCGATCTGCTCGATCCGCGAGGCGCCTGTAATGATAGAACTCACGCGCGGATTCGCGAGTATCCATGCGATCGCAAGCTGGGCGGTGCTGCAGCCGAATTCGGCCGCGATCGTGCCGATCCGTTCGACCACGTCGTTGCTGGCCGGGTCCGTCAGCCGGGCGCGGAGCCAGTCGTATCCCGGCAGTTGCGCGCGGCTACCCGGCGGTACTCCGTTCCGGTACTTGCCGGTGAGCAGCCCCGATGCCAGCGGGCTCCAGGTCGTCAGGCCGAGGCCGTAGTCTTCATAGAGCCGCGCGTATTCCTGCTCGACCCGGGTACGGTGGAACAGGTTGTACTGCGGCTGCTCGACGACCGGCTTGTGCAGATGGTGCCGGTCGGCAATCTCGTACGCGGCGCGGATCTCGTCGGCGCTCCATTCGGACGTGCCCCAGTACAGCGCCTTGCCGCGGACGATCATGTCGCTCATCGCCCAGACGGTCTCCTCGATCGGCGTGTTCGGATCGGGGCGATGGCAGTACACGAGGTCGACATAGTCGAGCTGCAGCCGGCGCAGCGAGCCGTCGATCGCGTTCAGCAGATATTTCCGGTTCAGCGTGTGATATTGGTTCGGCGCTTCCGCGAGCCCCCAGAAGAACTTGGTGGACACGAGGTAGCTGATGCGCGGCCACCCGAGCGACTTGAGCGCCTGGCCCATGATTTCCTCGGATTTGCCGCCCGCATAGACCTCGGCGTTGTCGAAGAAATTGACGCCCGCGTCGCGGGCCGCCGCAAGGCATTCACGGGCAAGCCGCTGATCGACCTGATTGCCGTAGGTGACCCACGAGCCGAGCGAAAGCTCGCTGATCTGCAGGCCGGAGCGGCCTAGCCGTCGATAGTGCATGAGCGTCTCCCGCGACTCGGAACCGACCTTAAGCTTAGACGTTTTGCGCGCGAACGGCGGGGCCGATCGTGCACAATAGCGGCTGGCCTGTCTGCACGACCGCGCGACGAAAGCGGATGCAGCGGGGCGCGCTTTTTCGATCCGATAACGGAAGGAGACGGACATGGCAGCAGATCTGAGCGGCAAGACCGCAGTCGTCACGGGCGCCGCAAGCGGCATCGGCAAGGAAATCGCACTGGAGCTCGCGAAGGCG
>NZ_JBSAXF010000066.1:0-5442 GCF_053427845.1 Burkholderia sp. AW49-1 | reverse complement strand
CCGGGCACTGGGGGCAGGCGAAACGCCTCAGTTCAAGGTCGAAGTCAGCGTCGGCAGCAGTCACAGCAAGAGCGCATTCTCCGAAGACAGCGTGACGAATCGCGGCTCGAACGTGAATGCAGGCGGGACGGTGGCGTTTGCGGCGACCGGCAACGGTCAGGCTGGCAGCGGCAATGTGACGATCGCCGGCTCTAACGTGAACGCAAACGATGTGATATTGGCCGCGAAGAATCAGGTCAATATCGTCAATACGACGGACACCGATTCGACGCGCAGCACGAACGAGTCGAAGAGCGCGAGCGTGGGCGTGTCGGTCGGCACGGGCGGGTTCGGTGTTTCCGCGGCGATGTCGAAGGCCAACGGAGATGGCAACAGCGATCTGGCTACGCAGAACAACAGCCATGTAAATGCAGCAAACAATGTCACGATCATCTCGGGCGGCGATACGAACATCATCGGCTCGAACGTGAAGGGCAATCAGGTGAACGCCGATGTGGGCGGGAGCCTGAACATCGTCAGCGTGCAGGATACGCTGACGAGCGCGGCGCATCAGTCGAGTTCGGGCGGCGGATTCAGCATCAGCCAGGGCGGCGCCAGTGCGAGCTTCAGCCAGAGCAAGGGCAACGCGTCGGGCAGCTACGCGGGCGTCAACGAGCAAGCCGGCATTCAGGCAGGCGACGGCGGTTTCAATATCAACGTCACCGGCAATACCGACCTGAAGGGTGGACTGATCGCGAGTGAAGCGGATGCGTCGAAGAACACGCTGACGACGGGTTCGCTGTCCTTCTCGGACATCCAGAACCAGTCGCACTACGATGCGAGCTCGAGCGGCTTCAGTGCGGGGGCGACGACCGGCGACGGCGGGATGAACTACAGTACCCACGGCAGCACGTCGGGCAAGAATGCCGGTGGCGCCGCACCCATGCTTGGCCAGAACGACAGCGGTAGCGACAGCGCGACGACGAAGAGCGGCGTCAGTGCGGGGACGGTGACGATTACGGATTCGGCGAACCAGAAGCAGGATGTGGCGAGCTTGAACCGCGATACGACGAACACCAATGGTACGGTCGCCAAACTCCCGGACATGCAGAATCTGCTGGCCAACCAGTCGGACATGATGGCTGCAGCCAGCGCTGCTGGCGAAGCGGTGTCGCGCCGGATTGGGGACTACGCGGACGAGATGAAACGGCAAGCCCAGAAGAATGGCGACCAGGCAGGCGTCGACGCGTGGAAGGAAGGCGGAGCGAACCGCGCACTCATGCAAGGTGCCGGTGCGGCGCTGGTAACAGGGTTAGCCGGCGGCAATGCAGTAGGTGGTGCCGCCGGTGCGGCGATTGCGTCGATCGCGTCCGGCAAGCTGAACGAACTGAGCAGCGCGATCGCAGGGAGCGATCCGACCGGCAACGCCAATATGAATCAGGCGCTGGGCAACATCGTGGCGAACGCGCTTGCGACGGGGGCGGGTGCGGCGGTGGGCGGTGAATCGGGGGCGTTCTCTGGGTACAACGTTGATCGGTTCAACAGGCAGTTGCACCCGGACGAAAAGAAGGCGATCAGCGACAAGGCGAACGGCGACAAAGACGAGGAGAAGCGCCTTACGCGTGCCGCGTGTTATGCCGTCAAATGCTGGGCGGAATATCCCGCCGGCAGCGACGAGCGCAACAAGAATTTTGTGAGCGAGGTTGAAGTGGCGTCGCTTACAAAGGAACTCGACTGGGTTAACCAACAGAAGAATTCTGGCTTATTTGACTACACTTTCCTGCAAAAAAGTGGCGACGCCATCAAGAACGATCCGGTGGGCGTGGCAAAAGATGCGACTAAAATCGCCCTTGGTGGAATGACGGCGAAAACTGGAGCGGCACTGTGCACAACTGGTATCGGATGTGTTGCCGGCGGCTGGATGACCACCTTCGGATTGAGTGAAGTCGTGGAAGGAGGTAGTGGGTTGTATAATCGCGTTAATGGAATTAACGCGCCTGGAGACAATCCGCTGCGATGGGGGTTTAATCAGGTTCTCCCATCTGGATGGGGCAATGTTGCCTACGATGGATTGAATTTTGGTGCAGCAATTCTTACCTTGCGCGCACCCGTGCCTCTCAATATAGGCGTGGCTGATGGCTTGAATCGACCTGTATCGATGTTCGGAGCCACTGTGCCTAAGATTGATAATGTAAATTTGCTTCCGTTTATTAAGCAGCCGTGGCCATATGGGACGACTCAAGGATTCTTGTTGTTCGGAGTCGGCACGAAAGGCTTCACGTTGTTTAACGACGTAAAAAATACCGGAGAACACCAGTGAATTGGCGACGAGCATATGCAACATTTCAAATCTGGTTTGTTGTATCGCTTGCATCCGCGTTTGCGGCCGGTTGCAACACGGTCGTAGTGGTTGGGATTTGTAGATTGGCGTTTAAGTTAAGTGACGATGTGTCGGTATTTTTGATTGGAATTCCAGTTCTTTTGATTCAATTGCCGATATTCTTCAGATATCTACAGAAGCCACTTCGAACTGCCGGGATGTTGAGCGATAACCCAGAAAGATTTGGGCCGTGGTTTAAATGACGGCGTTTTTTGTCAGGCCAGGCGTTGGGGGCTCCTAATCGACGAACCCGACTCTGGCGCTATGTGGAGACCAGTTCAACTGGAAGTTGCTTGTTGAAATTCAGATAAGCACACGACGTAGTCAATATTCACAATCACACGTCTAAAGTTACATGAGAACTATTCGCCGGGGGATTCCTGCTGCGGCATCACTGCTGTTTGTCGCGACCAGTGTGTCGGCGCAAGAAGCCCCGCGCCTGGTCATTCCGGGCAACGACCAGCAAACCCGACAGCAGGAAGAGGCGCGCGAGCGCGAACGGGCCGTCTCCGCGCCCGGGGTGCGGTCGGAGGTGGTGGCGAGTGCTGAGTATCCAACGCTGCCGTCGGAAACGCCCTGCTTTCGGATCGAGCGTTTCGCACTCGACGTACCCGATGCGCTACCGGCTTCCGTGAAATCGCAAGGCGCGTCGGCATTGCCGATGGATCGCTTCGCCTTCACGCGTGAATGGCTCGACCACTACGCTGGCCAGTGCGTCGGAAAGCAAGGGCTCGACATCCTCGTCAAGGGCCTGTCGCAAGCCGTCCTGGCGCGCGGGTATGTGACGACGCGTGTGCTGTTGCCCGAACAGGATCTGTCGACCGGCACCCTCAAGTTTTCGTTGATCCCGGGTGTAATCCGCCATGTGCGCTTCGCCGACGACAAGCTGCGCGGCACCTGGAAAACTGCCTTTCCGACTCGCGACGGTGAGCTGCTGAACCTGCGCGATCTCGAACAGGGCCTCGAGCAGATGAAGCGCGTGTCGAGCCAGGATGTGTCCATGCAGATCGTGCCGGCCGACGTGCCGGGCGAAAGCGACGTGGTACTCGACGTGAAGCGCAGCAAGCCGTGGACCGTCGTCGCATCGATCGACAACTCCGGCACGCGCGCGACCGGCCGGCTGCAGGGCAACTTGTCGCTTGGTATCGACAACCCCCTGGGCCTGAACGACGTCTTCAACGTCGGCGTGAGCCAGGATCTCGAGTTCGGCGACAAGCGGCTCGGTTCGCACGGCTGGAACGGTTTCTATTCGATCCCGTGGGGCTACTGGACCGCGACGCTCTCGGCGTACACCAACACGTACTACCAGCAGATCGCCGGCGTCAACCAGACCTTCATCGCGAGCGGCAATTCGAAGACCGTCGACTTCAAGCTGAACCGCGTGCTGTCTCGCAGCCAGAACGACGTGTTCGGCGTGCAGTTCCGCTTGTCGCGCAGGTTCGGCCAGAGCTTCATCGAGGACACCGAGATTCCGCAGCAGCGTCGCAACAATACGTTCGTCGAGTTCGGTCTGACCGATCGCCACTATTTCGGTAATGCACAGTTCGATGGCACGCTAGCGTACCGGCAGGGTATCGGTGCGTTCGGCGCGCAGGACGACACCCTGGCGGTCGACGGCGGCCCGACCTACCGCTACAAGATGGCCGTGCTCGACGCCAACCTGTCCGTACCGTTCGCCATCGCGCAGCAGCCGTTCCGCTACGTGACGACGTTCCACGGCCAGTACACAGGCAATACGCTGTACTACATCGACGACCTGACGATCGGCAGCCGTTACACGGTGCGCGGATTCGACGGGGAGACGATGTTGGCTGCCTCCCGTGGCTTCTACTGGCGCAACGAACTGCAGGCGCCGATCGGTCAAACCGGGCAGGCGGTATATGCCGGCATCGACTACGGCCGCGTGTGGGGCCCGCAGCCGGTCGCCCTCGTCGGCACGCAACTGGCGGGCGCGGTGATTGGCGTGAAGGGCAGCATCGCGACCCGATTGGGAGCCTACGGTTACGACCTGTTTGCCGGCACACCCGTCTACAAGCCATCCGGGTTCCCGACGGCACGAGTTACGGTTGGTTTTCAGGTCACGGCACAGTTCTGATGATGAGGGCGCAATCCGATACTCGGCCCGCTGTCGTCGGAGACGACGCCGGCGAGGATCAAGAACTGACGGCCTTTCTGACCGCGCAGATCGCCGCGCTGTTGTCCGAGAGCCACGAGCCGCGGCCCCATTGTCCACGCTGCGGCGGCGGCCATATCACGAGTGCGGGATTCAGAACACGCCCGATCGGCCGGCTGCCGATGTTCGAATGCCAGGCGTGCCAGCGCTATTTCGGCCGCACCGTCGACACCCCGCTGGGCGAAAAACACCTCAAGAAGCTTGACCTGTTCGTGTCCCTGCTGTCGCAACCGATTTCATGTCTCGAAGCGGGAGAGCGGATGGGCAGCCTGTCTTCAGATATCGCGGAGCGCGTCACGGCCTGGCGTAGCTGGTTGCTGCGACTCGATCCGAGCGGTCAGTGGGAGCGCCGCGTGCGGCTCGGTGGTCGATTGACCGAACTGGAACCCGGGCCCCTGGCATTTGACGAGATCGGCGCGTGCGAGGACACGAAACTGACCGCACGTTTGATACGCGAGTTCGATAAATTGAATTCGACCAGTCGCCGGCCGCCACCATGTTCAACCTGTGGCAGTCGAAAGACACATTTCGCGGGTCAATCCAAGGGCGGCATTCCAAACTTTTCGTGTGGAACCTGCCAGAAGAAATTCAGCCGCCGCAGCGGCACGCCGTTTGTGAATACGAAAACCGATTCAATCGAGCGCATGAGGGAATTCACCCGCTACCTGGCGCTGCCGCTGTCGATCATGCAGGTGTCGGAGATTGTTGATACGAGTCCCGCGATGGTGCAGAAATGGCGCGACCGATTTGCCGACTTTGGTGACCGGCTCGAGCCGAGCGGCAGCTTGTCCTCGAGAATCCGCCTGGGTGTCACGCCGGACGAGACGACGCCGTGTCCGTTTTGTGGCCGTGTGGGAACGGCGCAACATGCGGACGGCCGTGGCTGTTCGTGTACAGGAGGTGGTCGGCT
>NZ_JBSAXF010000065.1:0-5920 GCF_053427845.1 Burkholderia sp. AW49-1 | reverse complement strand
CCCCACCGATCGCGCACGACCAGGGTCCAAACACCACGTCCTCGTAGATGCGAACGGCGTTCCTGTCTGCGCGATCCTGACCGGTGCGAACCGCAACGATGTCACGCAACTGCTGCCGCTGGTCGACGCTATCCCGCCGATTCGCGGCACACGCGGCCGACCGCTTCGCAAGCCCAAGGTCATCTATGCCGACCGTGGCTACGATTCCGACTCGCATCGCCGCCGACTTCGCGAGCGCGGCATCAGACCGGTCATCGCCAGGCGCCGCACCGAACACGGCAGCGGCCTCGGCAAATTTCGTTGGGTCGTCGAACGGACCCATTCGTGGCTCCATGGTTTCCGTCGTCTTCGCATTCGCTTCGAACGTCGATCTGACATTCACGAAGCATTCCTAAAACTAGCCTGCTCACTCGTCTGCTGGAACATCTTCAGACTATCTGAGCGGCCTTTTTGAACTGGCCTTTTAAGGTAATTTTGGCGAAAATTTCATGAATCCCGGCCAACCCTCAAGGCAGCGCTCACGGAGATCTGGAACGCTGCGACGCGCGCCGATGCGATCGTCGCCTACGATCAGTTCGTCGCGACCTATACGGCCAAATATCCGAAAGCGGCCGAGAAGATCACGAGGGATCGCGACGCGTTGCTCGCCTTCTACGACTTCCCGGCCGAGCACTGGCAGCACGTGCGGACCACGAATCCGATCGAATCGACGTTCGCGACGGTGCGTCATCGCACGGGCCGCACACGCAACTGTCTGTCGCGCGCAACCTACCTCGGGATGGCGTTTAAGCTCATCGAAGCAGCGGAACAGTCTTGGCGGAAGATCCGCGGCGTCGACAAGATCGAACCGCTCCTGAAGGGCATTCCCTTCAAAGACGGAACCCCGGTGATCGCGAGCACGCCGGCTCCTCAACCGCTGGCCGCCTGATCATGCTGACCCGCCCGCGTACACCAGAATTGACGATTGCTCGTGCAGATGGCGTCAGTGAAACTCGGCGCCATCGCTCAACAACCACGCCGGAATATCGCGCTTGCCGTTGAGCACGCGCCAGACTTCGATGTGGTCCTCGCGTTCAATGTAGAAGATAAGGTGCGGGTAACGTTCAAGCGGCCACGATCGCAGGCCCGGGATGTCCAGCTCATACCCATAGCGCGGAGACCCGAGGTTGGGGTGCTGCGCGAGGCGCTTGTACGCGATCTCGATTTCGTCAATGAATCCGGATGCGGCATGCTCCGAGCCTTCATCCACAAGGTAGTGGGTCAGCTCGTCTTCTACGTCCTGCTTGGCTAGCTGGGTGGGGATTACTGGCTTGCCCTTCATTTGCGCGAAGTACGCACTCGGGCGCGAAGCGATTCGAAGTAGTCGGCGTCGACCGGGGCCGTGAGACCGGACGTCGCGCCTTGCAGGATAAGCGCGCGCAAATGCTTGCGCTGCTGATCCTTGCGGATTAGTTCGCGGACGTATTCGCTGCTCGTGCCGTAGCCGCACTCACCGACCTGTTCGTCGACGTAGTCCTTCAGCGAATCGGGGAGAGAAATGTTCATCGTGGTCATGCGAATCAGTCTATCACGGTTTGGCAAAATTTGCCAAGACGCGGATTGCTTCGGCTATCGCATCGGCGAAAACCCCGCCGAGATCGGCCGTTGCCTCGCGCCTCGCCTTCTTCGAGACCCGTGATATGGGGCCGCATACTCAAGGTGAACATGGCCCAGCAGTAACTGAACGGTAGAACCCGACTGGATTCACGCTCCCAAGCCCTGAGCAGTCATCAACCGATACAGGGTCGCCCGCGACACCCCCAGTTCGGCCGCCACGGCGCTCATCCGATTGCCGTGCCGCAGCAGCGCCGCCCTGATCGCCCGCCACTCAGCCTGCTCGCGGGCCTCGGCGAGCGTGATCACCGGATGCGCCGCGAACGCGGCGAGGTCCAGATCGGCGGCCGACAGCAGGCGGCCATTGGACATCACGATCGCGCGCCGGATCCGGTTCTCGACGTACCGCAGCCCCATAGTCTGCGTGGACGTCGCCCATTGAGATCCAGCGACCACCAGCCAGGCTGCGGCCCAGTATCTCGGATGTGATTTGCTGTCGACCAGCGCGACACCTCGGAGCGCCCGCGGCACGGCGTCGGCACCGATCTGAACATAAAAAGATCCAGAACAGAACGCAACAGCGAAACTTCCCATAAGTGCGTCTTGCCGTTGCGGTATCTGGAGCCTCAGTACCGCCTAATGCGCAACACTTCAGGACATACTGAATTTAGCGCTGCCAAGATCATGCGCTAGCTACGAGACGCTGCAATCGGTCCGGCCTTCATCGCGCCCGGCAGTCCGGGGGATGCGGCCATTTTCTTGGACTGATTTACGTTGCTAACCCGAGGCTTTCGCGGTACTCGATGGGGCTGAGATAGCCAAGGGAGCCCTTGATCCGTACGGTGGTCTCGCTCATTCGGACAGTTTTCCGAGATTTTTAAGGCAGTATGACTTTCCGTGAGGCGGGGCGGGCCTGGCGTGGGGGATGCAAACGCGGGTTAGCATCGCTACCAGAGCCGCACGGTGTGGGCAGGGCCACACCCGGCGATTTCCACCACGGAGGCCAGCCCCGCCTCACGGAAAGTCATACTGCCCTATCCGACTGTCCGAATTTGCGCGGCCCCCTCTCATCGATCACTCCGCCGAAGGCAATTCCCGAACATCGATCACATTCAGCGAACGATCGTCCGGCACCAGCAGGTCGATCCGTCGCATGCGCGGATGCGCGAACATGCACGCGCACAGCAGCACGCTCGTCGCGCCCACCGCGACAAACAACAGCGAGACGCCGCCACCCTTGCCGATCCCGAGCCATGCGTTCGCCGCCTGCGCGAACGTCCCGCCCGCCGACAGCGCGGGCTCCAGCACCCGGTCGACGACGAACCCGCCCACCGCGACGACGACCGTCATCGTCGCGATCATCAGCATGCTGACGAACGACAGCACGCTGGCCTTGTTGCGCGCCGGGATTTTGCGCAGCCACAGCGCGCTGGCGCACCCTTCGGCGACGCTGCCCGCCGCCAGCGCGACGAACGCGATCGCGCAGTACGACGACGTGGCCGACACGAGGCCGATCGACAGCATGCAGAGCGACAGCACCGCATCCGCGCACACGACGATCAGCATCAGGCGCCGCGGATTCGTCGTCGCGACGAGGAGCGACATGCCGGCGAGCCCACCGATTGCAGCCGACGTGTAGACGAGCCCGAGCTGCGCGCTCGAATGAGTCGCGAGCACGAGCGGTGCGATCATCATCGTCGCAAGCGAGATCAGCGCGCTCTGGATCATCACGTAGCCGAGCAGTCCGAGCATCAGCGGCTCCGCTTCGAAGAAGCGCAACGCGCTCGCGATACCCGCCAGTACATCGCGCCGCAGCGGCCGGTCCGCGCGCACCGGCTCGACGGATGCCGCGCCGGGATGCCCCAGCGCCTTGAGCACGCACAGCATCGCCGCGACGCTCGCGACGAAATGGATCGTGAAGACCGCATTCAGGCCGGCGCCGCCCATGATGACTCCGCCGAGCAGCGGCGCGATGAGCGTCGACACGTTCTTGCCGATACCCATCAGGCCGTTCGCACGCGTCAGCGCGTCGTTCGAGACGATCGAATTGATCGACGCCTGATTGGCAGGTGTCCGAAATGCGCCGACCGCCGACGCGCATGCGTTGAACGCATACAAGTGCATCGGCTGCAGCCGGTCCGCGAACAACAGCGCGAGCAGCAGCAGCGTGAGCAGCGCGAGCGCCGCGTTGGCCGACACGATGATGAGCTTGCGGTCGATCCGGTCGGCCAGGCCGCCCGCGAACGGCAGGATCAGCACCGACGGCAGCGTCGCTGCGATCACCGTGTTCGAGAAAGCCGTCACCGAGCCGGAATGCTGATAGACCCACACGCCGAGTGCGAACGACATCAGCGCGGCGGCGCATTGCATCGACGATTCGCCCAGCCAGAAAAAAAAGAAACGACGACCCGTCGACATGCAGTCCTTCCCGGTTTGAGCGCGATCAAGCTCGCGCGACGCGAACGCGTCGGATTCGGCGTTCGCGCATCTGGCGCGCGAACCGGCCTGCCGGATTAGAACACCGGCGGCGCCCGATGTCTGTCATGGGAATGCATGACGGGCGCCGCGTGCATTGTCCGGCGTTGGGGGGACAGACGCTCGGCCGGCGCGGTGTTTTAATGCCCGTCACTTGAGAATGGCCGCATCCGCTGCGCGGGTTTCCGGCGCAATCGAACGTCGCAATGTATCGGCATCCGAATAATTTTCGAAAGCGAATCCATCTACGGCGGGCAGCGAGATGAAATACCCCCTACGGGCAGCACAGCGCAATATTCTGTCGGCGCAAAACATCCACGAAGACCACCGGCTCGCGCACATCGGCGCGTTGGCGCACATCGTCGGCGTGCTCGACGCCGATCTCTTCTGGCGCGCGGCCGACTTCGTCGCACAGCACAGCGCGGCGGTACGCTCGTCGCTACACGACGGCGACGATGGCCAGCACCAGATCGCGCACGACGACACCGGCTTCGCGCGCGAGATGCTCGACCTGCGCGCGCATGCCGATCCGCAGGCCGCTGCGCAGCGCTTCGTCGACGACGATTTCGCGAATCGCCCGTTCGCCACCGACGGACGCGAGATCGCCTGCGGGATGGTGCTGATACAGGTTGGCGATAACGACCACATCGCCTATGCGAAATTCCATCACGCGCTGTTCGACGGATGGGGCACGTCGCTCTTTTACGCGCGCCTCTGCGACGCGTACAACCGGATGCGTGCGGGCGAAGCGCCGCAGCCGTGGGACGAGACGAGCGTCGACGCGATGCTCGCCGACGAGCGCGCATATCTTGCTTCCGACAAGTGCGACGCGTCGCGGCGCTACTGGGCCGAGCGCCTCGCGTCATACGACAGCGAGTATTTTTCGCGCGCGACGTCGCAGTCGAACCGCCGCACGGTGCTCGCGCTGAGCGCGGCCGACACCGCCGCGCTGCACGCGTGGTCGGACGCGCAGCGCGCGAGCCCGTTTCATTTCTTCGCGGCGGTCCTGCAGGCGACGCTGTTTCGCGTCGTCGGCGCCCGCGACCTCGCGATCGGCCTGCCGATCCTGAACCGTCGCACCGCGATGGACAAGCAGACGATCGGACTCTTTCTCGGCTTTTGCGTATTGCGTACGTCGGCCACGCCCGCCGACACGTTCGCGGCGCTCGTCGCGCGAATCGGCACGCAACTGAAAGCCGATTTCCGCCATCAGCGCTATCCGCTCGACGCGGTGTCGGGCGACCAGGGCCGGCTGCCGTTCGAAGTGAGCCTGTCGTATGAGCGGCACGACTACGATGCGAAGTTCGACGGCACGCAGACGACGGTGACACCGCTGCGCACGCCCGCGCAAAGCTATCCGTTGCGCGTCTATGTGCGCGACTTCAGCGCGCGACGGCCGATCTACGTCGACTTCGACACGAACGATTCATGCTTCGGCGAGCTTGCGCCGCAGACGCTCGTCGATGCGTTCCGGGACGTGCTTCGTGAAGCGCTCGACGACGCGAATGCGCGGCTCGTTCCGGCAAAGCTGGCGGATCGCGATGCACGGGCGACGTGTTCGACCGCCCTGCCCGTACCGTCGCATGCGAACCTGTGCGATGCGTTCGAGCAGATCGCCACGCAGTATCCGGATGCGATTGCCGTATCCGGCGACGTCGGTTCGCTGACCTATGCCGAACTCGACGCACGCGCCAATGCGCTCGCATGGACGCTGCGCGATCTCGGCGCGGGCCCCGAGCTGCGCATCGGTCTCGCGTCCGGGCGCGACATTCATTTCGCGATCGGCATGCTCGCCATTCTCAAGACCGGCGCCGCTTATGTGCCGCTCGACTCCGCCTATCCCGACGAGCGC
>NZ_JBSAXF010000064.1:0-6281 GCF_053427845.1 Burkholderia sp. AW49-1 | reverse complement strand
CAAGCGGCGCTTTTGCTTTGCGTGGACCATGCTTACTGCGCCGGCGCTTCCGTGTCCGCTGCAGGCAGAGGCAGCGCGCCGTTCGCTTCCATCTGCGCCTTCACGGCTTCGCCGAGCTGGTACACGGCGAGCGCATAGAAGAAGCTGCGATTGTAGCGCGTCAGCACGTAGAAGTTCTTGAGGCCGAGCATGTATTCGGTCGCGCTCCCCGGTGACGGCAGATCGACCACGGTGACCGGCGTGCCGGCTTCGGTGGTGATGTTGACCATCGGCTCGTTGAGCGTCATGCCGGCGCGCAACAGTTGCGACAGTGCCCAGTGCGGTTCGGGCTGACCGTCTGCGGCCGCCTGCGCGATGCCGAGGCTGCCCGTGTCGGGCGTGATCCGCCAGACTACCGGGCGATCGGTTTCCCAGCCATGCTGCTTCAGGTAGTTCGCAACGCTGCCGATCGCATCGGCAGGGCTGCTGCGCAGATCGACGTGCCCGCCGCTGTCGTAGTCGACCGCATACTCGCGGATGCTGCTCGGCAGGAACTGCGGGATGCCGATCGCGCCCGTGTACGAGCCGAGCACGGTGGTCGGGTCGAGCTGGTTGTCGCGGGTCCAGACGAGGAAGTCCTCGAGATTCTTGCGGAACGTTGCCTGGCGGCTGTCGCGATTCGGCGTGTCCGGGTAGTCGAACGTGAGCGTCGTCAGCGCATCGAGCACGCGGAAGTTGCCCATGTAGCGGCCGTAGATCGTTTCGACGCCGATGATGCCGACGATCACTTCGGGCGGCACGCCGAATTCCTCGGATGCGCGCCGCAGCGTCGCCTGGTTTGCCTTCCAGAATTTCACGCCCGCGTTGATGCGGATCGGTTCGATGAAGCGCGAACGATAGACGCGCCAGTTCTTCACCGAAGGCGTCGGCGCCGGCTTCACGAGCTTCACGGCGGTGGCCGAGTAGCTGACGCGCGAGAACAGCGCATGCAGGCTCGTGGAATCGAAGCCGTTGCGGCTCACCATCTCGTCGATGAACGCGTCGACCTTCGCGTTGTTCGCGTAGCGCTGCGGAACGATTTCCTCTTCGAAGGTCTGGCCTTGCGGCGCCGGCTGCTGCGGTTGCGCCTGTGCGACGCGCGTGCCGGAGGACTTCGCAGGCTGCGTCTGCGCGACGGCCGGCGCGGCTGCCACGGTAACGGCGATGGCAGCAGCAACGAGCGGGACGCGAACGCTGAACAGTGCGGAGAGAAGGGCGGCAGGCTTGCTGGAATTCATGTCGAAGCGGGCGGACAGGGCGATGGGGTTCGGCGCAGTATACCCGACGCATCCTGCGTGCCGGGGCGAAGCAGCGCACCGTTGTGGTAAGTTAGCGGCGAATTCGCGGCAGACGATGGACATCATTGATGGAGACCTGCGGCGCACCCTGCGTCGCGGATGACAGCTTATGGCAACCGCCTTCTATACGCACCCCGACTGCATGCTGCACGAGATGGGGGAATGGCATCCGGAATGCCCGGCCCGCCTGTCGGCGATCCAGGATCAGTTGATCGCGAGCCGCATCGACGACCTAATCGTGCACGAAACCGCGCCGTTCGCGAGCGAGGTGGCGCTGGGCCGCGTGCATACGCAGGCCCACATCGACTACATCCGCAGCATGACGCCCGTCGACGGCTACGTCGAGATCGATCCCGACACGCTGATGAACCGCGACACGTGGCGCGCCGCGCTGCGTGCGGCCGGCGCGGCGATCGCGGCGACCGACGCCGTGATCGAAGGCCGCTACGCGAATGCGTTCTGCAGCGTGCGGCCGCCCGGCCATCACGCGGAACCCGCGCGCGCGATGGGTTTCTGCTTCTTCAACAACGTCGCGATCGCCGCGCGGCATGCGCTCGATGTCCATGGCCTCGAGCGTGTCGCAATCGTCGATTTCGACGTGCACCACGGCAACGGCACCGAAGCCGCGTTCGCGAACGACGAGCGCGTGCTGATGTGCAGCTTCTTCCAGCATCCGCTGTACCCGTTCTCGGGCGTCGATCACCAGGCGCCGAACATGGTCAACCTGCCGATGCCTGCGCGCAGCAACGGGATGGCGATCCGCGAAGCGGTCGACATGTTCTGGCTGCCGCGTCTCGACGCGTTCAAGCCGCAGATGCTGTTCGTGTCGGCCGGTTTCGATGCGCATCGAGAGGACGACATCGGCAACCTCGGTCTCGTCGAGGCCGATTTCGAATGGCTGACCGCGCAGGTCGTCGACGTCGCGCGCCGGCATGCGCAGGGCCGCATCGTGAGTTGTCTCGAGGGCGGCTACAACCTGTCCGCACTCGGCCGCAGCGTCGTCGCGCACCTGCGCGTGCTGGCCGGCATCTGACCTCGAGCGGGTCGGCGCGCGCTCAGCGCGCCGGCACGTGCGCGTGAATCCACGCGATCAGCGCATCGATCACGCGGTCGCGCTCGAGATCGTTCATCGTTTCGTGGAACCCGCCTTCGTATAGCGTCAGCGTGCGATCGGGCGAGCCGACGCGTGCGCCGAACGTGCGGCTTCCGTCAGGCTCGGTCAGCTTGTCCTCGGTGCCGTGATAGACGAGCACCGGCACGCGCAGCGCGCCGCGACCACGCTCGATGCGCGCCATCGCGTCCAGGATCTCGGCGCCGGTGCGCGCCGGCACCGGGCCATGGTGCACGAGCGGATCGGCACGATTGGCCGCGACGACGGCCGGATCGCGCGACAGCAGCGCCGCGTCGATCCTGATCGCGGGGAAGCTCGGCCACACGCGGCTGATGAAGCGGCTCATCGCGAGCATCCAGCGCGGCACGTCGCGTCCCGGCGCGAGCGCCGGGCTCGACAGCACGAGGCCCGCCAGCGCGTGGCCGCGAAGCGGCGCGAGTTCGATCGCATACAGCGCCGCGACGGCGCCGCCCATGCTGTGCCCCATCAGGAAGAGCGGCGTATCGTCGCGGGCTGCTTCGGCGACGAGGGCGTCCGCGTCGTTCAGGTAATCGTCGAAACGCTCGACCCACGCGCGTTTGCCGGGCGACTGGCCGTGCCCGCGCAGATCGATCGCCAGCACGTCGATGCCGGCCGCGTTCAATCTCGCCGCGAGCGCCGCGTAGCGGCCGGCATGCTCCGCGAGGCCATGCACGAGCGCGATCGTCGCGCGCGGCGGCTCGGTGCCGTCGCCGGCCGGCCAGCGATATGACGCCAGTTCGAGCCCGTCCGCGGTACGCAGCCGGCCCATCCTTGGGGCGGGCGGCGCGGCCGTGTCCAGTGCTGCGGCCGCGGCCTGCGTGGTGGTGGCGGTCATCTGGCGGGTCCCCTGTTCATTTGGCATCGGTGTTCCGGATCATAGTCGCGGCACGCATGCGGTGGGCCAGCAGTGCTCCTCTAATTTCGTCCGGTTATGAAAAGATCGAAATCGATTATTAAGTGGAATGAGGCGTTTGCGGTAAAATCGCCGGCTATTCCAGATGCATCGGCGGCCGACTGGCGGGCTTCGCCAGCCGGCCGCCGTTTTGTTTACATGATCGAATTACGCAATCTGTCGCAGCGTTTCCCTGGGCCGACCGGCTGGGTCGACGCATTGCACAACGTCAATCTGACGATCCCGCAGGGCGAGGTGTTCGGCATCATCGGCCGAAGCGGCGCCGGCAAGAGCACGCTCGTGCGCACCATCAACCTGCTCACGCGGCCGACCGAAGGTAACGTCGTCGTCGGCGGGCGCGATCTCACGCTGCTGCCGGCCGGCGCACTGCGCGAAGCGCGCCGCGAAATCGGCATGATCTTCCAGCACTTCAACCTGCTGTCGTCGCGCACGGTGTTCGACAACGTCGCGTTGCCGCTCGAACTGGCTGGCGCGAGCCGCGCCGACATCGAGGCCGCCGTGCTGCCGCTGCTCGACCTCGTCGGGCTTTCCGCGCAGAAGGACCGCTACCCGGCGCAGATCAGCGGCGGTCAGAAGCAGCGCGTCGGCATCGCCCGCGCGCTCGCGAGCAAGCCGAAGGTGCTGCTGTCGGACGAAGCGACGTCGGCGCTCGATCCCGAGACCACGCGTGCGATCCTCGACTTGCTGAAGCGCATCAATCGGGAACTCGGCCTGACGATCGTGCTGATCACGCACCAGATGGAAGTGATCAAGCAGGTGTGCGATCGCGTGGCGGTGCTCGACGCCGGTCGCGTGGTCGAGGAAGGCCGCGTGATCGACGTGTTCCTGCAGCCGCATCACGAAGTGACGCGCGCGCTGATCGGCGACGTGATCGCGCAGGAACTGCCGCCCGCCCTCAAGGCACGCGTGGCCGAGCGGCTGAAGACGGGCAGCGGGCATTTGCTGCGGCTCGCATTCACCGGCTCGGGTGTCGACCAGCCGATCCTGTCGGAGACGATTCGCCGGTACGAACTCGATTTCAACATCCTGCACGGCCAGATCGACGAGATCCAGGGGCAGGCGTTCGGCTCGCTCGCGGTGCTCGCGGGCGGCGAACCGGGCAAGGTCGGGCAGGCGCTCGCGTTCCTGCGCGAGCAAGGTGTGGTGGTGGAGGAGCTTTCGTATGTTGAGTGAGATGTTCGATATGTTCGTGCAGTCGTTCTGGGAGACGCTGATCATGGTCGGCATCTCGGGAGCGGTCGGCGCGCTCGTCGGGATGCCGCTCGGCGTGCTGCTCTACCTGACCGACCGCCAGGGCGTGCTGCAGAACCTCGGTGTGAATCGCGTGCTCGGCGGCATCGTGAACGCAGTGCGCTCGACGCCGTTCATCATTCTGCTGGTCGCGGTCATTCCGTTCACGCGGCTCGTCACCGGGTCGTCGATCGGCACGGCTGCGGCGGTCGTGCCGCTGACCCTCGCGGCCGCGCCGTTCGTCGCGCGGCTGGTCGAGACGGCGCTGCGCGAAGTCGACCGCGGGCTGATCGAGGCCGCGCAGTCGATGGGCGCGACGACGTCGCAAATCGTGTTCAAGGTGCTGCTGCCCGAATCGCTGCCCGGCATCGTCGCTGGCCTGACGATCACGTTCGTGTCGCTCGTCGGCTACTCGGCGATGGCCGGTGCGATCGGCGGCGGCGGGCTCGGCGATCTCGGCATCCGTTACGGCTACCAGCGCTATCTGCCGGAAGTCATGTGGACGGTCGTCGCGATCCTGATCGTGTTCGTGCAGATCGTGCAATCGTTCGGCGACTGGCTCGTGCGTCGGCTGAGTCACAAGTAATAACGACATTCATGGGTAGGGGGAGACGATGCAACGACGTTTCATGCTGAAGCTCGCGGCCGCACTCGGCGCGGCCGCGCTGTTCGTGAGCGCGCACGCGCAGGCCGAAACCATCAAGGTGGGCGTGACGGGCGGTCCGCACGCGCAGATCATGGACGTGGTGAAGAAGGTCGCGGCCAAGAGCGGCCTCGACATCCGTATCGTGGAATTCTCGGATTACGTGCAGCCGAACGCGGCGCTCGCGTCGGGCGATCTCGACGCGAACAGCTACCAGCACGATCCTTATCTGCAGGCGCAGGTGAAGGACCGCGGCTACAAGCTGATCAAGGTCGCGGATACCGTCACGTTCCCGATGGGCATCTATTCGAAGCGGGTGAAGTCGCTGGCCGAGTTGAAGCCCGGCGCGCGCATCGCGGTGCCGAACGACCCGACCAATGGCGGCCGCGCGCTGCTGTTGCTGCAGAAGCAGGGCCTGCTGAAGCTGCGTGCGGACGCCGGGTTGAAGGCCACGCCGCTCGACATCGTCGACAATCCGCGCAAGCTGAAAATCGTCGAACTCGATGCGGCACAGATTCCGCGCTCGCTCGGCGACGTCGACGCTGCGGCGATCAACACCAACTATGCGATGGAAGCGGGGTTGAAGCCGAAACAGGACGCGATCGCGATCGAGGGCCCGAACGGCCCTTACGCGAACATCCTCGCGATCCGCGAGGCCGACCGGGGCAAGCCGTGGGTCGCGAAGCTGGTCGCGGCCTACCATTCCGCGGAAGTGAAGCAGTTCATCGAACAGAAGTTCGGCGGCGCGGTCATCGCCGCCTGGTGATACGTGGTGCTGGGCGCGCCCGGTGACGATTAGAGTCGATGATCGAAAACCCGGGCTTTGCGTCCGGGTTTTTTCTCTTTTAAAATAGAACGACCGTTCGCTATTGTCGGCGCACCCAAGAGGAGCGCTATCCTCGATAGCCGCGATGGATTGGTCCGCTTGGCCGCGCAGTCATGAGGCCTCGCTATAGAATGGCCTCTGGTCGTATTCGTAACTTTGGAGCGTGTGCATGAAAATCCTGGTGCCAGTGAAAAGAGTGGTCGATTACAACGTGAAGGTCC
>NZ_JBSAXF010000063.1:0-6607 GCF_053427845.1 Burkholderia sp. AW49-1 | reverse complement strand
ACCGCGCTGTCACTGGATGCGATGCTGGGGGCGCCGTTACGGCGAATCATGGTCTCGGGGCGTCATGGAAGGCCGGCCGTCATTTGAATAGTTCACTAACGTGTCTTGTAACTTGAAGTCGATCGAGATCGGGCGGTTATTGTTCAGGCTATGAACGATTCGCACGCCAAGCCGTCGGCTCACAATGACGAAGAAAGATATTTGTAGGAATTTGGTAGTGCAATGATGAGATGGCTTATTCTGTCTTGCCGCATGGGAAGAGGTGGAATAAGAGGAATAAGAATCAAGAAAAAATGCCGTTATTTTTAATTATCGATTGGTAGTTCGATTGATATGTTGTAAGCCAGTATCCGGAAGCGTGAAATCTGTTTAATTGACATTTTAAGCGGATATTGATCATGATCTCGAGCTTGCGAGAAAAGATGGCGCTTTTGAGATTGGAAAAATGGCCCCTGGGATTCCTGTTCGCCCTGCTCGCAGCATGCGGCGACCATCATGTTTCCCGGAGCAGCGAAGGTGTCGCACCCGTTCCAGACCTTCCGACGGCTCAGATCGTTTCGATCGACCCACATCAGCCTGCGGCAACCCGACCAGTCAGTTTTCATGGCGCGGGGACAGGCGCCGGCATCCAGTACGGCTGGCAGTTCGGCGACGGTGCAAGCGCGTCCGGTCCGCAGGTGGCCCACGCTTACGCATCGGCAGGCACGTTCAATGTGACGCTCACGGTCGTCGACGTCCACGGTGCCGCCGCCACGTCGACTACCGCCATTACGGTTTCCGCACAGCCGTTACCGCCGTCACCGCCGGCAATTCTGCTGCTCAGCACCGCCTCTCCCGCGCCCGGCAGCGCACTGTCGTTCCTCGCGATCTCGACCAATGCCGGCGGTGGGCCGCTGACCTATGCGTGGAATTTCGGCGATGGACAAACCGCAACCGGAGCGAACGCGCAACACGCATATGGCGCCACGGGGCATTACGTGGTGTCGGTGACGTCGACCAATGCCGCGGGCCTCAGTGCGACCAGCACCACCACCGTCACGATCGTGACCGCGCCGGTTAATCCGCCGGATCCACCGCTTCTACCGACGATTGTCGCGCCGGACGAGGTTCGCGCGCAGAGCGCGGTCCCATTCTCGGGCGACGCGAACCCCCCGTCGAACGGCAGTGTGACGTCGTATACGTGGGACTTCGGCGATGGCTCGAGTGCCGCGACGGGGCAGCATGTCACGCACACCTATGCAGCGGCCGGCGCCCGGACGGTCACGCTGACCGTCACCGACAGCATCGGCCGCACCGAAACGGCAACGGCGAGCATCGACGTGTTACCCCCGCTGCCCCCGCACGGTGTCGTGATTCACGGGCCGCTGGAAGTCAAGGTGGGCGACGCCGCCGAACTCACGGCCAGCTTCGAGAACCCGGGCGGTGGCGCTGTCAGCTACGCGTGGGATTTCGGCGACGGGGAGACGAGCAGTGATGCTGCTCCGTCGCATACCTATGCGGCAGCAGGTCAACATACCGTCACCTTGACCGTGACCAATCCCGCATCGGGATCCTCCGGGGCTTCCATGACGTTGCAAGTCGTCGAAAGGGACGAAATGATCGAGTTGCCGTGTGCGGGCGAAGTGGCCGGCACCGGTTGGTGTACCGCCCCGAGCCTGCCGATCGACCCGACCGCGCTGAACACGGTTTCGTTTGGCGATGCCCGGTCCGGATGGATCGGCGGCGAGAGCGGCGCGCTGATCCATTCCACGGATAGCGGGCTGACGTGGGCGATACAGATCGCGTCCGGCAATGCGATTCGCAGCATATCGTCGGTGGACAGCAATCATGTCTGGGCACTGGACAGCGAGCGCAACGTACTGTCTTCCTCCGATGGTGGTGCAACATGGCAGCCCGTTGCGACCGGCTCAACATCGACGCTGGTGGCCATCAAGTTCGTCGATCAGCAGCATGGCTGGGCCGTTGGTTCGGGAGAAAGCATCTTGGCCACCACTGACGGCGGTCAATCCTGGGCGCTGCAACACAGCAATACGAGCGATCCCGCACTGAACGCCATCGACGCCACGGGTTCCAATGACGCTGTCGCCGTGAGCGACAACGGCTCGATCCTGCAAACCACCGACGGCGGCCAAAGCTGGCATGTCGTCCTGGCGCCCAACAGTACGGCGCTCAAGGGCGTCTCGTTCGGGGGAGCGTCGACCGGGTTCGCCGTCGGTCGAGGCGCGACGCGGATCTATAAGACGACCGATGGTGGCGCGACCTGGGCTGCCTCGACGTCGCCGACCAGCGAAGCGCTGCTGGCCGTCAAGTTTGTCACCGCGTCGATCGGATGGGTTGTGAGCGAATCGGGCCAGATTTTCCGTACCGACGATGGCGGCGGCAGCTGGAGCCTGCAGAACCTGCCTTCGCAGGCACTCGGCCTGCCGGCGCTGGACGCGGCCAATGCGACGAATGCGTGGCTGGTCACGGCGGGAGGCGCCTACTTCATTACCGGGACGGGCGGAATCGCGCAATGATTCGGGACGTTTGCAACGATGCAATTGAATTGCTGACACGGCTGCGGAGAAGAAATTCGAACTCTGACTTGCCGATTGAGAGGAGGCATGATGTCGAGATTTCGTGAAAACAGTGAAAGTAGCGGAATGTACGTGACAATCCGGATGATGTGCGGATTACTGCTGTGCGTACAGGTCATGTTTGCGGGGATACAGGAAGCGGTCGCGCACGGCGCGGTCGGTGTACCCATTGCTCGTCAGTATCAATGCAGGCTGGAGCGAGGTTACGATTACCCCGCGGACGGCTCGGGGATTCCGCATGACGATTGTCGTACCGCCTTCCAGCAAGGAGGGAATCGTGTCTATCCATTTCAGCAATGGAACGAGGTTGCCGCGAATCCGGCCGGCATGGGCGAGAAGGAGGAGGATGTGCGGAGAGCCGTTCCGGACGGGCTGATCTGCGCAGCCGGTGATCCCCAAAAGGTCGGACTCGACAACGCGCCTGCGACGGTCTGGCGCAAGACCCGGGTCGTGCCGAAGGATGGCAAGATCGAACTCCGCTGGGACAACACGCAGGCGCACGTTCCGGCGGTGATGCGTGAGTACCTGTCAAAGCCCTCGTACGATCCGTCGCGCCCGCTTCGGTGGAGCGATCTCGACAAGCTCGACGAAATATCCGCGCCGTACCCGGAGCCGGCGAACGGAGGCGGTCGTCTCCCGGACGTCACGACCTTCACCCGGTATAACGTACCCATTCCGGCCGGCAGGACGGGCGATGCGGTGCTGGTGAGCTACTGGCAGCGCAGAGACGCGGGTAATGAAGGTTTCTTCAATTGCAGCGACATCACGATCGTCGGCGATACCGTCGAGCCCGGTTTTCCGTGGATCGATTCGAATCCGTATCTCGAATCGGGCTTCGCGCCGAATGTCGGCGATGCCGTACGCTTTCGCGTGATGGGCGGCAACGCGCGGGGAACGGAAGTCGTCGATGTCCGACATCCCATTACCGACGCGAACGTTCAACCGCAAATCTGGGCAAGGGAATTGGCGGACACGTTGAACCGGAGTCATGGCAATTACGTGCGGATTGGCGTGCGAGCCGGAAACGATATTCACTATAACGCTACGGATCTGGTTGCAAACCGGATCTGGCTGAAGCAGGGCTACAGTAGTGCGATGGGTATCGTCGCTCCCGAGCCGCCACCTCAGCCAATCACCGCCACGCTCACCGTGCCTGGTCAGGTGCGTAGCGGCGAGCCGGTTCCGGTGCATGTCGATGCGAAGAGCGAGACGGGGCGGCCGCTGAGTTATGTGTGGTCACGCACGTCGGCGTTGTTCGATGGCTCGATCGGCAACCAACCTAGCGGTAACTACACGGCGGCGGCGGTTACCCAGCCAACCAACGGGGTCATTGGCGTAACCGTGTCGGACGATCACGGCAATTCTCTTCCGGTACCCAACCGAACGGTGACGGTATCGCCGGCGGAGGGCGGGACACCGGTGCCGCTGCCGAGCATTAGTCTGAACCCGCCGCACGTCAGCGGTAGCGCACCGGCCACGGTGAGGCTGACGTCGAGCGCGAGCGTGACCGGCGCGACGATCAGCAAGGTCGAGTATTTCAACGGCGGCATCAGGCTGGGCGAGGCGAGCGCCACGCCATATAGGTACGACTGGCAGAACGTGGCGGCGGGCAGCTACAACGTGACGGGCAAGGCGACGACGAGTCAGGGCGCATCGACGACTTCGGCACCGGTACCCGTAACGGTCACGCCATCGGATGGGGGCGGCACGTGCGATTACCGGGATCCGGCCGCCACGGGCGTTCCGGCCTGGCAAGGCAGGAGTTATAACGGCGGCGAGCGGGTGAGCTACCAGAACGTGATCTGGCAGGCGGGCTATTCGACGGGCACGGCTGCACCGGACCGCAACGATGCGTGGACGCTGGTGAGCAACGTACCGGTGCCGTATTCCGCTGCGCGCGCGTTCGAGGGCGGCAAGGAAGTGACCTACCAGGGATCGGTTTATCGTGCCGGCTGGTGGACCAAGGGCACGGCGCCGCCAGCCAGCCCGTGGACCCGGGTCGGGCCATGCCAGTAAAAAGCCGGGCGTAAGTCGACCCGAATTGAAACGAGTCGCAGCGCAATTGCCGGTTGTGCGCGATGCGGCTCGCTCCCGCATAGGGCAACACGATTGCGATTGTCTTCATGCGTTTGTTCGCCGGCGCGAATACTGCTGGGTGGCGGTTGCAGGCATCGTGGATGCATGACGACGAATCGACACGGTGAAGCGCTCATTGACTCGCAGTTCGCGTAGCGGGGAAGCGCGTCTGTTCGCTGATATCGGGTCGGGAGGAGGGGACGATGAATCGTGGTGCATTGCGCGTGATCGGTGGCCTGGTGTGCCTGGTAGGTTGTCTGGTCGGAGGAGCGCCTAGTTGGGCGCAATCGGGCCTGTATCCGTTCGACCGGTTGGTCGTGCAGCTCAAGCAGGAGATGGGCGAGATTCAGACGAAAAGCAGTGGAGATCCGATTGCACGTCGTGATCTGGATCAGCTTCGACACACATTGCCCACGCTGGCCCCTGAATTTCCGCTGCCCACAACTCGCACAGTCGCGACTGTCGATGCGTATCGGCGCTATGGCCTGACCCGTTACTACACGGTGGACGTCAGCACGCTGTCGGTGGCGCAAGCCGAGGCGTTGCTGAATAAAGTCAAGGCCAATCCGCTTGTGGAAGAGGCCTACCTGAAAGTACCGCCCCATGAAATCGACGATGACGCGGTGCCGATCACTCAGCTCACGCGCGCCAATCCGCCGGACTACACGCCAAAACAATCTTACCTGTACGCGCCGAGCGCGATCGCGCCGGGCTACAGGATTGGCGGCGTCAATGCCGAGGAGGCCTGGAGGCATCCGGGGGGCGACGGTAGCCGGGCTCGCATTGTGTCGGTGGAAACCAGTCACTGGGAATTCGGACACGTCGATTTGCCCGATCCGTTCATCAAACACTGGAACGAGGGCGCGCACGCGGTAGGTGACCATGACACGAAGTCCGTGGGCACGATGGTGTCGAAGAACAACGGTTTTGGCACGACAGGAATCGCCTATGGGGCAGCCATTGGGTATTCGAAATATGGCGGTGGCATGCAGTTGCTTGATCTCGCGAACCTGCTTCGGTCGGGCGATGTGATCCAGATCGGGATTCACTACCAAATCAACGGCCTTGATCCGATTTTTGGTTGCAAAGCGACTTGCTTCGTGCCAGTGGATTATTACCCGGACGTGGTCAGTGCCATTCGCTATTTGACTCACGAACGGGGCATCCACGTTATCGAAGCCGCCGCGAACGGCAATATCAACCTGGACGATCCCTATTTCCAGGGGCGGTTCGACCGAAGCAGGAACGACTCGGGTGCCATCATGGTCGGGGCGGCGGATCCGAAGACCGGTCGACGGGCATCCTATTCGGATTATGGGTCGCGCGTGGATGTGTACAGTTGGGGCTGGAATGTAACGACGACGTCATACGATCGTTGGAATCCCAAGCAGGGATATACGGATTCGTATTCGGGAACGTCGTCTGCCAATCCGATCGTCGCGGCAACGGCTGCCGTGATGCAGAGCGTTGCGAGGACGGAAGGGATCGGCAACGTGCCACCGGGCGTGATGCGCAGGATCCTGGCGGAGACAGGTACGCCGCTGCCGAATGGCGACCGGTCGATTGGCACGCAGCCCGATCTGGTCGCTGGAATCAACACGATGCTGGACGAGTACGGTGGCGGCAGTCCGGCGCCGCAGGCGAGAATCACGGGCCCGGTCACGGTGCAAGCCGGTTCGAAGCTGATGCTGTCGGGTGCGGACTCGTCAGGCAGGGACCTGACTTATGAATGGCGAGCGGAGGGTTTTTCGCCGGCCACGGCGACGACTCACGACGTCGAATTGACCGCGCCGTCGAATGCGGGTGTGCGGGAGATTTCGTTGGCAGTCAAGGATGCGGCCGGTCGCACGCATACCGCGACGCACCGCGTGACGGTCGATGCAACGACGGAGCCGATCACGGCGACCCTCACGGTACCTGCTCAGGTGCGCAGCGGCGAGCCGGTTCCGGTGTAT
>NZ_JBSAXF010000062.1:0-8653 GCF_053427845.1 Burkholderia sp. AW49-1 | reverse complement strand
GTCGACCTCCACGTCGACCGGCCTCTCGTCGGCGAACAGCTCCATCAGCTCGCTGTCCACCTCGACTTCGACGGGCATCAACTCGCTGTCCACGGGCCTCAGCTCGACCGATAGCTCGGTGGCCTCGCTCTCGACTTCGACGTCGACTGGCCTCTCGTCGGCAACCAGCTCGATCAGCTCGTTGTCCACCTCGACCTCGACCGGCATCAATTCGCTGTCCACGGGCCTCAGCTCGACCGACAGCTCGGTCGCTTCGCTGTCGACCTCCACGTCGACCGGCATCTCGTCGGCAACCAGCTCGATCAGCTCGTTGTCCACCTCGACCTCGACGGGCATCAACTCGCTGTCGACCGGCCTGAGCTCGACCGATAGCTCGGTCGCTTCACTCTCGACTTCGACGTCGACCGGTCTGTCGTCGGCAACAAGTTCGATCAGTTCGCTGTCCACGTCGACCTCGACGGGCATCAACTCGCTGTCGACGGGGTTGAGCTCGACCAATAGCTCGGTCGCCTCGTTGTCGACCTCGACGTCGACAGGTCTGTCGTCGGCAAACAGCTCGATCAGCTCGCTGTCCACGTCGACTTCGACGGGTATCGGCTCGCTGTCCACCGGTCTGAGTTCGGCCAATAGCGCGATCACATCGCTGTCGACCTCGACCTCGACCTCGATCGAAGCCGCCAAGACGCATTACTACAGCGTCAACGACAATGGCACGCAGCAAGCCAACTACACCAACAACGGTGCAACCGGCATCAACGCGCTCGCTGCCGGCACGAATGCCAGCGCGTCTGGCGCCAGCAGCGTCGCGGTCGGCGACGGTTCGCACGCGTCGTCGGACGGCGCGGTCGCGATCGGCCAGAGCGCTTCGGCAACCGGCGGCAAGGCCGTGTCGATCGGCGTCGCGAACACCGCAAGCGGCGACGGTGCGGTGGCGATCGGTGATCCGAACGTTGCTACCGGCACCGGAGCGGTGGCGATGGGGGCGAACAACACGGCAACCGGCATCGGCGCGGTAGCGCTCGGCAATACCAATACGGCGGCCGGCGACGGCTCGATCGCCCTCGGCAACACGTCGACTGCAGCAGCAGCAGGCTCGCTGGCCTTCGGTTCGAACGCGGTCGCGAAGAACGTGAACGACGTCGCGCTCGGCACGAATTCGATCACGGGCAACGCCAACGCGACGTCGAGCGTGACGATCGGCGGTGTCACGTACCTGTTCGCCGGCAGTACGCCGACGAGCGTGGTGAGCGTCGGCGCACCGGGTGCGGAACGTCAGATCACGAACGTCGCCGCAGGCCAGGTATCGGCCACGAGCACGGACGCAGTCAACGGCAGCCAGCTCAACGCGACGAACCAGGCGGTCAACAGCCTGTCGACGTCGACCGCGTCGAACATCTCGTCGCTGTCGACGGGTATCGGCTCGCTGTCCACCAGCCTGAGTTCGACCAACAGCAACCTCACGTCGCTGTCCACATCGACCTCGACCGCGATCAACTCGCTGTCGACGGGGCTGAGCTCGACGAACAGTACGGTGACGTCGCTGTCCACGTCGACTTCAACCGGCATCGGTTCGCTGTCGACTGGCCTGAGCACGACGAACAGTTCGGTGGCCTCGCTGTCGACCGGCGTGACGAACATCAGTAACACGGTGAACCAGTTGTCGACGACGATCAACCAGAACCAGACGCGCACGGCCAACAGCAACGGCGTCGCGGCCGACATGAACGGTACCGGAAGCGATCGGCCGTCCGTGACGGCCGGCTCGAACTCCGTGGCGATCGGTGCGAATTCGACGGACGGAGGTCGCTCGAATGTAGTGTCGGTAGGCAGCGATACGCAACAGCGCCAGATCACCAACGTCGCACCCGGTACGCAAGGCACCGACGCGGTCAACCTGAATCAGTTGAATGAATCGATGTCGCAGTCGAATCAATACACTGATCAACGGATCAATGCGGTATCAAATCAGGTGAACCAGGTGGCGAAGGCCGCATATGCCGGTGTTGCCGCTGCCACGGCGTTGACGATGATTCCTGACGTAGACCTCGGCAAAACAATCGCAGTAGGCATCGGTGCAGGCACGTATAAGGGCCAACAGGCCGTGGCGTTCGGTGCATCCATCCGGTTTACTCAAAACGTCAAGGGGAAGATTGGCGCGGGTTATAGCTCGCAAGGCACCAGTGTTGGCGTCGGTGCAGCGTATCAGTGGTAAGTGTTGGTAGAGATGGAGTCGACCGGAGGCCAGATGGCTTTCGGTCGACAAATAATCGGTTTTGCAAAAACAGCTGCCGATGCACCGTAATTCTTGTCTGCAATGTATCCGCTCCATACGAGAGACAACCATGAAATTGTCGTATGCCACTTCGTTGATATCTGCCGCCTTTCTGGCGGGCTGTTCTGCATCCGGACCGACCTACAACGCCTCCGAGCTTCTGCCGCGCGACGGCGTGCGCACGTTCCGCGTCGACTGCCAGGGGCTGCTGTCCACCTCGCAAACTTGCATGAAGGTTGCCCGCAGGATTTGCAGCGACCAACCCGTGCGCATCGTTGATTCGGGCCGTGCACTGCGCGACGAATCCGACCCCGTGATGCTGGTGTTCCAGTGCGGTGTGGCTGCTACGGCGTCGGCACCGTCCGCTGAACCGGCGCCTGCACCAGTCCCCGTCGACCAAATGAGCTTTGCGGGCGACGCGCTGTTCGCGACGGGCATCGCTACGCTCGCACCGGGCGCGTCTGAATCGCTGGACAGGATGCTGAGCAATCGAGAAGACCGCACGTATTCACATGTTGCGGTTACCGGCTATACGGACTCGGTTGGCAGCGCCGCCTCCAACCTCGATCTGTCGATGCGCCGCGCCGAAACCGTCGCGGGCTATCTAATGGCGCACGGGCTGAAGTCGAAATCGCTGAAGGTTACCGGTCGCGGCGCTGCAGATCCGGTTGCCCCCAATGCGACGGCCGAGGGCCGTGCCCGCAACCGACGGGTTGAAATCGTACTCACCAGGTAGCCACATTGCGGGGTTCAAGCGAAAGACATCGAACCCCCACTTTTCATATCAATATTTAAATTAAAAATTGCTTGAGTTGTTGAATGTGGGCGAAGACATATCGACCATGGCCTTTAATCCAACCTGCGTCTATGCGATGACATCTTCGGATCTCAAAAAATGGAATGAGTTGACGAATATTCTGGGTGATTACTGCGCAGACGAAATTGGTGGGGAGTGGGATTCCGTATGGTATCGAATTTTTCTGGCGTTAAGGGGAGATTCCGGGGAGGCAATACAGAGGGAATTCGACGGAATGGAAGGACACATCTACATTCTGGCTTACGACCTTGGCCTCGCACAGGGGGTGTGCGGAGAGAATTCGATGGCAGGCGTCGGAATCCGGAAGGGATTGACGGACGCAATTCGTGTGTCGTCGATCACCCCGTCACCCCACTTACTTGACATGGCGATCGAGCGTGGCATGAAGCATGGGATTTCGATAGTGGAACGCATTCGAGCCGAGACTTTTATGTCTAATCTTGCTGGAAACTTGCCGACGTTACATACGGAGAAATTGAAACGTGTTATCGACACGGCGCGGGATCACGACGCGTAGTTAATTGTAAAGCGGGTACTGGCATTGCTCACGGCAAGCGGAGTCGACATCCGTGCGCTCGTTAATCGTAAGAAACTCCGGTCGCACACACTCGGAAAGGTCGAGACCACATACCGGAATCCCGAGACAGGGGTCACGTGGACCGGAAGGGGGCGGATGCCTCGATGCCTTATTGGCCAGGATCTGAGGAAATTCGCGGTAGCCACCGAAACGGGAACCGATATGGAATCAGAGCAATCACGATTGAATCTAGGTCATCCGTCCACGAATCAAGCCGGATCAAGAAATTTCGGACGTCTGGGCGGGTTTGTATTTCACTGCCCGCGGCATGGCACGCCGACATCCGGGCAGTGGCGAAGACGAAGGCCGCCGACGTGGACAATGGCGTGATGGTTCGCGGTCCGCGAAGAGTGAGGCGCTGGCTCGACGTTCAATCTCGGACACCGGACGGGACGCGTTGCCGGGCGAGGCGCGCGGGCAAAGGCAGGATGCGCGGCAACACGTTCTCGGACTTGAACAGCTTGTGCGCCACCGCGCCCAGCACGTGCAAGCCCACCAGCGCGGCCAGCCCGTAAGCCGTCAGCGCGTGCAATTGCCCCAGCCAATGCGACAGTTCGCGACTCTTGGGCACCAGGGTAGGCAGCGAGAAGAGCCCGAAGCAACTGACCGTGTGCCCGGCCGCATTCGTCTTCATCCACCCGAGCACGGGGATGGCGAACATCAGCACATAAAGCAGCCCGTGGACGCTGCGTTCCGCGAAATGGTTCAGCGTACCGGCCGGATTGACTGATGGCGGGAGGCTGCGTCGCATGCGCAGCCGATTCACGATACGAACCGCCACGAGTCCAAGAATGACAATGCCGATCGACTTGTGCAGGCCGACGAGGTCTTCATTGTCGTCCAGCAGCAAGCCGACGATCAGGTTGCCGATCAGCGCGGCGGCCAGCAGCCAGTGCAGCAAACTCATCGACATGGGATAGCGGGTAACATTTTTCATGACGGAAATGCCTTTTCAGTGGCGAAAGGGTACGCTGCTCGGGTTATCCGAGCAGGTTGTGATAGTGCTTTTTCGTACCGTCGATCCGGCGCAACGCCTGCTTTGCGGCGGGTAGATCGTTGGCCTGGATGGCTCGGTCGACCGCGGTCAATTCATCCCGCAATGTGCGCATGCCTTCGTCGTATGTCGGTTGGTCGTCGCGATACCGCTGGCGGCTCGCCTGCTGCGCATCGCTTTCGAGCCGGGCCACGTAGCCGTTCATTTCCGGAATCGTCCGGCTGTTCATGGCACCCTGCATCGCGTGCTTCATGTCTCGCATCAGCGTCTTGATCTCGCCTGCGGACGCCGGCGCGGCAGCCACGAAAAGCAACGCGCCCAGCGTTGCGCAAAAACGGAGTCGGAACGGTAGCCTGGTCATGGTCGTCGATTCGGTTGCGAGTGTCGGTGACTGCGACCATAGAACGCCGACGTTAACGGATTCTTAAGGACCGGATCATTCCTCGTCGTGCTTGATGCCGGTCGGTTCCTGCGGTTATCGTGCGCCAATGGACGCCATGTCCCGACTAAAAGGAACGCGACACCATGCGGGTGTTACTCGTGGAAGACGACAAGCTGATCGGCAGCGGGGTGGAGGATGGCCTGATCGAGGCCGGCATGACGGTCGACTGGGCGCACGACGGCAGGCATGCGCAGCTCGCGCTCGAAACCACGCCGTATGACCTCGTCGTGCTCGATCTCGGCCTGCCCCGCATGTCGGGAGTTGAATTGCTCGACTGGCTTCGCAAGCGCCGCGACCATACGCCGGTGCTGGTCATGACCGCGCGCGACACCGTGGCCGATCGCGTGAGCGGCCTGAGCGCGGGCGCCGACGACTACATCGGCAAGCCGTTCGACCTGACCGAACTGATCGCCCGTTGCCGCGCGCTCGTGCGACGCTCGCAGGGCCGCAGCACCGAGACGATCGAATATGGCGACCTGTCGGTCGATCCCTCGCTGATGACGGTGACGCGCGGCACCGAACGGATCGCGCTGACGTCGCGCGAATGCGCGTTGCTGGTCGAACTGCTGGCGAATCAGGGCCGCCCGCTCTCGCGTACGCAGCTCCAGGACAGCCTCTATGGCTGGAACGAAGAAATCGAAAGCAATGCGATCGAAGTGCATGTGTCGAATCTGCGCAAGAAACTGGGCGCCGAATTGATCCGCACGATTCGAGGTGTCGGCTACGTGGTGGAGAAAGCGTCGTGATGCGCTCGATCCGGCAACGGCTGACCTTACTGGTGCTGTCGGGCGTCGTGGTGGTCTGGGCGTATTCGCTGGTGTCGAGCTATCGCCAGGCGATTCACGAAGCGGAGGAATGGGACGAAACCCGCCTCGAGCAGATCGCAAGAGCGTTCGTCGCGCTCGATGCATCCGATCTGCCGGTCTTCGCGGACATCGTTCTCGGCTCGGGGGAAGACAACGACGGCGACAACGATGCATCACCGCGCATGCTGTATCAGATCAGTGACGCGGGCGGACGCATCCTGGCCGCCAGTCCGGGGCTTGACTCGCTCGATCTGCCGGTGTTTCCCGCTGCCGCGTCGAACCCGATCCGGTTCGGCAATCCGAAATGGCACGCGTACGTGCTGACCGATGCCGCGCGCGGTCGTACCGTGCGCATCTTCGAACAACGCACGCACCGTTCGGACTTGTCTGCGGAGGTGGCGCGCCGTGTCGCCCGGCCGCTCGCTTTCGCGTTGCCCGTGCTGGCCGTGTTGATCTGGCTGGCGATCGGACGCAGCCTGACGCCGCTGCGGACGCTGTCGGAGGCAATCGATGCACGTTCGCCCGACAGCCTCGATGCGATCGGCACGAAGGGCATTCCCGACGAGGTGCGGCCCCTGGTGGCCGCCCTGAACACGTTGCTGCAACGCCTGCGCGGCTCGCTCGATCGCGAGCGTGCATTCACCAGCGACGCCGCACACGAGCTCAAAACCCCGCTCGCCGCGCTCAAGGTTCAGGCGCAGGTCGCGCTCACGGCGCGCGATCCGGACCGTCAGCGGCGCGCGATGCAGCGAGTCGTCGAAGGCGTAGACCGAAGCACGCATCTGGCGGACCAGTTGCTTGCACTGGCGCGACTTGACGAAGCCGTCCCGATGCCCGGCGAGGAGGTCGATCTCGCACGCGTAGTGCAGACCTGCATCGACGACCATCAGGCGCGCGCTGATCGCAAGCAGATTTCACTGATTTCACGCGTCGTCGGTCCGGTTATCGCACATGCGCCGTCAACGCTGGTGCGCGTCCTGCTCGACAATCTCGTCGATAACGCGATCAAGTACGGCCGCGAACAAGGGCGCGTCGAAATCACGTCGTGGCAGGATGCCGGCGCGATCCACCTGCAGGTACGGGACGACGGACCCGGCGTCTCGAACGAAAATCTGTCCCGACTGCAGGATCGCTTCTTTCGCGGCGCGGATCACGACGAAAGCGGCAGCGGCCTGGGGCTGTCGATCGTCGCGCGCATCGTGGCCAAACTCGGCGGGAGTCTGACGTACATCGACGGGTTGAACGGCAGCGGGTTCGGCGTGCGCGTTACATTGCCGTGATCGGCGCGACCGAAGCGGCGATTCCGGGTCCGCCCCTGTCTTTCATATCCGATGCGTTCAAGAATGCGAAGTTAACATTGCCTTCAGCTTTAGCGAGCATGCTGTCCTCAAGGCAGAAGAGATGTTCTCGGATGCCGACCCTGTTCACTGGAGGTCGAGATCATGAAATTCGCTATCCGTACCATCGTGCTGGCGGCGGCCATTATCCCCGCATTCGCATCCGCAGCTCAATCGAGCAGCGGCCTGACCCGCGCGGAAGTCCGTGCCCAGATCACACAGGTCGAGCAGGCCGGTTACAACCCGGCCCGAAAGGACATTCACTATCCGCAATCGATCCAGCAGGCCGAGGCACGCATCCGGTCTTCCGAATCGTCGCCGCAGGCCGATGCGTCGGGCTATGGGCCCGCATACGGGGCGGCGGCCGACTCGGGAGCCGCGATCCAGAGTCACGCCGCGGCGCCTCGGTTGTACACGCATCATTGACGGCACGCGCGTGAGCGTCAGGGCTACCTCGCTCAATACGACTTGCCCCCAACGGTCGCCGACTCGAGCTCACGAGTGATGATCTGGGTGCCGCCGACATTGGCGACCGACTTGACCAGACCGACGCCTGGCGCGAGCCAGTCGTCGGCGACCGTCGTGCTGTTCAGCGCCGGATTGGAGAACGTCTCGGTGACGTGATAGTGACACGCGCTTGCGAACACCTTGCCGTTCTTCAGGGTGACCGTTTCGCGCGCGATGTACGCGCGCTGGATCGATACCGCCGTCTGGGCGCCGCCTGACGGAATGACGGGCGTATCGACGTAGTTCGCAGTCTCGCTTCCCGACAACCCGATCGTCTCGACATACGGCGGCGAGTTGACGTCCCGCAACGCGAGGGTGCCCGAACTGTAAACCTCGCCGCCGTAATTCGCGCGCGCGCCGTTGCCGACGAGATAATAGTGATTCGTCTGGATCGGCGAACCGGTCGATGTTTCGGCTTGCTGAGTAAGCGCGACGCCTTCGAACGTTGCCGGCCCGTAGGTGCGCGTGTACAGGCCATTGTCGACGGCCGGACTTTGCGACGTCGCCTGCGTATACATATGCAGCTTTACGGTGTCACCTTGCTGATAGACCGGATCGCACTCGAGGTTCGAGGCGGCGGTCGTGCCGGCCCCTCCGCTCGGAGCCCCCGGCGGCGGCATCGTGCCGGTCGTTTCGCTCGACGTTCCCTGGGCGCCCGGAGCCGGAGAATCGTTGCCGCCACAACCGGCCAGTATCAGACCGATCAATACGGCGATCGGAAACCACACGAATTGCCTGTTCTTCATCTTTGTTCTCTCAGGTCAGTTGAACACCATGCTCATGGAAGGTTTTTGTCGTTTTCGCCGATCAGTAACACGTGCGGCTGCGGCGAGTGCGCGATCGTGCGCGATCCGGTCGATGCGAACACCGGAGCGGCGCAGCCCCGGTGTCGGGTCACCGA
>NZ_JBSAXF010000061.1:0-9829 GCF_053427845.1 Burkholderia sp. AW49-1 | reverse complement strand
CGACGCACGACAAAAAGCCCGCCTAGGCGGGCTTTTTTGCGATCGCAGGAAACAGGAACGCCCGCGAGAGCGGGCGCACCGGATTTACGCTGCTGCCTGCAGACCCTTGACGGCTGCGGCGAGGCGGCTCTTGCTGCGAGCGGCCTTGTTCTTGTGAACGATCTTCTTGTCGGCGATCGTGTCGATCGTCTTCACGGCAGCCTTGAACAGCTCGGCAGCCTTTGCCTGGTCGCCGGCTTCAACAGCCTTGCGAACCGACTTGATCGCGGTACGGAATTTCGAGCGCAGCGCCGAGTTGTGCGAATTTGCCTTCGCGGCTTGGCGGGCGCGCTTGCGTGCTTGTGCGGAGTTAGCCATGACGGTTCCTTATCCTGTCCTGTTTCCAGAGCTTGGAGCCTGACGGCCAAGCGCTGCTTTTCGATCCGTCCCCTGAGAACGATTGCCCAGGGGCGCATAAAAAACGGTGATTTTAACCGAGGCCGAGACATGAAAACGACAGGCGCCGTGCATGTAACAGGCTCAGAAACCGGCGATTATAGCAACAAAATCAAGCGCGTGGCAAGGTCAACGTGACGTCGGCCGGACGGGGGCGCCGGCGACGTGGGCCCTTTTCGGCATCCGTCCGTGCCGGGACACGCAACGTCCGTATAATAAGCGCCCCATGAATCTATTCCGAGCCCTGCTGACGGTCAGCGGCTTCACGCTGCTGTCGCGCGTGACCGGACTGGCCCGCGAGACGCTGATCGCCCGTGCGTTCGGCGCCAGTCAATACACCGACGCGTTCTACGTCGCTTTCCGCATCCCGAACCTGCTGCGCCGCCTGTCCGCCGAAGGCGCGTTCTCGCAGGCGTTCGTGCCGATCCTGGCCGAGTTCAAGAACCAGCAGGGGCACGACGCGACCAAGGCGCTCGTCGACGCGATGTCGACCGTGCTCGCCTGGGCGCTCGCCGTGCTGTCGGTCCTCGGGATCGCCGGCGCGTCGTGGGTCGTGTTCGCCGTCGCGTCCGGCCTGCATACCGACGGGCAGGCGTTCCCGCTCGCGGTCACGATGACGCGGATCATGTTCCCGTACATCGTATTCATCTCGCTGACGACGCTCGCGTCCGGCGTGCTGAATACCTACAAGAGCTTCTCGCTGCCGGCGTTCGCGCCGGTGCTGCTCAACGTCGCGTTCATCGCCGCGGCCGTGTTCGTCGCGCCGCACCTGAAGGTGCCGGTCTACGCGCTCGCATGGGCCGTCATCGTCGGCGGCGTGCTGCAGTTCATCGTGCAGCTGCCGGGGCTGAAGAAGATCGACATGGTGCCGCTGATCGGCCTCAACCCGGTGCGCGCGCTGCGTCATCCCGGCGTGAAGCGCGTGCTCGCGAAGATGGTGCCCGCGACGTTCGCGGTGTCGGTCGCGCAACTGTCGCTGATCATCAACACCAACATCGCGTCGCGGCTCGGGCAGGGCGCCGTGTCGTGGATCAACTATGCCGACCGCCTGATGGAATTCCCGACCGCGCTGCTCGGCGTCGCGCTCGGCACGATCCTGCTGCCGAGCCTGTCGAAGGCGCACGTCGACGCCGATTCGCACGAGTATTCGGCACTGCTCGACTGGGGGCTGCGCGTCACGTTCCTGCTCGCGGCGCCGAGCGCGCTCGCGCTGTTCTTCTTCGCGACGCCGCTCACCGCGACGCTGTTCAACTACGGCAAGTTCGACGCGCATACGGTCACGATGGTCGCACGCGCGCTCGCGACCTACGGGATCGGCCTCGTCGGCATCATCCTGATCAAGATCCTCGCGCCGGGCTTCTACGCGAAGCAGGACATCAAGACGCCCGTGAAGATCGCGATCGGCGTGCTGATCGTCACGCAGATCTCGAACTACGTGTTCGTGCCGCTGATCGGCCATGCGGGCCTCACGCTGAGCATCGGCGTCGGCGCATGCCTGAACTCGCTGCTGCTGTTCCTCGGGCTGCGCAAGCGCGGCATCTACCAGCCGTCGCCGGGCTGGCTGCGCTTCTTCATGCAGCTGATCGGCGCGGCGCTCGTGCTCGCGGGCCTGATGCACTGGTGCGCGATCAGCTTCGACTGGACCGGCATGCGCGCGCAGCCGCTCGATCGCATTGCGCTGATGGCAGCCTGCCTGGTGCTGTTCGCTGCACTATATTTCGGTATGTTGTGGGTGATGGGCTTCAAATACGCTTACTTCAGAAGGCGCGCCAAGTGACGACCGCAATGACCCGCGTCCTCGACTACTTCAGCACGCTCGTGGCGGACGACGACAGTCTGCCCGTCACGGAAACGGCGCTGTCGCTCGCACAGGACGCGTATCCCGACCTCGACCTGCAGGGCACGCTGGCCGAAATCGACATGCTGGCCGCGCGGCTGCGCCGCCGGCTCGCCGACGATGCGGAACTGAAGGACCGCGTCGCCGCGCTGAACGAGTTCTTCTTCCGCGAACTCGGCTTCGCGTGCAATCACAACGATTACTACGACCCCGATAACAGCCACCTGAACGCGGTGCTGAAGCGGCGGCGCGGGATTCCGATCTCGCTGTCGGTGCTGTACCTGGAGCTCGCCGAGCAGATCGGCGTGCCGGCGCGCGGCGTGTCGTTCCCCGGCCACTTCCTGCTGCGCGTGACGCTGCCGGACGGCGACCTGATCATCGATCCGACCAACGGCCATTCGCTGTCCGAAGCCGAGATGGTCGAGATGCTCGAGCCGTACGTCGCGCGTGCGGCGGGCGCGGTCGACAGCGCGTTGCGCGCGCTGCTGCAGCCGGCCACGAGCCGCGAGATCATCGCGCGGATGCTGCGCAACCTGAAGACGATTTACCTGCAGACGGAACGCTGGCAGCGGCTGCTTGCCGTGCAGCAGCGGCTCGTGATCCTGCTGCCGGAACAGCTCGACGAGGTGCGCGACCGCGGCTTCGCCTATGCGCGGCTCGACTATCTGCGCCCTGCGCTCGAGGATCTCGAGCAGTATCTCGGCGAGCGGCCCGATGCGGACGACGCGACCGTCGTCGAATCGCAGGTGACCGAGTTGCGGCAGCGGATGCAGCGCGACGGCGAGGACTGAGCCGTCGCGGTAGCGCCGAAGCGCCGAACGTGGAAACGCCCGCATCGCGGGCGTTTTTCATTTGCAATTGCGTGGCCCTTACTTCGGCTGCATCCGGATCGCGCCGTCGAGGCGGATCACTTCGCCGTTGAGCATCGGGTTTTCGACGATCTGCCGCACCAGCATCGCGTATTCGTCCGGTTTGCCGAGCCGCGGCGGGAACGGCACCATCGCGCCGAGCGCGTCCTGCACGTCCTTCGGCATGCCGAGCAGCATCGGCGTCTCGAACAGCCCGGGTGCGATCGTCATCACGCGGATGCCGCTGCGCGACAGGTCGCGTGCGATCGGCAGCGTCATGCCCGCGACGCCGGCCTTCGACGCCGCGTATGCGGCCTGGCCGATCTGTCCGTCGTAGGCCGCGACCGACGCGGTGCTGACGATCACGCCGCGCTCGCCACCGTCGTTCGGCGCGGTCGCAGCCATCGCAGCGGCCGCGAGCCGGATCATGTTGAAGGTGCCGACCAGGTTCACGTTGATCGTCTTCGCGAATACGTCGAGCGGATGCGCGCCGTCCTTGCCGACGGTTTTCGCGGCGGGCGCGATGCCCGCGCAGTTCACGAGGCCGCGCAGCGTGCCCGCGCGCGTCGCGGCCTCGACGGCCGCCTGCGCATCGGCCTCGCTCGACACGTCGCAGCGCACGAACAGGCCGCCCAGCTCGGTCGCGAGCGCCGTGCCGGCCGCCTCGTTCAGGTCGGCGAGCACGACCTTGCCGCCGGCCTGCGCGAGCATGCGGGCCGTCCCGGCGCCGAGGCCCGATGCGCCGCCCGTGATCAGAAAGACGTTGCCGCGAATCTCCATCACTGTCTCCTTGGTTGGGTCCGATGCCGGTCGATCGGAGGAAAGGCCGGTGCGCCGGGCTACGCGGCGCACGCGTTCGATCGATTGTACGGGGCGCCGTCGCGCGCCGGCCAGTGCGGCACGGTCGTGCGAACCCAGGTCAGACGAAACGGCTGCAGCAGACGAAAAAAAAACCGCCCGGAAGGGCGGCTTGCGGTGCACGACGCGCTGCTTACTTCAGTGCGTCGAACGCACGCTCGCGGATTTCATCGACGCTGCCGAGGCCCGAGATCTTGCGATACTGCGGGGCCTTCAGGCCGTTTTCCTCGCCGCGCTGCGCCCAGTCGCCGTAATACTTGATGAGCGGCTTGGTCTGCGCTTCGTACACTTCGAGACGCTTCTTGACGGTTTCTTCCTTGTCGTCGTCGCGCTGGATCAGCGGCTCGCCCGTCACGTCGTCCACGCCCTCGACCTTCGGCGGGTTGAACTTGACGTGGTACGTGCGGCCCGACGCCGGATGCGTGCGGCGGCCGCTCATGCGCTCGACGATCTCCGAGAACGGGACGTCGATTTCGAGCACGTAATCGATCGCGACGCCGGCTTCCTTCATCGCGTCAGCCTGCGCGATCGTGCGCGGGAAGCCATCGAACAGATAGCCGTTCGCACAATCGGCTTCCTTCAGGCGCTCCTTCACGAGACCGATGATCAGGTCGTCCGTCACGAGCTTGCCTTCGTCCATGAAGCGCTTCGCCTCGATGCCGAGCGGCGTGCCGGCCTTGACGGCCGCGCGCAGCATGTCGCCCGTCGAGATTTGCGGGATGCCGAACTTTTCCTTGATGAAGTTTGCCTGGGTGCCCTTTCCCGCGCCGGGCGCGCCCAACAGGATCAAACGCATGGTGATATCTCCAGTATGTAGATTCGTGTGGCGAGACGCAAAAGCGTCGGCGACAGCGTGCGCGGGGCTTGCCTTGCGCGCGGCGGGCCGGTCTGATGCGGCGCGTCGGCGAAAAGCGACGCGCGGCTGCCGGGCAGGCCGTGGCGGGGTCAAGCGAGGACGCGCGGGTCGCGGACGGCTCGCAGAATCGCCTGATTATGCCACGGGTTATTTTGAACCCGGCCGAAAAAGGGCCTGCACGCGTGCAAGATCGGCTGGCGTGTCGATGCCGGCTTCGGGCGCATGTTCGGTGATCAGCACCGCGATGCGCTCGCCGTGCCACATCGCGCGCAGCTGTTCGAGCTGCTCGGCCTGCTCGATCGGCGCCTGCGCGAGCGACGGATAGGTGCGCAGAAAACGCGCGCGATACGCGTAGAGGCCGATGTGACGATGGACCGGAAAGGCCGGTGCCGGCATGGCCGAGACGTCGGGCCAGTGCGGCTGGTACGCATCGCGGCTCCACGGAATCGGCGCGCGCGAGAAGTACATCGCGACGTTGCGCGCGTCGAGCGCGACCTTCACGATGTTCGGGTTGAACACGTCGGCGGCGGCGTGGATCGGGTGCGCCGCGGTCGCGATCGCGCAGTCCGGATGCGCGGCGAGGTGCGACGCTACGTCGCGCACGAGCGCCGGGTCGATCAGCGGTTCGTCGCCCTGCACGTTGACGACGACGGTGTCGTCGCTCCACCCGAACGTTGCGGCGACTTCCGCGAGCCGGTCGGTGCCCGACGGATGGTCGGCGCGCGTCAGCACCGCTTCGAAACCGTGCTCGCGGGCCGCGTCGAGCACGCTCTGCGCGTCGGACGCGACGAGCACCTGCTGCGCGCCCGCTTCGCGCGCGCGCTCGGCGACGCGCACGACCATCGGCTTGCCGCCGAGGTCGGCGAGCGGCTTGTTCGGCAGACGCGTCGACGCGAGCCGGGCAGGAATGACGGCGATGAAGGGCTGCGGATGAGTCATCGGGGCTGGGCGGTGAGAAGAGCGGGGCGGGCGGTGCGTCGAAGGCAGGCCGTCCGGGGCCGGGGCCGGCACGCGGCCGCGGCGAACCGCGGCCAGGCGCCGGTGCAGGGGGGCGGCGTCAGCTGCCGGCCGGGCCGGCGGGATCGACCGGCGTGCCTTCGACGGTCTGGCGCGCTTCGTCGACGAGCATCACGGGGATGCCGTCGCGGATCGGGTAGGCGAGCTTGTCCGCGTTGCAGATCAGCTCCTGCGCGGCGCGGTCATAGTGGAGCGGGCCTTTGCAGATAGGGCACACAAGGATTTCAAGCAGGCGAGCGTCCACGGAGTTTCTCCACAACGAGGGCAATGAGGCGAGGATCGAGCGCGGCTTCGACGGGGACGACCCACAGCCGAGCGTCGCGCCAGGAAGCGCCCAATTTTACTGCATCCTTCTCGGTGATCAGGATCGCATCGACCGCGTCGTCGACGAACGGATTGTCGGCGAACGCGTAGTGGTCGGGCAGCGCGCGCGTCGCCGGTGCGAGCCCGGCCGCGCGCAGCGTCGCGAAGAAGCGTTCCGGCGCGCCGATGCCGGCCGCGGCGAGCACGCGCTCGTTCGCGAACTGCGACAGCGGACGGCGCAGCGCCGGCTGGTCGAGGTGCCACGCGGCGCCCGGCGTGAGCGCCAGCGCATAGGTGTCGGGCCACGGCGGCAGCGCACCGCTGTACGGATCGTTGACGAGCGTCGCGTCGCGATGGCGCGACAGCGGCTCGCGCAGCGGCCCGGCCGGCAGCAGGAAGCCGTTGCCGCCGAGCCGGTGGTCGAACACGACGAGCTCGACCGTGCGTGCGAGACGGTAGTGCTGGAGGCCGTCGTCGCTGACGATCACGTCGACGTCCGGGTGCGCGGCGCGCAGCGCCTGTGCGGCCGCGACGCGGTCGGGGCACACCCACACGGGCGCGCCGGTGCGGCGCGCGATCAGCAGCGGCTCGTCGCCACCCGCGCTCGCGCGCGATGCGGGTGTGACCGCGGTGGGTGCCTTCACGTTCGCGCCGTAGCCGCGCGACACGACGCCCGGCGTGAACCCGGCCGCGCGCAGCGCGTCGACGAGCGCGATCACGGTCGGCGTCTTGCCGGTGCCGCCGACGGTCACGTTGCCGACCACGACGACGGGCACGCCGACGTCGACCGGTTGCTTCCAGCCCTGCGCATAGGCCGTGCGGCGCAGCGCCGCGCACAGGCCGAACACGCACGCGAACGGCGTGAGCGCCCAGGCGAGGGCGCCGCGTCGCTGCCATTCGCGCGTGAGGCCTGCTTCGAGCCGCGCGAGCGGGCCGCCGGGCGCGCTCATCGGGCCGGATGCGGCGCGTCGTGCACCGCGGCGTGGGACGGATTCATCAAGACGGATTCTCCGTTGGGCGGCGCATGCCGCAAGGTCTTCGGAAGGCGGCACTCTAGCGCGCCGCACGCGGGCGCGGCAAGCGCGGCCGGGCGACGCATTCGATGGGGGCGGATCGGAACGGCTTGTGGATAACTCTGTGAAAAACTCGCCGCCCGCTCGCGCCAAACGCCCGCCGGATGGACTTCGAATCGGCGTCGAACAAAACCGTAATGTTTAAAAATATATAAAAATCAAAGTGTTACATCGAATTGTCTGGTTTTTTTCGGGGTTTTCAAGTGCTTTTGGCGGACGATTGCCAAAGTGTGGACACCTTCGGCGTGTTGCGGTGCGCGCGGCCGGCGCTGGACGCCGCGCGCGTGTCGGACTATCGTGTCGCCGCCAGCATTCATCCGACCGCCCATGCTTTCCGACTCTCCTTTTTCCGCTCCCGGCGCCACGCGCGGCGGTGACGAAGTGATTCCCGTTTCGGCGCTCAATCGCGCGATTTCGACGACGCTCGAGCGCTCGTTTCCGCTGCTGTGGATCTCGGGCGAAGTGTCGAATTTCACGCGCGCCGCGAGCGGCCACTGGTATTTCTCGATCAAGGATCAGCAGGCGCAGATGCGCTGCGTGATGTTCCGCGGTCGCGCGCAGTACGCGGAATTCACGCCGCGCGAAGGCGACCGGATCGAGGTGCGCGCGGTCGTCACGATGTACGAGCCGCGCGGCGAAGTGCAGCTCAACGTCGAGGCCGTGCGGCGCACGGGCCAAGGGCGTCTGTACGAGGCGTTCCTGCGGCTGAAGGCGCAGCTCGAGGCCGAGGGGCTGTTCGCTGCCGAGCGCAAGCGGCCGCTGCCGGCGCATCCGCGCGCGATCGGCATCGTCACGTCGCTGCAGGCCGCCGCGCTGCGCGACGTGCTGACCACGCTCGCGCGCCGCGCGCCGCACATTCCGGTGATCGTCTATCCGGCGCCCGTGCAGGGTGCCGGTTCCGCCGAAAAGCTCGTCGCGGCCGTGCAGACCGCGAATGCGCGGCGCGAGGTCGACGTGCTGCTCGTCTGTCGCGGCGGCGGGTCGATCGAGGATCTGTGGTCGTTCAACGACGAAGCGCTCGCACGAGCGATCGCGGCGAGCGAACTGCCGGTCGTCAGCGGCGTCGGCCACGAAACCGATTTCACGATCGCGGACTTCGCGGCCGACCTGCGCGCGCCGACGCCGACCGGCGCGGCCGAGCTGGCGAGTCCGCAGCGCGCGTTGCTGTTGCGCGAGGTTGCCGACCGTCAGCGCGCGCTTGCGCGCAGCCTGGAACGCGGGCTCGAGCAGCGTGCGCAGCAGCTCGACTGGCTCGCGCGCCGGCTGGTCAGCCCGGCCGAACGGCTGCAGCGGCAACGCACGCACGTCGAACAGCTGGCGGTGCGGCTCGCGTCGGCGGCGTCGCGGCCGGTGCGCGATGCGCGTGCGCGTTTCGCGCTCGCGCAATTGCGCTGGCAGCGCGCGCGGCCCGACCCGGCGCAGGCGCGTCAGGTACTCGCCGGGCTGTCGCAACGTCTCGCGGTGGCGCTGCAGCGCCGACACGAGCGCGATACCGCGCGCGTATCGGCCTGCGCGGCGCGGCTCGAGGTGCTGAGCCCGCAGCGCACGCTCGAGCGCGGCTATGCGGCGCTGATCGACACGCAGACCGGCCGCGCGGTGCGCGCGCCGAGCGCGCTGAAGCCGCAGCGCCGACTTACCGTGCATCTCGCCGAAGGCTCGGCCGACGTGTCGCTCGCCGACGTGCAGCCGCGGCTGTCCGACACGATCTGACGACGACGGCGCAAGCGAAACGAAGGCCGCGCGCCCGGCGGTGCGGATATACCGGACGCCGGACGCGGGAACGGATGCTGCGCATCGTCGTCTCGTCCTGCCGGATGAAGCGCCAGCGGCGATTTTCTGCATACCGCGGATAAATGCCCGTGAGTTTGCGGGGATATTCGGACTCGCCTACAATCGGACGCTCGGCAGCATTCAACACAGCCTCCCTACATACTCAACGAAGGAATCGCCATGGCTCATACGCTCCCGCCGCTCCCGTACGCTGAAGACGCACTCGCGCCGACCATCTCGAAAGAGACGATCGAGTATCACTACGGCAAGCATCACCAGGCATATGTGACGAACCTGAACAATCTGATCCCGGGCACGGAATTCGAAAACCTGTCGCTGGAAGAGATCGTGAAGAAGTCGTCGGGCGGCATCTTCAACAACGCCGCGCAAATCTGGAACCACACGTTCTTCTGGAACAGCCTGTCGCCGAACGGCGGCGGCGCACCGTCGGGCGCGCTGGGCGACGCGATCAACGCGAAGTGGGGTTCGTACGACGCATTCAAGGAAGCGTTCACGAAGGCCGCGGTCGGCACGTTCGGTTCGGGCTGGGCATGGCTCGTGAAGAAGGCCGACGGTTCGCTCGACATCGTGTCGACGAGCAACGCCGCCACGCCGCTGACGACGGCCGACAAGCCGCTGCTGACGATCGACGTGTGGGAACACGCGTACTACATCGACTACCGCAACGCACGTCCGAAGTTCGTCGAAGCGTTCTGGAACATCGTGAACTGGGACTTCGCAGCGAAGAACTTCGCGTAAGTCCGGGCATCCTGCGCGCCTCCGCGGCGCGCGGCACTGTCAAGTCCTGGAATAGGTTGACAGTATCCAGACG